>JANMDK010000063.1:0-2051 GCA_031376265.1 Pseudomonadota bacterium
CCGACCTCAGCATTATGAGAATGGCCCCGGGACCTTTAACCAATTGATTTAATTAATTTCTTCGCAGACGCCTGTTGCCGTAAGTGTCTGATGGTGGGGGACGGTGTTCAACCGTTCCCCACCAATTCCCCACTGCCGAAATTGCCTGATCGGGTCACGTCCCCGCGAAGAGTCGAGGGAACAGCACGTCGCGCTTTTCCACTGGGAAGCGCAGGAAGACTGCGCCTTTCTCACTGTTGGAAGCCAGGATGCCGTCCTTCAGAAGATCGGCTAAAAGCGTTCTAGCGGTTCGCTCGCGCAGGCTAGTAATTACCTGAACATCACCACGCGCGATTTCGCCGCGATGAAAAATCTCGGTCAGTAAGGTCGCCGCCTCTGTTCGAAAACCAGTGATGCCGGCATAGGCGCGCAAGCGTCCAGCAAGGCCATCAATATCGAACAGCTCAGTCATGAAGCGCACCTGGTCGAGACAAATTTTCAGGAACCAGATCGAAAAGTCCGCCAGTGCGCTCTGCGAGAGATTGCCCCTGCCGTCGAGATCGCCGTGCCGTGGCGTGTCAGCGTGGTCCATCATCCGTTTGTACTCACCGACATCTTCCAGCCCGCGCGCGAGCCCCCTGGAAATTGACCACAGCCCGTGCGCGCCAATGCCGGCCTTAAGGGCCATCGCGTGACTCACGAGGCGGCTCACCCGCCCGTTGCCATCAGGGAAAGGATGGATGTAGTTCAATCGATGATGCGCTGCCGGCAGTCCGAGAATGCGCTGCGCGGCACTCAGGCGCATGAAAGCATAGCGCTGCGAAAAATAATCCATGAAGTTGGCCACCACGGCGCTACTAGGCGGCACGTGCCGGCCCACTACGACCTCCTGCCCGGGATCATTGCGAAACTCCCCCGGCTTCATGAGGAAGTCCTTGCCGTTATCAGTAATCCGAAGCATCGGCTCCGGCGCGCCGAGATAGAAGTCGCGATGCAGTCGTTGGATAAAATCGATGCTGACTGGGTCGGCCAAACTTCCGGCCGCATGCTCGGCGTCGATGATCTCCTGCAGGCGGATGTGGGCACGGGCCTCGATCTGAAGATTGCGCCGCGCCTCGTCGGTATCGAATTCGTTGGCCAGCGCCCGCTCGATGTCTCGTGGCCTGGTGTTGTGCCCCTCGATCAGGTTGGAGTAGTAGCAGTTCATGACCCGTACCAGTCTCGCCAGACTGGCGGCTGTTCTGGGGTGGAGTCGGTCGCCGAGCTTACCGGCCGTGGCGGGCAACTCCGTCAGCAAATCCAGTAGTTCGCCTCGCGGCCCATCTACAAAGCAGGGCTCGATTTGACTTGGCAACTCGACGGGTAGACGCGGGGATGGCATTTGCCGATATTAAATGACCTACAGGTCACTGACTATAAGGGAATTTCTCTTCCAAGATTGCACCGCTTTGCCGATGTGCCTTGCCGATCCTTTCCATGGCCCAATACCGGACCCAGATCTTTGCTTCGCTGTATTTTGATATCCCGGATCGGTTTTATACGCCGTACTTTGGAAGCGGTGGTCGTTTGGGTAATTTTTGACCGGCTACGTATTGGGCCCAGTAGCCGCGTGGTGGCTTAGGAATATTAAGCGACGCGCACGCCTTGGCGATTGCAACGTCGGAAACACCATAACGCTCGGCGACCTTCTGGGTCGGTTCTGTCCAGACCTCCTCGTACAGGCGCTCCCGATCATAGCGGGACGGGGGGACGCTTCTCGCGGGCGCGCCAGGCTTGCTGGGGCAAGACCTACGTCTGGTGACAATTGATTTCGAAAGTCCTCGCCGCTTATCTTCAGATCGCCATCCAGCAACAGATTTAAGAATACTGCGCATCTTCGGCGTGCTAATAAGAGCGTCCAGGACCTTATCGTTGCAGGCGTCGTGCTTTCGAAGCACGTCCAACACAGCTACTGTTGCGTCTTGGTCGAGACGATAAAGCGAGCGCCTCGTGTCGGCAATCAACCGATCATCTGGGGTCCATCGCGCACCATTCTCAAGCAGGAATCGCAGCGCTTCCAACGGCTGTCGAAG
>JANMDK010000309.1:0-11590 GCA_031376265.1 Pseudomonadota bacterium
CCACGGCGGCTTGCTCGCGACGCTGGCCGACCTCGCGCTCGGGTACACGATCGCTTACCTGGCCGATCCGCCAAGGAGCGCCGTGACCGCGAGCCTGACGATCGACTACGTCGGCAGCGCCAAAGTCGGCGACTGGCTTGAAGTGCGCACCGACGTGCAGAAGAGCGGTGGGCGGCTCACGTTTGCCAATTGCTACATCCACTGCGGCGAGGCGAGGATAGTGCGCGCAAGCGCCGTTTTCGCCGCGGCCGGGGAGCGGCGCAGCGCCGGCTAAATGTCAGCAAGTTCCCCGGAGAGCCGCGCCGGCTCTAGGGGTTGAGGAATAGAATGTCAGTAGCGGCCAGGTACTAGGCGCCGAGCGCAATCCACAGCCCGCCAAGCGCGATCGCCGCCCCGCCCGCGCGCAAGGCCATCGCCCGGCTGCGCAAGGTGACCGCTGCGGCTGCCCCGCTTGCATGCAAGGCTAGCGTGGCCAGCAGGATGCCGGCGAGGTAGCCCCCGGGATTCATGAACGCCGGGATTTCGGTGCCGTGCGCGTAGCCATGGAAAAGCGCGAACACCGATACCAGCGGCGCGGCCCACTGCCACACGCCGCGCACAGCAAAGGCGACGAGCAGGCCAAGCATCACGACTGACGCGGCGATGCCTTCCTGTGCCAGGGGCAGGTAACCACCGGCAATGCCCAGCCAGGTGCCGAGCGCCATGGCAACGACGAAAGCGGCCGGCACCACGATGAGGTTGCGCCCGCCGGCCTGCACGGCCCAGAGGCCAACCGCAATCATCGCGAGCAGGTGGTCGAACCCGGAGAAGGGATGCAACAGGCCGGTCTCGAAACTGCCGCCGGCATGGACGCCGATATGCGCGTGGACCGCGTTGCTGAGGACAAGGCCGACGGCGAGCAGCGCGGAGGCGTACAAGGGGTTCATGTTTTTCTTCTCCCGGTATTTTTGTGGTGCATCGATTCTAGCAAGAGGCGCGCCACGAATAATCGCCGCGCGATGTTGGGCAGTCCCGACAGCGCCCGATCGTCGAATACGCAATGCAATCAACGCGACCGCGGATCCGCATTCGCGCGCGTGTCGGGCACGACCGACAGGCGTTCCGAACGCGCCTTCTGCAAGCCGCTGATCCGCAGGCCATTTTGCGCTGGCACGCTCCGTGCAAAGGCCCTGCCCTGCATTTCCAACCTGGAGGGAGTCCCCATGCTGCAAAGAGATAGCCTGTTCCGCCGCCGAGAAGAACCCAACATGCGCCCGATCACGCCGTCCCCGGCGGTTGCGGCCGCCATCGCCGAGCGCGCGGTGCCGGTGAGCCCGCCCGCGAACGCAGCGATCATAGAACCCTCGAAACCCACGCCCGCCACGCGGCCCGGCGAAGGCAGCAAGCTCATCGTCGGCCCCGACGTGAAGCTCAAGGGCGTCGAGATCACCGATTGCGACACGCTGGTGGTCGAGGGCCGCGTCGAGTCCGCGCTCGACAGCCGCGTGATCCAGATCGCCGAGCACGGCGTGTTCAACGGCGCCGCGTCGATCGACATCGCCGAAATCCACGGGCGCTTCGACGGCGAGCTCACCGCAAGGAAGCAGCTCGTGATCCACGCAAGCGGCAAGGTGTCCGGCAAGATCCGCTACGGCAGCATCAAGATCGAGGAAGGCGGCCAGATCACCGGCGACATCGGCTCGATCAGCGCGGCCGCGACGCCGGTCGTCACCTCGCGCGGCTAGTTCCTAGCTTTCGGCGGAGAGCGCCTTGCGCAATCGCGCGACGCCGTCGGCAAGCCGCTCCTGCGAGGAGGCGAAGCACCAGCGCAAGTAGCCCTCGCCCTCTGGGCCGAACGCGGAGCCCGGGGCGAGGCCCAGGCCGGCCTCTCGCACCAGGCGCTTGCAGAACTCGAGGCTGTCTTCCACCCCGTCCACGCGCAGGAAGGCGTACATCGCGCCGGAGGGCAGCGCGGCTTCGACACCAGGAATCTTGTTGAGCTCAGAGACCAGGAAATCCCGCGCAGCGCGAAAGCGCCCCACCGAGCGCGAAATGACCGGCTCGCCTTCGCGGATCGCGACGATGCCCGCCTGCTGCACGAATCCGGGCGCGCACGAGGTGTTGTATTCGATTAGCTTGCCCAGGTCGGAAGTGAGCTGCTCCGGCACCACCAGCCATCCAAGCCGCCACCCGGTCATTAGCCACGACTTCGAGAACGTGTTGGTGCTGACCACCCGGTCGCCGGGCCCGGCGATGTCGAGGAACGAGGGCGCGGCCGGCGAATTGGTGCTGGGGCTGCCGCCGAGGGTTTCTCCGCCGGGGGCGTCTCCAAAGTACAGGCGCTCGTAAGCGTCGTCGGCGAAGATCCAGATGCCGTGCTTGCGGCAGCGCTCAAGGATCGCCTGCTGCTCGGTCCTCGCGAGCGTCCAGCCGGTGGGATTGTTCGGCGAGTTGATGTAGAGCGCCTTCGTGCCGGGCGTCAAAGCGTCTAGCAACTCGTCCAGGTCGAGCTTCCAGCCGGCCCGGTCGAAGCGCAAGTTCACGCACTGCACCTTGGCGCTGAGGATCTTGGGAATCTCGACGAGGTTCGGCCAGAGCGGCGTGACCTCGACCACACGATCGCCCGGATCGAGCAAGAGCTGCGAGACCAGCATCAGCGCATTCACGCCGGCGCTGGTGACCGCGATGCTTTCCGGGCTGGTCGGGCGGTGCAGGCGCGAAATGTACGCGGCGAGCTCTTCGCGCAGCGGCGGGATGCCGAGGTTGTGCGTGTAGAACGTGTCACCCGCGGCGATCGCGTCCACGCCGGCCTTGCGGATGAAGTCCGGAGTCGGCTCGTCCGGCTCGCCGACCCAGAACGCGAGCACGTCCGGGTTGCCGATGCCTTCGTTGACAAGCTCACGGATCTTCGAGGCGTCGAGCGCGCGAACCGCGGCGCGCGCCGCCAGCTGCGGCGAAATGGGGATCGAGGGTGCGTTCAAAACAGCGGCGCGAATGCGGGGAAGCGGAAGTGCCCTATTGTATCCTTCGCCAATGAGCCTCCCCGTCGACAAAGGCCTCGCCCGCTGGTCTTTGTCGATCGCGGTCGCATTGATGGTCATCTGGGGCGTGAATTTCTCGGTCACCAAGACGATCCTCGACCAGGTCTCGGTCAGCGCGATGCTGTTCGTGCGCTTCCTCTGGATGATGCTGCTCGGCCTCCTGATGCTCGCCTGGCTTTATCGCGGGCGCTTCGCCAGCTCGTTGCCGCACCGGCGCGACTGGCCGCGCTTCCTCGCGGCGGGGCTGATCGGCCACACCGCGCATGTCGGCATCGTCACCTGGGGACTGCACCTCTCGACGCCCTTCTCGAGCTCGCTGGTGCTGACGAGCGGCCCGCTTTGGACATTGCTGATCCTCGTCGCGCTCGGCGCGGAAAAACTGCGCACGCCGCAGGTGGTCGGCACCGTCGCGGCCTTCCTCGGCATCCTGCTGTTCATGTCCGACAAGTTTTCCAGCGGCGTACTGCGCGCCGGCCTGGGCGACCTCGTGCTGCTGCTCGCGGCCGGCCTTTTCTCGCTTTATACCGTGGTGACGAGGCCGCTGACTTCGCGCTACGGCGCGCCGGTGCTCCTGGGCTACACGCTGCTCGTCGGGGCGCCGCCCGTGCTGCTTTTCACGCTGCCGGCTTTCCTTGCCGAGCCCTGGCGCGATCTGCCGGCGACGATCTGGGTCTGGATGTTCTACGCGGTGACCCTCTCGTCTTTCCTCGGATGGCTGGGCTGGGCGTGGATCAACCAGGTTCGCGGCGTCGCAAAAAGCGCCCCGCTGATGTACATGATGCCGCCAATTGCAGGATTGGTGTCCTGGATCACATTGGGCGAGAATTTCACGTGGCTGAAGATCACCGGCGCGCTGGTCACCATGGCGGGCGTGGCGTGGGCGCAGTTCGGTAGTGGGACCAAACACACTGTGTCGCAGGCCGATAGCGGCTAGAGTTGCCGGCGTAAGGAGATCGACATGACCAAGATCCGATTCAGTACGCTGACGATTGCTGCGGCGCTCTCGTTCTGCGCAGGCGGAGCGATGGCGGGAAAGCCCTCGGTCCAGGAATGCCGCGAGGCCGGGGAATTCATCCGCAACACCGCGCTCTCGCGCGACGCGGGCATGACGCGCAGCGAATTCATGGACCGGCTGCTCGGCGACCTCATGGCGATCCGCGGCCACCCGCCGGAAATGCGCTGGTTCGCGCAGGACGACGAGGACGAGGCGTTCCTCGTGGCGGTGGTCGAGAGCGTTTTCGATGCGCCGGGAAAGAGCACAGAGCACGAGTCCGAGATGCTGCACAAGTGCCTTGCGCGCATGGACGCGAAATTCACGCTGCTTACGAAGTAAAGAAACTCCGGAAGGCCTGCGCGGCGCGCTCGACGCCTGCCGCATCCACATCGAGATGAGTGCAAAGGCGCGTGCGCGCGCCCACCAGCGCTTTCACGCCTGACGCCTCGAGATGGGCCGCGAGCGCCGGGCAGCGCGCCGGCGGGATGCGCACGAACACCATGTTGGTCTGGACCGGCTCGACCTCGATCCCGCGGATTTCCGAAAGCAACGCTGCCAGAAGTGAAGCATTGGCATGGTCTTCCGCGAGTCTTTCAACATTGTTCTCGAGCCCATACAGGCCGGCTGCGGCAACCACCCCCGCCTGGCGCATCGCGCCGCCGAGGATCTTGCGGGCGCGCTTTGCCAGCGCGACCAGGGCTTTCGAGCCGACAAGCACCGTGCCCGCCGGCGCGCCGAGCCCTTTCGAGAGGCACACCGACACCGAGTCGAATCCGCTGCAGATCGACTCCGCTGGGGCGCCCTGCTTCACCGCCGCGTTGAAGATCCGCGCGCCGTCGAGATGGGTGGCCAGGCCGCGGCGCTTGGCCATCGCCAGCGCCTCCGCGATCCAGGATTGCGGGATCACTTTGCCGCCGAGCGTGTTTTCCAGCGACAGCAATCGGGTGCGCGCGAAATGCGGATCGTCCGGCTTGATCGCGGCCTCGACATCGGCCAGGTCCATCGTGCCGTCGGGCCGGTTTGCCAGAGGCTGCGGCTGGATCGAGCCGAGCACCGCGCCGCCGCCGCCTTCGTAGCGATAGGTGTGCGCCTCCTGGCCGACGAGGTATTCGTCGCCGCGCTGGCAGTGGCTCATTAGCGCCGCGAGGTTCGACTGGGTGCCGGTCGGGAAGAAGAGCGCCGCCTCGAAGCCAAGCATCCCGGCGGCTTTCGCCTGCAGCGCGTTCACCGTCGGATCGTCGCCGAACACGTCGTCGCCAAGCTCCGCCGCGGCCATCGCGGCGCGCATCGGCGCCGAAGGGCGCGTCACGGTGTCGCTGCGCAGGTCCACTATCGTCGCGTCCAAATTCAGGCCTCGCTCAAATCTCGCTCAGATTTCGATGCGCGTGCCCAGCTCGATCACGCGGTTGGTCGGAATGTTGAAGTAGTCGGTGATGCTCGAGGCATTTCGCGCCATCGTTGCGAACATCCTTTCTCGCCAGAGCGCCATGCCGTCCTCGTTGCCCGACACCGGTATGAGCGTTTCGCGGTTGAGGAAAAACGAGGTTTCGAGCAGGTTGAATTCGAGCCCGTGCGCGGCGCAGAGCCTGAGGCCCTCCGAAACGTCCGGGCGGTCCTTGAAACCAAAATTCATGCGGATCGAGTACCACTCGTTGCCCATTGGCTCGACCTTGACGCGGTCCACGCCCGGCACATAGGGGATATCCGAGATGATCACGGTGACGAAGATCACCCGTTCGTGAAGGACCTTGTTGTGCGAAAGGTTGTGCAGCAGCGCGTGAGGCACCGCACCGGAATCGGGTGCCATGAAAATGGCGGTGCCCGACACACGGCTCGGCGGGTACTCCAGGAGCGATTTGCGAAAAATCTCCAGGGGAATCGCCGAACTCTGCATGCGCCGCATCAGGATCTGCCGGCCGCGCCGCCAGGTGATCATTACCGTGAAGACGATGCACGCGATCGTGAGCGGGAACCAGCCGCCCTCGGCAATCTTCGTGAAGCTCGCGGAAAAGAAGGCAATGTCGACGATGATGAAGAACCCAGTGGCCAGCAGGCAGAGCATGAGGTTGTACTTCCACGCAAAACGGATCACGAAGAAGGTCAGGAAGGTGTCGATCAGCATCGTGCCGGCCACCGAGAAGCCGTACGCCGAGTTGAGCGACTCCGAGGAGCCGAACCCCACCACGGCCGCGAGCACCGCCGCCAGCAGCAGCCAGTTGACGCCCGGCAGATAGATCTGGCCGATCTCGTTGGAGGTATGGATGATGTTCATCCGCGGCAGGAAGCCGAGCTGGATGGCCTGCTTGGTCAGCGAGTAGGCGCCCGAAATGACCGCCTGCGAGGCAATGATCCCGGCGACCGTCGACAGGCCCACCATCGGGTAAAGGGCCCACTCCGGGAACATCAGGAAGAAGGGATTCTTCACCGCCGTGGGATCGGTCATTAGAAGCGCCCCCTGGCCGAGATAGTTCAGCGTCAGCGCAGGGAAAACGAGGCCGAACCAGGCGATCCGGATCGGACGCTTGCCGAAATGCCCCATGTCGGCGTACAGCGCCTCCGCCCCGGTCACGCCGAGGATGATCGCGCCAAGCACTACGAACGAAGACCAGCCGTGGGCGGTGACGAAAGTGAGGCCGTGCAGAGGGTTCAGCGCGGCGAAAATCGCCGGCTGCTTGACGACGTTCGCGACACCGACAATGCCGATTGTCGTGAACCAGAGCAGCATGACCGGGCCGAAGTACCGGCCGACCACCGCCGTGCCCCGGCGCTGGAACATGAACAGCGCGATCAGGATCCCGACCGCGATCGGGACGACGAACGGCTTGAACGCCTTGGTGCCGATTTCGAGCCCCTCGACCGCCGAGAGCACCGTGACGGCCGGGGTGAGCACCGTGTCGCCATAGAAGAGTGCCGCGCCGAACGCGCCCAGCATCGGCAAGGCCACGCGCCAGCCGGGAAAGCCCTGCACCGCGGAGGCCGAGAGCGCCAGCAGCGCCATGATCCCGCCCTCGCCCTTGTTGTCCGCCCGCATGATCAGCACGACGTACTTGAGCGAGACCACCACCATCAGCGACCAGAACAGCGCCGAGATGCCCCCGATGATGGTGCCGTGATCCAGCGGGATGCCATGGGAAGGGTTGAAGACTTCCTTGGCCGCGTACAAGACGCGGGTGCCGATGTCGCCGTAGACGATTCCCTGGGCGGCGAGTGTGAGGGCCGCGCGAGTCTGGGTGTGCTGCCGGTCTTGGGGTGCGGTGGTGTCCAAAAGGACCTTCCACGGACGTGAGGGGCGCAATTCTGATACTGCACCGCACTAAAGGCAACTCGCCAACCCCATGAAGGCGTGGTACTAAATCACGCTTTCTTGACCAAACGGGCAAGCAGGTGTATACCGCATGTGCAGGATTCTCAAGAAGTGAATTAATGTCCCGTTGTAGCCGCAATAGCGGTGTTCATCGGTCGTCGTTTTTCCCTTGACCTTCCAGCATTCGGGCAAACGCCCAAAATCAACTTTTTTGAGGAATATCAAGAATGGCAACCGGTACCGTGAAATGGTTCAACGATGCTAAAGGCTTTGGCTTCATCACCCCCGATGGCGGCGGCAAGGATCTCTTTGCCCACTTCTCCGCGATCGTCGGCGACGGCTTCAAGAGCCTGAAGGAGAACCAGAAGGTCTCCTTCGACGTCACCACTGGCCCGAAAGGCGAGCAGGCGACGAACATCAAGGCCGTCTAAGCCCTGGTGAGGTAGCAATAAAAGCCCGGCTTGCCGGGCTTTTTTCATTTTAGGGCCCGGTCACGGGCCCTTTTCGATTGGACTTAGCGCAACGAGGCGTTCAGGCGCTCCAGGATGGCGGCGCCCGGGCAGAGGTCCCTGGCGGTGTACTTGTTGAAGGCCGTTTCGGCGGTATTCAGGTGCTCGTGCAGGTCAACCGAGTCCTGCTTGGCGTACAAAAGGCCCGTGACGACCTCGCCCCTGGCCTGGTGCTCCTGGATGTAATTCATCGCGCGGATCTTGTCGGTCGGGTCGTAGTCGGCGTGCAGCTTGCGAAGGCGAAGGACCGAGCCGTCGTGCTGCTCCACCTCCACCACCTCGCCTTCGGGATAGTCGACCGTGATCTCGCTCTTGTAAGGAATGAAGTCGATGCGGTTGACCGCGTCGTTGTGCTCGCGCACGTAGTCGTAGCTCTTGGTGCTGCCGGCGTGGTTGTTGAACGCCACGCAGGGGCTGACGATGTCGATGAATGCCGCGCCCTTGTGCGCGATGGCCGCCTTGATGATCGGCCCCAGCTGGTGCTTGTCGCCCGAGAAGCCGCGGGCGACATAGGTGGCGCCCATGATCAGCGCCAGCGACACCGTGTCGACCGGCGCATCCGTGTTTTCTACGCCGCGCTTGGACTTGGAGCCCTGGTCCGCGGTGGCCGAGAACTGGCCCTTGGTGAGGCCGTAGACGCCGTTGTTCTCGAGGATGTAGACCATGTTCACGCCGCGCCGCATGACGTGCGCAAACTGGCCGATCCCGATCGACGCCGAGTCACCATCGCCCGAGACGCCCAGGTAAAGCAGGTCGCGGTTCGCGAGGTTGGCGCCGGTGAGCACGGAGGGCATGCGGCCGTGCACGGTGTTGAACCCGTGCGAGTTGCCGAGGAAGTAATCCGGCGTCTTGGAACTGCATCCTATCCCGGACAACTTGGCCACGCGGTGCGGCTCGATGTCCATCTCCCAGCAGGCCTGGATGATCGCAGCCGAGATCGAGTCATGGCCGCAGCCGGCGCAGAGCGTCGAGACCCGGCCTTCATAGTCGCGCCGGGTGAAGCCGACCTTGTTGACCGGCAGCGTCGGGTGATGCAGTCGTGGCTTTGCGATGTAGGTCATTACGCGGCCTTCCCTTTCTTGAGCGGCTCGACATTCATGAGCCGGATGCGCTCGCCGATTTCCGCCGTGATGAACCGCGCGGTGATCGGCGTGCCGTCGTAGTGCAGGATCGGCATCACGCGCGCCGGGTCGATGTTGAGCTCGTTGACGATCAGCCCGCGCAGCTGCGCGTCGCGGTTCTGCTCGACGACGAAGCATTGCTCGTGGTCGGCGATGAAATCTGTGACCGAATCCGGGAAGGGGAAAGCGCGCAGGCGCATTGTGTCGACGTGCTGGCCCTGCTCTTCCAGTGCTTCGATCGCCTCGTTCATCGCCGGGCTCGTCGAGCCGTAGTACAGGACGCCGAACTTGGTCTTCTGGCGCGCCTTGCGCACCACGGGCTGCGGCACGAGGCTCTTGGCCGTCTCGAACTTGCGCAGCAGCCGCTGCACGTTATAGACATAGTCCGGGCCGGCTTCGGAGTACATCGCGTAGGCATTCTTGGTCGTGCCGCGCGTGAAATAGCCGCCCTTGTCGGGATGCGTGCCCGGATAGGTGCGGAAAGGGATCCCGTCGCCATCCACATCCAGGTAGCGGCCGAACTCGCGGCCCTCCTCGAGCATCTCGCGCGTCATGACCTTGCCGCGGTCGTAGGTGCGGTTGTCGTCCCATTCGAAAGGCTTGGTGAGGCGCTGGTTCATGCCGATATCGAGGTCGGTCATGAGGAACACCGGCGTCTGCAGTCGGTCAGCCAAATCCAGCGCCGCTGCCGCGTGCTCGAAGCACTCGTGCGGATCCTCGGGGAAGAGCAGCACATGCTTGGTGTCGCCGTGCGACGCATAGGCGCAGGCGTAGACGTCCGACTGCTGCGTGCGCGTCGGCATGCCGGTGGATGGGCCGCCGCGCTGCACGTCGATGATCGTGATCGGGATCTCGGCGAAATAAGCCAGGCCGATGAACTCGGTCATCAGCGAGACGCCGGGCCCTGAAGTCGCAGTAAAGGCGCGCGCGCCGTTCCAGCCGGCCCCGACGACGATGCCGACCGAAGCGAGTTCGTCCTCGCCCTGCACGATCGCGTACTTGTGCTTGCCGGTCTCCTTGTCGACGCGAAGCTTGGAGCAATACTTCTCGAACGCTTCGGCCACCGACGAGGACGGCGTGATCGGGTACCAGGCGCAAACCGATGCGCCGCCATAAACCGCGCCAAGCGCCGCAGCGCTGTTACCGTCGACAAAGATGCGGTCGCCGACGTTGTCCGCCTTCTTCACGCGCAGCCCGGTGGCGTTCTTGAGGTGCTCCTGCGCGTACTGTCGACCGAGCTGCAGCGCGTTGAGGTTGGGCTTGAGGAGCTTCTCCTTGCCCTTGTACTGCTCGCCGATCAGCTCGGCGATCGCGCCGGCGTCCATGTCGAGCAGCGCGGACAGCGCGCCGATGTAGATGATGTTCTTGAAGAGCTGGCGCTGGCGCGGGTCGGTGTAGGTCGCGTTGCAGATCTCGGTGAGGGGCATGCCGATCACCGTGATGTCCTCGCGAAATTTGGAGGCCGGCAGCGGCTTGGTGTTGTCGTAGAAAAGGTAGCCGCCCGGCTCGATCTCCTTGAGGTCGGCGTTCCAGGTCTGCGGGTTCATCGCCACCATGAGGTCGACGCCGCCGCGGCGGCCGAGCCAGCCCTTTTCGGTGACGCGCACCTCGTACCAGGTGGGCAGCCCCTGGATGTTCGAGGGGAAGATGTTGCGCGGGCTCACCGGCACGCCCATGCGCAGGATCGCTTTCGCGAACAGCTCGTTGGCCGAGGCCGAGCCCGAGCCGTTGACGTTGGCGAACTTGATGACGAAATCGTTGACTGCCTCGATCTGCTTCACGCCGGTCTTCATGCCGCTTTCCTGGTTTTTTCGGGGGCTCCGGTGGTCCTGCAAGCCGGTCCCGCCTGGGTCATCGAGATGAGGTACTTCTGCATATCCCAGGCGCCGGTGGGGCAGCGCTCGGCGCACAGGCCGCAGTGCAGGCAGACGTCCTCATCCTTCACCATGACGCGCCCGGTCTTGAGCGAGTCGGAGACATACAGGTCCTGGGTGAGGTTCAGCGAGGGCGCGGTGAGGCGCGTCCTCAGGTCGGCCTCTTCACCGTTGGGGGTGAAGGTGATGCAGTCCATCGGGCAGATGTCGACGCAGGCATCGCACTCGATGCAGGCGTCCTTGGCAAATATCGTCTGCACGTCGCAGTTGAGGCATCGCTGCGCCTCCTTGAAACCGGTCTTTGGGTCGAACCCCAGCTCGACTTCGATCTTGATGCTCTTGAGGGTTTTCTCCGCCGCTGCCCACGGCACGACGTTGCGCTGGTCCGCCGAGATGTCGTTGTCGTAGCTCCACTCGTGGATGCCCATCTTTTGCGAAAGCATGCGCACGTTCGGGTCCGGGCGCACGGAGATGTCTTCGCCGCTGAGCAACTTGTCGATCGACACTGCGGCGTCATGGCCGTGCGCCACTGCCCAGATGATGTTCTTCGGGCCGAAAGCCGCGTCGCCGCCGAAGAACACATGCGGCAGGGTGGACTGGAAGGTCGTCGCGTCCAGCACCGGCAGGCCGTGCTGGTCGAACCCGATGCCGCAGTCGCGCTCGATCCAGGGAAAGGCGTTCTCCTGGCCGATCGCCACCAGCACGGTGTCGGCCGGAACCACCACCTCGGGCTCGCCGGTGGGCACCAGCTGGCGCCGGCCCTTGGCG
>JANMDK010000367.1:0-11383 GCA_031376265.1 Pseudomonadota bacterium
CTGGCCCCTTTTCTTGAGCCTGGCCCCATTTTTACGATTACTTGCTGCTCATGATCTCGCCGAAGCGGACCCACTCCTTGCCGTTGAAGCGCACCATCTGCTCCTGCTGGAAGGGCGCGAAGTCGGTCGGGCTGGTATTGATCTTGATGCCCGGCAGCGCGAGCGGCAGCTCGAGATCCTTAAGGCTGGCGGCCTGCTTCATGATGTTCTCGCGCGTGAGGTTGTCGCCGGCCTGCTTGAGCACCTGCACCATCGTCTGGGCGACCGAGTAGCCGTAGATGTTCGAGGCGTCCTTGAGGTCGCCTTCAGGGTAGTACTTGGCCATGAAGGCCTTCCAGTCGTTCATGCCCTTGTCGTTCGCCCACGCCGAGTCGAGAGGGTCCTTGAGGTACTGGGTCGAGATCAGGCCCACCGACTTGTCGAGGCCGGCCGGCGTGAGCACCGAGCCGATCGAGGCCGACACGTTGTTGAGGTAGTGCACCGGCTTCCAGCCGATGTCGAAGGCCTTGCGGATTGCCTGGGCGGCGAACTTGGGCGTGGTGATGTTGAAGAAGACATCCGCGCCCGAGCCCTGCATCTGCACGACCTGCGAATCGACCGTCGGGTCGCTCGTCTCGTACGAAACTTCGGAGACGATCTGCTTCACCGCCGCGCCGAGCCCGTCCTTGAAGCCCTTGAGGTAATCCTTGCCGTAATCGTCGTTCTGGAAAAGGATCGCGATCTTCGCGCCGGGCTTGGTGGCGAGGACGTGCTTGGCGTAGATCGCCCCCTCGACCTGGTAGTTCGGCTGCCAGCCCATGGTCCACGGGAAGGCCTTGGGATCGTTCCACTTGGTCGCGCCGGTGGCCACGAAGAGCTGCGGCACCTTTTTCGCGTTCATGTACTTGTGGATCGCCGAGTTCGGCGGCGTGCCCAGCGGCTGCATCAGGAACAGCACCTCGTCCTGCTCGACGAGCTTGCGCGCCATTTCGACCGTCTTCGGCGGGCTGTAGCCGTCGTCGACCGAGATGAAGTTGATGCGCCGGCCGTTGATGCCGCCTTCGTCGTTGACCTTCTTGAAGTACGCCGCCTCGACCTTGCCGATCGTGCCGTAGGCGGACGCGGGCCCGCTGTACGGCATGATGTTGCCGATCTTGATTTCCTTGTCGGTCGCGCCGGTGTCGTACTTCTTCTGCGCAAGCGCGTACGGCGCTGCTGCCAATCCCGCCATTGCGGCGGCTAAGACCAAAATCCTGCTAGCTGACATGTGGACCTCCTTCTACGGTGGGCTTTTGACCCAGGGGTTGATTCCCCGAACGCTGCGGGGTGCTGCTTTTGGGACGCGTGAGCTTCGCCCAGAGTATGCGGATTGCGCCGGCGACGCCCACCGGCATGACGTACATGAAGCCAATAAGGAAGATGCCGTAGATGGCCCAGGGCGCTGCCTTGGAGAGCTGGTCGGCGATGTTCGGCACGAACTGCGTGAAGATCGCGCCGAAGATCGCGCCCGGGATCGAGGCCAGGCCGCCGATCACGATGCCGATGAGGAAGGTCAGCGACAGGAAGATGGTGAAGCTGTCCGGCGCGACGAACTGGATCGCGATCGCGCCGAGCGCGCCGGCCACGCCGGTGTACATCGCGCTCACGCCAAATGCGAGCGACTTGTACATCGCGTTGTTAACGCCCATTGCCTCCGCGGCAATGGGGTGGTCGCGGATCGCCACGAGCGCCCGCCCCACGCGCCCGCGCAGCAGGTTCCATCCCAGCAGGAACATGACCAGCATGACCGCGAGCGTGAAGTAATAGAGCCACTGGTCGGGATTCAGTGGCAATCCGAACGGTGGGTCCGGTTTGACGATCACGATGCCCTGCACGCCGCCGGTCCAGTGCTCCAGGTGCTTGTATTTGAGCAGCTGGGGAAGGGAGACGCCGAGGGCGAAGGTTGCGAGCGCCAGGTACAGGCCCTCGAGCCGCAGTGCCGGCAGGCCGAACAGGAATCCAACCAGCAGGCAGACGGCACCGGCGGCAGGAATCGTCGCCCAGTACGGCACGCCATACTTGTCCATCAGGATGGCGGTGACGTAGGCGCCGATCGCGTAGAACGCGCCGTGGCCGAGCGAGATCTGGCCGTTGTAGCCGGTGAGGATGTTGAGCCCGAGCAGCGCGATCGCGTAGACCAGCACCAGCGTGCACTGGAACGTCGTGTAGTTGCTGAAGAGGAACGGCACCGCGCAGGCTGCCAGGATCAGGACCGCAATCCCGATGGCGCGCTGGGTACCGGTGAGTGTCTGGTTCATGCGCTCATACCCGCGTGACGTGGACCTTGCCGAACAGGCCCGAGGGGCGGACCACCAGCACGCCGATGATCAATACCAGCGCGACAGAAAGCTTGAGCTCGTTGCCGATCACATAGGCACCCAGCACGTTCTCGAGGACGCCGACGATGAATCCGCCAAGCACTGCCCCGCCCGGAGAATCGATCCCGCCGACCAGCGCCGCCGCAAACGCATAGAGCAGGATGCCGGCCATCATGTTCGGGTCGAGGAACACCACCGGCGCGACCATCATGCCGGCGATGGCGCCGATGGCCGAGGCGAGGCCCCATCCCAGCGCCAGCATCCAGCCGACGCGGATGCCGACAAGGCGGCTCGACTCGGGATTCTGCGCGGCGGCCCGCATGGCGAGGCCCAGGGGCGTGAAGCGGAAGAACGCGTACAGGAGCGCGAGCACCGCAAGCGTCACGCAGATCGCGCCGAGCTCATGCGAGGACACCAGCCGGCTGCCGAAGGGCGGCTCCTTCGGGAAAGGGCTCGGGAAAGTCTTGATCGTGTACGTGTAGATCCAGCCGGCCATGCTGTTGAAGATCACCAGCAGGCCGATGAAGACCACGACGACCGACAACACTGGCGCCTGTTCCACCGGCCGCACGATGATGCGCTCGATCAGCACGCCCATCACGAAGGCGATCAGCACGGTGAGGAAAAAAGCCGCCCAGTAAGGCATGCCCGTCTGGATCAGCGTCCAGGCGATGTAGGTGGCGAACATCGCGATCTCGCCCTGCGCGAAATTCACCAGGTGCGTGGCCTGGTAGATCATCACCAGCGCCAGGGCGACGCTTGCGTAGATGCCGCCGGTCGCGAGCCCGGCGATGACCTGGTGGAGGAAGGTTTCCATGTCGGGGCTTTCCCTCTAGTAACCCAGGTAGGAGCGGCGCACCGCTTCGTTCTGCTTGATCTCGGCCGAGGTGCCGGAGAGCACCACGTTGCCGGTCTCGATGAGGTAGGCGCGGTCGGCGAGGTCCAGGGCCATGGCGGCATTCTGCTCGACCAGCAGGATGCTCACTTTCTCCCGCTGGTTGATGCCGCGCATGATCTCGAAGATTTCCCGGACGATCAGCGGTGCGAGGCCAAAGGAAGGCTCGTCGAGCAGCAGAAGCCTCGGCCGCAGCATCAGCGCGCGCGACACAGCGAGCATCTGCTGCTCGCCGCCCGAGAGCGTGCCGGCCTGCTGGTGGCGGCGCTCTTTCAGGCGCGGGAAATAGCCGTAAATGCGCTCGAAGTCGTCGTTGAGCCCGCTCTTGTCCTTGCGCACGTAGGCGCCGAGGCGGAGGTTTTCCTCGGTCGAAAGATTCACGAACGTGCCGCGGCCGTCGGGCACATGGGCGATGCCGAGCCGGACGATATCTTCAGTGGCCTTGCCGTCGATGCGCGCGCCGCTGAAGCGCACCTCGCCCTGCGTCTTCACCATGCCGCAAAGCGCGCGCAGGGTCGTGGTCTTGCCCGCGCCGTTGGCGCCGAGCAGGGCGGTGATCGAGCCTTCCTCGAGGCCGAAGCTGATTCCGTGCAGCACGCGCGTCGGCCCGTAGGCCGCGTGCAGGTTGGCGACTTCGAGGAGCGCCGCCATTACTGCGCCGTTCCCAGGTAGGCCTGCACGACTTCCGGGTGCTTCTGCACTTCGGCCGGCGTGCCCTCGGCGATCTTGCGGCCGAAGTTGAGCGCCACGACCTTGTCCGAGACGCTCATCACGAGGCTCATGTGATGCTCGACGAGAAGCACTGTCACCCCGAGTTCGTCCCGGATGTGCCGGATCAGGTCGCCGAGCGCGCCGACTTCCTCGTGGTTTAGGCCGCTCGCGGGCTCGTCGAGCAGCAGCAGCTTCGGATCGCTTGCGAGTGCGCGCGCCAGCTCGACGCGCTTCTGCGTGCCGAACGGCAGGTCCGCCACCCGGGCTTGCGCGACGCTGTCCAGGGCAAGGAACGAAATCAGCTGGCGCGCCTTGGCTGCGGAAGAGGCTTCCTCTTTGGGCACGCTTGGTAAGCGGACCGCATTGGCGAAGAAGCCGGTCGAGGTGCGCGAGTGGCAGCCGAGCATGACGTTGTCGAGCACCGTCATGGTGCGAAAGAGCGCGAGGTTCTGGAAAGTGCGGCCGATGCCGGATTCGGCGATCTTGTGGCGCGGGATCGAGAGCAGCGGCAGGCCGTTGAAATCGATGCTGCCGCCGTCGCAGGTATACAGGCGCGACAGGCAGTTGAAGAGGGTGGTCTTGCCGGCGCCGTTGGGGCCGATGAGGCCGACGATCTGGCCGGGCGAAACGTCGAAGGAAACGCCGTCGAGGGCGACGATGCCGCCGAACCGGACGGATACGCCGATCACCTTCAGCAGGCTCGCGTGGGTTGAAGTAAGCGAGCTCACTCCGGGCGTTCGGTCCGTCTGCAGCATCCTCCCTCCTGAGGGTGCAATTCCCGCGGCAGGCGGGGTTCAGCGTGCGCCGGATTGTATCTGGAGACGCATTTTGCGAAACAGCTATTGCATGATGCGCTGCCGCATTGTCCTTAAGCGCGTTTTCGCCCGATGGACTTCCGACCGATGGACTTCCGAACGATGCGCGGCCGGGCCGCCGGCCCCTTGAGCTCGACCATGTTGCCGTCGGGATCGTAGAAATACACCGAAGGTCCATAGCCTTCCGAGCCGTAACGCTCCTTCACTTCGCCGGGCTCGACGCCATACTTTTTCAACCGCCGCTTGAGCGCGACGGCATCGAAAGGCGCGACCCGGAAAGCGAAGTGATCGAGGTTCACCGCACCTTTGCCTTTGCGGCCCGGCACGAGGTCGAGCAGCGAATCGCCGACGCGCAGCTGCACGATGCGCGGCGTTTGCAGCTGGCGCTCGATCGTCGCTCCCAGCACCTTTTTGTAAAAATCGATGCTCGTGGCCAAATCACGCACGCGAAGCACCAGGTGGTCCAGGCCCAGCACTGTGTTCGGGGCGGGCAATTTACGGGAGCGGGAGGGCGTGCCGGGCATCGGACGAGCGTACCGCGTGACCGCATTGCGGTCGAGCGCTCCGATAGACTGTCGAGGCGGCATCGAAGACCGCGACAAACCGGGAGAACCGAATGTCGATTCGTACTGTAGTTGGAGCAGCTTTAGCGCTGGCGGCGATGGCAACTTCGTTGTCTCTGCATGCGCAGGCCTATCCGGTGAAGCCGGTGCGGGTCATCGTGCCATTCCCCGCCGGCGGCACCACGGACCAGGTGGCGCGCATCCTGCAGGCGCGGTTCTCCGAACTCCTCGGCCAGCAGGTCGTCATCGATAACAAAGGCGGGGCCGGAGGCTCGATCGGCGCATCGGAGGCGGCCAAGGCGCCGCCGGACGGCTATACGCTGCTCATGGTGTTCGACACGCATGCGGTGAACCACCACCTCTACAAGCAGGCGCCGGACATCTTCAAGTCGCTCGAGCACATCAGCCTGATGACGACTTCGCCAAGCATGCTGGTGGCGAGCAGCACTTTCGCGCCGTCCACCCTCAAGGATGCGATGGCCGCCGCGAGGTTCGGCACCGACGCGGTGAGCTACGGCTCGGTGGGCGCGGGGAGCTCCAACCATCTCGGGGCGCTTCTCCTGCAGCAGTCCGCGGGCGTGAGGATGCTCCATATCCCGTACAAAGGCGGCGGCCCGCTGGTGCAGGGCCTGCTCGGAAACCAGGTCAACATCAGCTTCGTTTCCTCGCCGCTGATCCTTCCGCACGTGAAAGGCGGCAAGGTAAAGCCGCTCGCGGTAGGCGGACGGACACGGCTTGCGCAGGCGCCGGACGTGCCGACGATTGCCGAGACGTATCCCGGGTTCGAGGCGATTTCGTGGTTCGGGCTCCTTGGACCAGCCGGCATGCCGCGGGACGTATTCGCGCGAATCAATCGCGAGATCGTGCGCACCCTCAACACGCCGGACGTGCGTGCCCGCCTGGTCGAAGGCGGATTCGAGGTGGTCGGCAGCTCGCCGGAAGACTTCCTCAAGTTCGTCCAGGTGGAGTCGGACAAGCTCGGGAAGGTCATCCGCGACAACAACATCCGGGTCGACTGACTTGAAGGATTTCCTCTACACTGGCCTGCCCATGCGGGTCGTGTTTGGCGCGGGGAGCGTCTCGCAGCTGCCGGCCGAGCTGGACAAGCTCGGGGCCAGACGCGCGCTGGTGCTCTCCACGCCCGGTCGCAGCGAGAGCGTGAAAGCCGTCGCCGAATGCCTCGGCTCGAGGTGGGCCGGGACCTATGCGAAGGCCGTGATGCATGTGCCGGTGGAAATCGCGGCGGATGCGCGCCGCGTGGCGGAAAAACTCGGCGCCGACTGCTGCATCGCTGTCGGCGGCGGCTCGACCACAGGCCTGGGCAAAGCCATCGCGCTGACCTCGGGGCTGCCGATCATCGCGGTGCCGACGACTTATTCCGGATCGGAGATGACCACGATCCTCGGCATGACCGAAGGCGGCCAGAAGAAAACCTTGCGCGACCCGAAGGTGCTGCCCCGCACGGTGATTTATGACGCCGAGCTGACATTGGGGCTTCCGACCGCGCTAACGGCTGCGAGCGGCATGAACGCGATCGCGCATTGCGTCGAGGCACTGTATGCGGCCGACGGCAACCCGATCAATTCGCTGCAGGCGGAGGAGGGCATCCGCGCGTTGGCTTCGGCCCTTCCTCGCGTGATGGGCGCGCCGCGCGACATCGCTGCGCGCTCCGATGCGTTGTACGGCGCATGGCTCGCCGGCGTATCGTTCGCGACGACCGGCATGGGCCTGCATCACAAGCTTTGCCACGTGCTCGGCGGCACCTTCAACCTGCCGCACGCCGAGACGCACAGCATCGTGCTGCCGCACGCGGCGCGTTACAACCGCGAATCGGCGCCCGAGGCGATGGCGAGGATCGCCCGCGCGCTCGGCGTCGAGGACGCGCCGACGGGACTCTACGACCTGGAGGAGGCGCTCGGCCTCGCGCTTCGCCTGGCCGACATCGGCATGCCGAGGGACGGCCTCGAGCGCGCAGCCGGGATCGCGACCGAGAGCCCGTACCCGAACCCGCGGAAAGTCGAGCGGGCCGGCGTGTTATCTTTGCTCAATGATGCCTACGAAGGGCGGCGTCCTGCCGCCTGAGCGCGCGATCCCGCCGAATCCGGACCGAGAAGAATGAAGTTCTACATCGTCGACGACGATCCCGACATCCTCATGATCCTGCGCCGGCTGCTCGAGAAAGCCGGCCATGCCGTCACGTCGAGCGAGTCGAGCATCCAGGCGCTCAAGGAAATCCCCGGCGTGCGCCCGGACTGCGTGCTGACCGACCTCATGATGCCGGAGATGGACGGCTTCGAGCTCTGCCGCGAGCTGCGCCGCCGCCCCGAACTCGCCGCGATGAAGATCATCGTGCTGTCGGCCAAGTCGTACGACTTCGACCGGCGCCGCGCGAGGGAACTGGGCGCCGACGGCTACATCGTCAAGCCGATCGTCGCCGAAACGCTGCTCTCATCGATCGACGAATTCGTCTCCGAAAAAATCGCGGTCACCTACTGGGGCGTGCACGGCACGCTGCCGGTGCCAGGTCCGGGCACGCTGAGGCGCGGCGGCAACACGCCGTGCGTGACGATGGAGATCGGCGGCGAGCCGCTCTACATCTTCGACTGCGGCTCGGGCATCAAGCAGCTCTCCGACCGGATCATGGCCTCGAAGCAGCAGCGCTTCTCGGCGCGCATCTTCATCTCGCACACGCACTGGGACCACATCAACACGGTGCCTTTCTTCGCGCCGCTGTATGTGCGCGGCAACCAGGTCGAGATCTACGGCCCCTACCAGGGCGACCTCACGATCGCCCGCGCGATTGCCGCGCAGATGGAGGGCGTGTACTTCCCGGTGACGATCCGCGAATTCGGCGCGCACCTCGTTTTCCGCGATCTGCGCGAGGAAACGCTCGACTTTGGCCTGGTCAAGATCGACACGATGCTGCTCAAGCACCCCGGCTCGTGCCTCGGCTACCGCGTCCGCTGCCACGGTCGCACGGCCTGCTACATCACGGATAACGAGCTCTACCTGCCGAGCGACCCGCGCCGCGACCAGCGCTACCTCGACCGGCTGGTCGAATTCGTGCGCGGGGCGGACGTGTTGATCACCGACACCACCTACCGCGACCACGAATACCCGTCGAAGGTCGACTGGGGCCATTCCTGCGTCAGCGAAGTGGCCGACCTCGCGGTGCGCGCGCAGGTCAAGCGCCTGCACCTCTTCCACCACGATCCCGACCAGAACGACGAGGACATCGACCGCAAGCTCGACGAGATGCGCGTCCACGTTTCCCGTCTCGGCGGCAACGTCGAATGCGACGCCCCGGCGGAAAAATCGAAGCTGGTCCTTTAAATGGGGTCAGAGTCGATTTTCCATGGAAATCGTTAGCACCTTGGGGCGTGTCGTTAAACTCGACTCTGACCCCATATTTTGCCCGCTGTGCGGGCAGCCGAACGGATGCGTGATGGAAAGCGCGACGCCGGGCGCGGCGTGCTGGTGCCAGTCGTCGGAGTTCAGCGAGGCGCTGCTGGCCCGGGTGCCGGAGGACGCCAAGCGCAAAGTCTGCATCTGCGCCAAGTGCGCGGCCGCAGCCGCAGCGGCTACTCCAGCTTCGCGCCGGAGTCCTTGACGACTCTCGCCCAGCGGGTGATCTCGGTCTTCACGTGCGCGTCTAGCTGCGCGGGCGTCGAGCCGACGATCTGGTAGCCGTAGCCTTCGATCCTCTCTTTCGCCGCCACGGCGTTCATCGCCTTGATGATCTCCGCGTTGAGTTTTTGCACAACGACCGGCGGCGTCGCCGCGGGCGCAAAGACGCCGTACCAGACTGAGATGTCGAAGCCCGGCACGCCGGACTCCGCAATGGTCGGCACCTGCGGCAGCACGTGCGAGCGCTTGGTGGTCGAGACGCCGATCGCGCGGAACTTGCCGCCCTGGATCTGCGCAAGCGACGACGACAGGCTGTCGAAGATCAGGTCGACTTCGCGTGCGAGGAGCGCCGTCACCGCCGGGCCGCTGCCTTTGTACGGCACGTGCGCAAGGTCCACGCCCACCACCGTCTTGAAGTACTCGACCGCAAGGTGGCTGGTGTTGCCGGCGCCCGCGGAAGCGTAGTTGAGCTTGCCGGGGCTGGCCTTGGCCGCGGCGATCAGCTCCTGGATCGACTGGATCGGCGACTGCGAGTTCACCACCACGACCAGCGGCAGCGTCGCCGCCAGCGTCACCGAGGCGAAATCCTTCACCGTGTCGTAAGGCAGCTTGGGCATCAGCGACGCGTTGATCGCATGCGCCGTGAGCAGCATGACGATCGTATGGCCGTCGGACGGCGACTTGGCGGTGATGTCCGCGCCGATGGTCGAGCCGGCCCCAGGCTTGTAGTCGATGACGACCTGCTGGCCGATGTTCTTGCTCATCTCGAGCGCTATGGGCCGCGCGAGGATCTCCGAGCTGCCGCCGGGCGGGTAGGGCATGATGAAGCGGATCGGCTTGGTCGGGAAAGCCTGCGCGAGCGCGCTTGCCGAGACGAGCGAAATCGCGGCTGCAAACGCGGCAGCCAGTGTCCTGGTTCGATTCATTTCAGTCTCCTCGTTTTTGTAGTTATTGGCGGCGCAGGCTCGGCAAGCCGATGCCCGCGGCGTCGAACCCGCCGTCCACCGCAAGCGCCTGCCCGTTCACGTAGCTCGCCGCGTCGCTGCACAGGAACCACACCGCCGCCGCGATTTCTTCTTCGAGCCCGTAGCGGTTCAGCGGGATCGCGGCATGGTAGTCCGCGCGGATGTCGGGCGTATGCACCTGTTTCGCCATCGCCGTGTCGACCGGGCCGGGGGCGACGAGGTTCACGCGGATGCCGACATTGCCCAATTCGGAAGCCTGCTGGCGCGTGAGATGCGCGAGCGCCGCCTTGCTGGTGCCGTAGGCGACGCGCAGCGTGCTCGCGCGCAGCCCGGAGATCGAGCCGATGTTCACGATCGAGCCGCCCGAGTTCTGCAGCATCACCGGCGCGCAGGCCTGCACGAAGAGGAAAGGGCCGGTGAGGTTGACCGCCAGCACGCGCTCCCATTCCTCGTGCGTCGTCTCGAGCAGCGGCTTGAAGACCGCGATGCCGGCATTGTTGACCAGCGCATCGATGCGCCCGAAGCGCGCCTTGACCTCGTCGACGGTCGCCTTGACCTGCCGCGGGTCGGAGACGTCGCATACGACGGCCATCGTCCCGTCGCCGAGGGTCGATTCGGCCCGCACGAGCTCGGTAGCGTCGATGTCCACCAGCGCCACCGCATAGCCTTGCTCGATGAATTTCTTCGCGATCGCAAGCCCGATGCCGCGCGCCGCGCCGGTTACGATGGCCACTTTCTGGTGTGCGCTCATGCGGGGATTATTCCACCGAAGCTAGCCCGCCGCTCTTGCCGCGGCAATCGCCCGCGGGCCGTCGACCCGGCTGACGCGCAGGAAGTACAGCGCGATGAGCAGGCTCCCGGTCATCATGCCGGCGATGGCGCCGATCCAGAAACCAGGCGCGCCGAGCGCCGGCCGCCCACCATGGCCGAAAGCCAGCGCATAGCCGCCGCCCAGGCCCAGCCCCCAGAGCGCAACGAGGTTGGCCAGCATCGGCACGAACGTGATCTTGTAGCCGCGCAGCGCGCTGACCGAGATCGCCGACATCGCATCGAAGAGGTGGTAGCAGGCCATGAAGCCCAGCAGCGTGGCCGCCACCGCATGCACCTGCATGTCCTTGGTGTAGAAGCCGGCGATCGTCTCGCGCCCGAACCAGACGAAAAGCCCGACGCAGCAGCCGATGGCGAGCCCGCCGCCGATGCCCAAGAGCCCGGTCAGGCGCGCGCGCCGCAGGTCGCCGGCGCCGATCGCCTGACCGACGAGCACGCCCACCGCGCTCGATAGCGCCAGGGGAATCATGTAGCAGAGCGCGGTGAAGTTCGCCGCGATCTGGTGGCTGCCCGAGGCCACCGTCCCCAGCCGCGCGATGAACAGCGCCATGAAAGTGAACGAGGTCACGTCCACGAGGAAGGTGAAGCCGATAGGTAGCCCGATCTGCAAGAGGCGCACCTGCTCGCGCCAGTTCGGCCAGGA
>JANMDK010000392.1:0-17501 GCA_031376265.1 Pseudomonadota bacterium
CTTCCGCGCGCAGCTTGTGCAGCTCGGAGCCGTACGCGCCGTCATTCATCACGACGATCAGGATGCGCAACCCATGGCGCTGGATGGTTTCAAGCTCCTGCACGTGCATCATCAGGCTGCCGTCGCCGTCGAACAGCACGACGGTTCGATCCGGGCGTGCTGCGGCCACCCCGATCGCGAACGAGATGCCGTTACCGATCGCGCCGAACTCGCGGATGGTGAGGAATTTCTCCTGCGGACGCGAGGGCATCTGCGCGAAAAACCATGAGCAGTGGCCGCCAGAATTCACCATCTCCCACTCGTGCGGCAAGGCCGCTTCCAGCGCCTCGACCACCAGGCGGGGATCGAGCATTCCCGGCTCGATCTCGAACACCTGGCTGTCGGGCTTCGAATCGCGGATGCGCGCGGCCATCGCTTCGCTTCGCCAGCTGCCCCTGCGGGCCGGCAATGCCGCGGTCAATGCCTCGACGCCCAGGCGCGCGTCGGCCCGCAGGTGATGACGCGCCACCTCCTGGCCCTGGCTGACCGCGACCGGGTCGATGTCGATTTGCAGCATCTTCGCCTTCGGCCAGAGCTGGCCCCCGCCACCCGCGTGGTAGGCGAGGGAACAGCCGACTGCGATGACGAGGTCGGCCTGCGCCAGGTACTCGAGCCCGACCTCCGGCGTAAAGCTGCCCGAGATGCCAATGCAAAACGGGTCGTCGTGGAACATGCCTCGTGCAGGCAGGGTCGTCGAGAGCAATCCGCCCGTCTTCGCGGCCAACTCCCGGCAGGCAGCCGCCGCACCGGCTTCGACCGCCCCGAGGCCCGCGAGCACGACCACGCGCTCGGCACCTGC
This sequence comes from Pseudomonadota bacterium, assembly GCA_031376265.1. Taxonomy (GTDB): domain Bacteria; phylum Pseudomonadota; class Gammaproteobacteria; order Burkholderiales; family SG8-39; genus SZAS-79. Next base: position 839 of record JANMDK010000392.1, read on the forward strand.
AAACAGTTTCGTGGCCTCGGCCACGTCGTCGGGATGGGGCGGAATCGGCGACGGGCGCGGTAGTAGTTCGCGCGAAGGCTTGGGCAGCGTCTCGGGTCCGCCCCAGGGCCGGTTCTGCAAATCGAACGGAACGCCGATCACGACAGGCCGGCGCTCGCGGCGCGCCTGCAGGAAAGCGTCGCGGACTGCCACAGGCATGCGCTCGGGCAGGTGCAGCCGGTGATAGGCAGCCCCCGTCGCAGTGATGATCGGCGCCTGGTCGAGCTCCTGGTTGTACCAGCCGCTCTTCAGCGGTGCCTCCCCCGCGAACACCACCAGCGGCAGGTGGGCGCGCACCGCCGCGGGGAGCGCGGTGATCAGTTGCGTCACGCCGGGCCCGCACGTGACGGTCGCAACGCCCACGGTCCCGTTCTTTCGCGCGTACGCCATGGCCGCGGCGAGGGCGCAATGCTCGTGCCTGACATAGACCATGCGGCATCCCTGCTGGGACAGCCGCGAGGCCCAGTTCATGTTCGCGTCCCCGAGGAGCGCGAAGCACGTTGTCACGTCCTCCTGGGTGAAGGCCTTGGCAAGGATGTCGTACACGTGGAGCTTTGCGTCGCTGCTCATCGTTTCAAACCTTCCATTGAACCGCGGCGCGCCGCCTCGATTTTCGCGATGTCGATTTTACTCATCGTCATCATCGAATCGAACGCGCGCTTGGCCGCGGCGGGGTCGGGATCGATGATCGCCTGGGTCAGCGCGACCGGCGTGATCTGCCAGGACAAGCCCCATTTGTCCTTGCACCACCCGCACTGGCTCTCCTGTCCGCCGTTGCCCACGATTGCGTTCCAGTAACGATCGGTTTCGGCCTGGTCGGCGGTCGCGACCTGGAACGAAAAGGCTTCGGTCTGCTTGAACGCGGAACCGCCATTGAGCCCGAGGCAGGGAATGCCAAGCACCGTAAACAGCACCGTCAGCACATCGCCTTTTTTCCCGTCCGGGAAGTCTCCTGGCGCGAGATATATCGCGCCAACGGAAGAATCGGGAAAGGTTTTTGCATAAAAACGCGCAGCCTCCTCGGCGTCGCGGTCGTACCAAAGGCAGATTGTATTTTTTGCTTGCTTGGGCATGTGTCCGTTCTCCATTGCGATTAGTCATTCCACCGATGGCGCGCAAGCTTTGACAACTCAGGTCGCGTTCAGATGCATCCCGAAATCCAGGTCCACCAACGACCCGGTCATCATCGAACCGCTCGCAATCAACCAGTGGATGGCTTCAGCCACTTCTTCAGGCTTGCCGATCTGCTTGAGCGGCGAAATTGCGATTTGCCGCGCCTTGCGCTCGGCGAACGATTCAGGGGCGAGGCGCTCTACGAAGCCATGCTCGGTGAGCGCAGGGCAGACGGCGTTGACCCGGATTTCGGGCGCCAACACTCGAGCCAGTGAAAGAGTGAGCGTGTTCGCGGCACCCTTCGAGGCGGCGTAGGCGATCGACGATCCTCCGCCGGTCACCCCCGCGCGCGACGTGATGTTAACGACTGCGCCTTTGCCGGTGGCCTTGAGATGCGGCGCGGCGGCCCGGATCATCTGGAACGGCCCGATCGTGTTGACCGCATAGATGCGCTGGAAGTCCTCGGCCGACAACCCATGCAGGTCGGGCTGGGGAACCATCTTGCTGATCCCGGCCGCATTCACCAATGCATCGAGCCGGCCGAACGCTTCGACGGTGCGCTTGACCAGCAAAACGCAATCCGCGTCGCGCGACACGTCGCCTTCCAGGATCGCGGTTTTCTGGCCGGGGCCGGCGGCTGCAGCAATTGCGCCGGCAGCTTCGCGTTGCGAGGCATCGAGGCAATTGATCGCCACGTGCCAGCCTTCCTTGATGAAACGCCGGGCCGTGGCGGCGCCGATGCCGGTGGCAGCGCCGGTGATGAGGATTGCGCGGGGTTGAAGATCGGGCATGAATGCACTCCTGTGCGCGAATTTGCAATGGCCAGACGATAGCTGAGAAACTCGGGCGATGGAAACCAAAAGCACTTCCATGGAGAAGGTCTCGGCGCGCCGCGTGATGGAGCGGGTCGATGCGCTGGCGAAGCACTCCGAATTGCCGGGCGGCCTGACGCGCGTCTACCTGTCGCAGGAACAGCGTGCGGTGAACGAGCTCGTGCTCGGCTGGATGCGCGAGGCGGGCATGGATGCAAGGCTCGACGCGATCGGCAACTGCTTCGGCCGCTACGAAGGCACAAAGCCCGGCCTGCCGTGCCTGATGCTCGGCTCGCACCTCGACACCGTGCGCGACGCCGGCCGCTACGACGGCATGCTCGGCGTGATCACCGCCGTCGATTGCGTGCATGCGCTAAATGCCGCCGGCAAGCGGCTGCCCTTCGCGGTCGAAGTCATCGGCTTCGCGGACGAGGAAGGCGTGCGCTTTGGCACGACGTTCCTCGGCAGCCGTGCCGTGGCAGGTACGACCCGCAAGGAGGTGCTGGACGCGGTAGATAGGGAGGGCGTCAAGCTCTCCGAGGCAATGCGCGGTTTCGGGCTCGACCCTTCGCGCATTGGCGACGCGGCGCACACCCGGGAGCAGGTGCTCGCGTATGCGGAACTGCATATCGAGCAGGGCCCGGTGCTCGAGGCGGAGGGGCACGCGGTCGGGGTGGTTACCGCGATCAACGGCGCGACGCGCTATTCGCTCGAGGTCGAAGGCTTCGCCGGGCACGCCGGCACGGTGCCGATGGGCCTTCGCAAGGACGCGCTGGCCGCAGCGGCCGAATGCGTTCTGGCGATCGAGGCGCGCGCGTTGGCGGAGCCGGAGCTCGTGGCGACCGTCGGCAAGCTGGAGACCTTGCCGGGCGCGATGAACGTGATCCCCGGCCGCGTGAAGTTTTCGCTCGACCTGCGTTCGCCCCGCGACGCAAACCGGGAGGCGGCCGTCGCCGACGTGCTCGCCGGGATGCGGTCGATCTGCGAGCGGCGAGGCGTGAAGCTGCACGAGAACAAGATGCACGACGAGCCCGTGGCGCAGTGCGCAGGGTGGATGCAGGCGCAAATTGCCGCGGCGATCGAGGGGGAGGGCCTCAAGGTGCGCGCGCTGCCAAGCGGCGCCGGGCACGACGGTATGGCGATCCAGGCGATCGCGGACATCGGCATGCTGTTCGTTCGCTGCAAAAGCGGCGTGAGCCACAACCCGGCCGAGGCGATCAGCGAGGAAGACGCCGGCACGGCGACCCGCGTGCTCCTGCGCTTCATTGAAAATTTCAGGGTTCCAACACCTTAAAAAATGTCAGTAGGTTGGCTGGAGAGCCGCGCCAGTCCTAGGGGTTGGATAAAAGAATGTCAGTAGTCGCCTCCGCCAGCGCGCGCTCGATCGCGGCGCGATCCAGCAAGGCCCGCAACCCGATGCAGGCGATCCCGGTCGTGCTTTCGCCTGCATGCGGCGTCACTTCGGAGCGGGTGCCGACCACATGGAGTGTCTTCAGCCGCCCGGCCCGGTCGCGGAGGACGCCCTTGGCGCGCAGCAGGCCACAGGAGGGATCGGCGAGAGAGCGCGCAAACTTTTCGACGTCGACAGGTGCCGGCACTTCGAAACTCGCGCTGGCGTAAGTCGACGCCGTGTCCGGCGCGGCGCGGATCGATCCGGATTCGAACAGCCTCCCTGCGGCAAGCTCCCTCTTGCCGAGGAGCACCTCGATCGGGACCTCGCCTCCTACGGCCTTCACGACACGCGCTTGCGGCGCCGACTTCACAAGCCACTCGCACAGCGTCTTGTTCACCGCTTCGTCGACGAGATCCGTCTTGTTCAGGACCACGAGGTCGGCCTCGGCCAGCTGGCGTGTGATCGTGTCGCCCATGTAGCGGTCGTCCGCGCGGGCGCGAACGGTTTCGGCATCGGCAAGCACGACGACCCCATCGACCGAGAGCCCGGCGATCAACGCGACAGAGCGCGCAACGCTGCCGGGCAGCGCGACGCCGCTGGTTTCGAGCAGGACATGTTCGGGCGCCGGCCTGCGCTCCACAATCTTCATCAACGCACCCATGAGGTCGCTGCCGAAGGAGCAGCAAACGCAGCCTCCCGCAATGCTGATGAGGTCGTCGGACTGAGCTTCGATGAGGTCGGCGTCGATCGGCAGGTCGCCGAAATCGTTGACGAGGATCGCGAGGCGCCGTCCCGCGGCATTGCGAAGCAGGTGGTTGACCAGCGTCGTCTTGCCGGCGCCGAGGTAGCCGCCGATGACGGTGACCGGGACGCGCTTAGCCACGTTCAGGGTGGAGGCGGTGCTTCAAAAACCCGGCCGTCCTGCACCGTGCCCCAGACGCGCACGTCCTTCAGGCGGTCGGGCGCGATTTCGAGCGGATCGTCCTCGAGCACCGCGAAGTCGGCGCGCTTGCCGGCTTCGATCGAGCCGATCTCGTGGTCGAGCTTGAGCGTATAGGCGGCGCCGAGCGTAATCGTGCGCAGCGCTTCCGCCACGCCGATGCGCTCGGCCTCGCCCAGCGTCCGGCCGCTGGCGGTGCGGCGGTTGACGGCGCACCATGCGGTGAACAGCGGCCCGAGCGGCGTGACCGGCGCGTCGGAATGGATCGCGAGCGGCACGCCGGTTGCGAGGGCGGTGGCGCAGGCATTCATGCGCTCGGCGCGCTCGGGGCCGACCGTGGTCGCGTAGTGCTGGTCGCCCCAGTAGAAGTGATGGTTCGGGAAGAGGTTCACGCACATTCCCAGCGCTTTCATGCGCCGGAACTGCGACGCATTGGCGAGCTGCGCGTGCTGGATCGTGAAGCGATGATCGCGCGACGGGTGCTTTGCCAGCGCTTCCTCCATGCAGTCGAGTAGGAGGTCGGTCGCTTCGTCGCCGTTGGTGTGCGCATGGACCTGCACGCCGGCCTTCAGCGCGCCGGCCAGAGCCGCGCGCAGCTGTTCAGGGTTCACGTACCAGAGGCCGTTCGGCTTGCCGTTGTAATACCCCGGCCAATTGAGCCGAGCCGAGAAGCCTTGGATCGACCCGTCGACGACGATCTTGACGATGCCGAGCCGAAGCTGGTTGCTCGCCGCGGCGCGCAGCTCCAGCGCCCGGGCGATCAGCTCGTCCGGTGCAATCCCGAGGAAGCGGCGCAGCGACACCACGCGCACCGGGAACTGCGCTTCGCCGGTGACCCTGAGCATCATCTCGACCGCGTCCGACGGCAGCATGCTCGCCATGTCGGCGGCAGTCGTGACGCCCTTGCGAACGCACAGCCTGGAGAAATAGCGCAGGCCAAGCTCGTCGCAGGCGAGCATGTCGCGGTCGAAGCCCACGTGCGGCGCGGCCGGCGTCATCGCTTCGGGTCCCTTGAGTTCCCCGGTGGGAAGGCCATCCTCGCCGAGCGGGATGCCGGGGTGGTCGATCCCTTTGCGCAGAAGCCCGGCGAGTTCGAGGGCCTTGGTATTCACGTTAAGGATATGGCCGCTGGCGTGCTGTACGCCGACTGGGCGCGTCGACGAGGCGCGGTCGAGATCCTGCCGGGTGCAGCGCCGCTCGCCGTAGTAGATCGGGTCGAGGCCCCACCCGGTGATCGGCTGCTCGGGGTCCTTCAGCGCATCGCCCGCGGCCTTTAGGCGCTCGATCGCGGCGTCGATCGACTGCATGCCGGGCCAGACACGCCCGTCTGGATCGGTGCGGTCGAAGTAGCCGACATAGGTGTAGCGCCAGTAGGTGCCTTCGGTCGTGTGGCTGTGGCCCTCCACCAGGCCGGGCATCAGCACCTTGTCCGCGAAGCGCTCATCCAGCGTGTGCTCGCCCCAGCCTCTCAGCTCGTCGAGCGACCCGGCGCCGAGGATGCGACCGTCGCGCACCGCGACATGTGTCGCCTCCGGGCGCGACGGATTCATGGTGAGGATGCGTCGAGCTCGATAGATGGTGGTCATTGGCTTCCTTCTAAAGCTGTGCAGGCCGGTGCGGCGCGGTGCCGTCATCGTGCACCAAGTGGCAGGCGACGCGCTGGCCGGAGCGGATTTCGCGCAACGCGGGTTCTTCGGCGCGGCAGCGCGCTTCCGCAAACGGGCAGCGTGCGGAAAAGCGGCAGCCCGGCGGCGGGTTGATCGGGCTCGGCGGATCGCCTTCCAGCCGCAGGCGCGTGCTTGCCCCGCTGTCCTTGCGCCGGCGGCCCAGGCGCGGCACCGCCGAGAGCAGCGCCCAGGTGTAGGGATGTAGCGGATCGCCGAAGAGCGCCTCGCGCGTAGAGTACTCGACGATGCGCCCGAGGTACATGACCGCGATCTCGTCGCAGAGGTATTGCACGACGCCGAGATCGTGGGAGATGAAGAGGTAAGTGAGACCGTATTCGCGCTGCAAGGCGCCGAGCAGGTTGAGGATCTGCGCCTGGATCGCCACGTCCAGCGCTGACACCGGCTCATCGCAGACGACGAGCTCGGGCTGCGTGGCCAGAGCGCGCGCGATGCCGATGCGCTGGCGCTGGCCGCCGGAGAACTGGTGCGGGAAAAGCTGGGCCTGGTCGGCTCGCAACCCGACCTGCCCGAACAGCTTCTGCACGCGCCGGCCGCGCTCCGCGTCGTCGCCGATCTGCATTCTTTGCATCGGCTCCTTGACGATGGCGCCGGCGCGAAGGCGCGGGTTGAGCGAGGAGTAGGGGTCCTGGAAGATCATCTGCACCTTGCGGCGCTCGCTGCGAAGCGCCTCGCCCTGCATCTGCGAAAAAGGCGCCCCGGCCAGCCGGACGCTGCCGGAAGTCAGCTCGACGAGGCGCATGACGGCGAGCGCTGTCGTGGTCTTGCCGGAGCCGGACTCGCCGACGATGCCGAAAGTGCTGCCGCGTCTGACCGAGAAACTCACGCCGTCGACGGCTCGCACCGTTTGCGGCGCGGAGAAAAGCGATTTCCTGCGCAGCGGAAAGTGCACGCGCAGGTCTTCGACCTCAAGCAGCGCCGAGCTCATGCGGCCTGCCTGCCATCCGCCGGCTCGAGCAGCCAGCACGAGGCATGGTGACCCTCGCCCGCCATCGTCTCCGGCGGAAATTGCTCGCGGCATCTCGGCAGTGCATGCGCACAGCGCTCCGCAAACGCGCATCCGCGTCCCAACAGGTGCAGCGGCGGGACTACGCCCGGAATTTCCTGCAGGACGGTGCGCGCACCCCCCGTGCCCAGGTGTAGCTGGGGTCGGCAAGCCAGCAGGCCTCGCGTGTAGGGGTGCGCAGGTTGCGCGAGGATTGCCTCGACCGGGCCTTCCTCGACCTTGCGCCCGGCGTACATGACGACCACGCGGTCGGCCATCTCGGCTATGGCGCCCATGTCGTGCGTGATCAGCACGATGGCGGTCCCGCGGGTGTCGCGAAGCTCCTGCAGCAGGTCGAAGATCTGCGCCTGCACGGTGACGTCGAGCGCAGTGGTCGGCTCGTCGGCGATCAGGACCTGCGGCTCGCAAATCAGCGCCATCGCGATCATCACGCGTTGCCGCATGCCGCCGGAGAACTGGTGAGGATATTCGTCGATGCGCCTTTCGGCCTCCGGGATATGCACGGCCTTGAGCATTTCGATCGCGCGCGCGCGGGCTTGTCCGCTGCCCAGGCCCAGGTGCAGGCGGGCCGCCTCCGCGATCTGGTCGCCGACCGTGAAGACCGGGTTGAGCGAGGTCATCGGCTCCTGGAAGATCATGGCGATGCGATGGCCGCGCACTTCGCGCAGGTGCGCTTCTCCCGCAGCCAGCAAGTCCTCTCCCTGGAACCTCACCGACCCTCTGGTGACGTGGCCCGCGGGCTTCGGCACCAGGCCCATGATCGCGAGCGCGGTCATGCTCTTTCCGCAGCCGGATTCGCCGACGATGCCGAGCGTTTCGCCCGCATTCACGGAGAGCGAAACCCCGTCGAGCACGCGCACGCGGCCGTCCCAGGTGTCGAATTCCACCTCGAGGTTTTCTATTTCGAGCAGCGCAGCCACGGTCAGCGGGTCCGCAGGCGCGGGTTGAAGGCGTCGTTTAGCCCGTCACCGACGAGGCTGATCGCGAGCACGGTGAGGAAGATGCAAACGCCGGGAAAGGTCACCGCCCACCACATCTCGCGCAGGTAGTTGCGATTCGACCCTATCATCATGCCCCAGCTCATCACGTTTGGGTCCGACAGGCCGAGGAACGACAGGCCCGCCTCGAACAGGATCGCGGTGCCGGTGGCGAGCGTCGCGGCCACGATGATCGGCGGCAGCGCATTGGGCAGCATGACGCCCCAGATAATGCGGCTGTTGGAGGAGCCGATCGCGCGGGCGGCGCGCACGTACTCGAGCTGCTTGATGCGCAGGAACTCGGCGCGCGTGAGGCGTGCCATGCTGGTCCAGGCGACAAAGCCGATGGCGAAGGTGACCGTGACAAGCGACGGGGAGAACAGCATCACCAGCACCATCGCGAAGAGGAGGGCCGGCAGCACCTGGAAGAATTCGGTGATCCTGCCAAGCAACGCGTCGACCTTGCCGCCGTAGTAGCCGCCGAGCGCGCCCATGGTGATGCCGATCACAGTGGCGATCATTGCGGCGAAGAACCCGACCATGAGCGTCGGACGGCCGCCGCGCACGATGCCGGCCAGCAAGTCGCGCCCAAGATAGTCGGTGCCAAGAAGCGCGTCGGCATCCGCTCCCGGGGGGGTCTTGGGGGCGCCGACGATGTCGAACGGGTCCACCGGGTAGAGCCACGGCCCGGCGATCGCGGTGGTCAACACAAGCGCCAGGATGCAAAGACCTACGAGCGCTGCGTAGTTGCGCTTGAACACGCTCCACGCTTCGCGCCACGGGCCGCGGGCTTCGCTCGCAGATGCGGCCAATCTATCCATCGGTCCGGATCCTCGGGTCGATCAGGCGGTACGCGAGGTCGGTGAGCAGGTTGCCCACGATCACCAACAGCGCCGAGAGAAGCAGGATGCCGAGGATCAACTGCGTGTCGCGGCGCAGGATCGCCTCGAACGCAAGCAGGCCCATGCCAGGCCACGTGAACACCGTCTCGACGAGCACCGCGCCGGCCAGCATGCCGGAGAACTGCAGTCCGGCAATGGTTACTACGGGCAGGACGGCGTTCCGCAGGGCGTGCTTGAACACGACCTTGTTTTCCGAGAGCCCTTTGGCGCGCGCAGTGCGCACGTAGTCCGAGCCGAGCACCTCGATCATGCTCGCGCGCGCCAGGCGCGAGTACAGCGCGAGGTAGATGATCGCCAGAGTCCCGGCCGGCAGGATCAGGTGATGCGCCACGTCCAGTGCATAGGCGAACCCGGTCGCTCCTGAGGCGATGTCGTACATCCCGGAAGCAGGCAGGATCGGCCAGACCGAGGCGAAGAGCAGCAGCAGCATCAGCCCCGACCAGAACACCGGCGCCGAGAACCCGAACAGCGCGACGATCGTGACCAATGCGCCGAGCCAGCTCGAAGGCCGGCGCGCTGCGGTCACGCCGAGGAAAGTGCCGAGGACGACGGCGGTCGCGAGCGCCGTGAAGACAAGCAGCACGGTGGCGAACATGCGGTCTGCAACCAGGCCCAGCACCGGCCGGTTGAAGTAGGTCGACACGCCCAGGTCGCCGCTGGCCACCCGCGAGATGTAGATGAACAGCTGCTCGATGAAGCTGCGGTCCAGCCCGTAGGTCTTGCGCAGGCTGGCGATGGTTTCGGTCGATGCCCCGCCCATCTCGCCAACGATGGTCTCGACGACGTCACCCGGCGCAAGGTGGATCAGGGTGAAATTGAGGATCGCCACCGCCAGCAGCAGGCCGATCGCATAGGCGATCCTGCGGGCGATGAACAGGGCGATCCGCAAGTGGGGCCTAGTCCCGGTACATCTCGTCGATCGGGCTGACCGCGCCCCAGATCGTCATTGGGAGGTTGCGCAGGCTCTTCTCGTAGACGTGGAAGTACGGCAGCACGTTGATGTATGCAATCGGCGCGTCGCTCACCACGATCTTCTGGAACTCATTGTATTCGGCCTTGCGCTTGGCGGGGTCGCGCTCGACAGCGGCCTTGGCAAGGAGATCGTCGATCTTCGGGTTGGAGTAGCTCTGCGTATTCGACCAGATGACGCCCGGCCGGATGTTCGAAGTCAGGTAGGTGCGATGCACGCCGATCACCGGGTCGCCCCAGTTGAACACTGCGTCCATGGTCATGTCGAAATCCTGCGACGAAACGCGCTTGGCCCAGGTGGGGAAGTCCGGTGAATTTCGCACGGTCACGTCGATGCCGATCTTCTTCAGCTGGGGCTTCAGGTACTCGGCGACGTTCTTCTGCTGTTCGCTCGAACCCGGCAGGAAGTCGACGCTGAGCGCGGCGCGCATTCCGCCCGGGCCTTTCTTGAGCCCGGCCTGGTCGAGCAGGCGGTTGGCCTTGTCGAGGTCGACCTTGTAGGGCTCGACCGCGGCCGAGTAGAACGGCGTGCCCGGCGCGATCGGGCCGGTCGCGATCCGGCTGCGGCCGCTGTGAAGCTTCCTGGTGATGAATTCGCGGTCGATCGCAAACGAAATCGCCTGGCGCACGCGCGCATCGTCGAGCGGCTTTTTCTTCGTGTTGAAAGCGAGCCAGTTGATCGGCCCGATGGCCTCGCCGCCCTTGTCGGTCGCTGCGATGCCCGGGGTCTTGGACAAGCGGTCGAGTAGGGCAAGGTCGGTCCAGAAGGGGGCGAACTGGATTTCCTTGCGCTCGATCGCAACGGCGAGCGCATTGCTGTCCCGGAAGATGCGCACGATGATGCGGTCGAATTTCGGGCGTTCCTTGATGAAGAAGCCGGCGTGCTTTTCGAGGATGATGTGCTCACCGGGCTTGAATTCGGCAAGCTTGTACGGCCCCGAGCCCACCGGGCTGGAATTGCGCGCGTGGGTCTTGAGATCCGCGCCGTCGCCGAAGACGTGCTTTGGCATGATCGGGCACAGCGCGGGGGACAGTGCCAGCAGGATCGCCGGGTGCGGCTGCGAGAGGCGGATGACCGCGACGTTGGGGCTGGGCGTATCGACTCGCTCGACCGCGCCGAGCATCGACGAGAACGGGTGGTTGGCCTTGATCGCCATGATCGAGAACGCGACGTCTTCCGAGGTGATGGGCTTTCCGTCATGGAATGTCGCGTTCGGCACCAGCTTGAGCAGCAGCGACTTGCCGTCGTCCTGGAAGCTCCAGCTCTCGGCGAGGTAGGGCTGCGCATTCCATTTGTCGTCGAACCTGAGCGGGCTGGCGAAGATCTGCGCGCCCACCATCGCGGTCGCGTAACCCGACTGCACGGCGGGATTGAGATGGCGCGCGGTCTGGTTGGTGCCCCAGACCAGCGTGCCGCCGGACTTCTGCGCTACGGACGGATGGGCAAGGAGCAATGCCGCGGTGACTAATGCGAGCCTGGCGAAGATCCGGGTCATGCGGTTTTCCTTTTCTGTTCGGAGTTTAGTGAACCGGTCTGCGATTCGCTGGCCCGAGCGCCGCTGATCAGGTCGATGAGGCCGGCGGCGTCGGACGGCAAGGCATTGCCGCGCCACGCGACGTGCTGGTCCGGGCGCGAAAGCACGAGCTTGTGACGGTAGACCGCCGCAGCCTCGTCCGAATCGACATCGAGGACGTCGATCGGCACGCCGCGTGCACGGGCTGCAGACTCCAAAGGCGCTACATCGACGTCCCCGTCGAATCGCAGCAGCGTGTAATCGGGTCCCATCGCATCGTAGAGGGAGCGCCCGTCGCGCAGCCACACGTGCGGAGTGCGACAACCAGGCACCGTCGAAGGCGTGAAGTCATACATCGAATAGGCGGGCGGCGATTCTTCGTCGTACGCGATGATCGGCGAGTCGCTGTAGTAATAGCCGAAATTGAGGCCCCCACAGCAATACTGCTGCACGTTGAGGTCGTAGGCGGCCTTGCCCAGCGTGGCGCGCGCGGCGTCGCCTTCGGGCCCAGGCGCTTCGATGTTGGGCGGCACGGTCTGGCGCTGCTTCGCCATCTGGAAAGAATGGCCCATTGCGAAGTGCGAGACCTGCTCGGTGATCGGCAGGCGCTCTTTCTGGTGCGCATCCAGGATGCCTTCGGCGCCCCAGCCCTTGATGCGCGCAGCCAGCAGCCACGCGAGGTTCGCCGCGTCCGCGATGCCGGCGTTCATTCCGTAGCCTGCATACGGTACCCAGAGGTGCGCGGCGTCGCCGCAGATGAACACGCGCCGGTCGCGGAACTTGTCGGCCACGAGGCGCCGGCCGATCCAGTCTTCCTTGGCGAGCACTTCGTACTCGAAGTCGGCGCCAACGCCGAGGATCGTGCGGATCGCCCAGTCTCGGTCGATCGACTCGAAATCGTCCTCGCCGTCGAGCAGGTAGTTGTGGACGAGCCACGTTTCGCGGCCGTCGATCGCCATCACGTTGCCGCTGCGGCGAGGGTTGAGCGAGAACATCACCCACGCGGGCTTGCCGGGCAGCATGGAAAGAAGCTTCGGCGCACGGATGTAGCTCGACTGCACGCGCTGGACGACCGCGGTGCCGCTCAGGGTGGCGCCGATCTTGCGGCGGGTTTCCGAACGCCCCCCGTCGCAGCCGACCATGTAGTTGCATGCAATCCGCGTGATTTCGGCGGTGTCGAGATTCCTCGCGGTGGCTACCACGCCGACGTCATCTTGGGAGAAATCGTCGATCGAAGTTCGATTCAGCACGGTGAGGCCGGGCATCGCGGCCGCATGTTCCCCGAGCACCGGCTCGAGATAGATCTGGTTGATGCGATGTGGCGGCTCTGGCGTCGGCCACCACGTGTCCGGGCCGCCGCGCGCGGTGTAGCGGTCCTGGCGGCAGGGGATCGGGATGCGCGCGAGCTCGGTCCCCGTCGTCGTCGTGCGATACGAGCAGTCATTCGGGTAGTCGGCAGGCAGTCCGGCATTGCGCAGCTTCTGGGCGACGCCAAGGCGCCGGAAGATTTCCATCGAGCGCGCCGAGGTGTGGTTGCATTTCACGCTCGGGGCAACGCCTGGGCGGCGCAGCTCGGCCACGACGACCGGAATGCCGCGCCACGCGAGATCCATCGCCAGCGTAAGGCCGACGGGGCCGCCGCCTGCAATCAGTACCGATGTTTCCAGTGTCTTCAAGCAGCGACCCGCGATGCGCCGTAGAGCGTTTCGACGCGCTCGCGCGTGTAGAGCGTGCTCCACCACTGGTGCGAGAAGTCCGAGACCTTGGAGGGGTCGTAGCTGCGCTGGCGCAGGTCCGTCGGCTCGCCGTTCTTGAGCACCGCCTTGATCCTCTTGCGCTCGAGCAGGACCGCCACGTCGCGCAGGGGATTGCCGTCAACGACCACCAGGTCGGCGAGCTTGCCGGGTTCGATCGAGCCGATGGTTTCGCCGTGTGACAGGAATTTTGCGGCGAGCGACGTGGCGCTGCGCAAGGCCTGCGCGGTCGTCATGCCGAGGTACTTCACGAAGATGTCGAGTTCTTTCGCATGCCACTCGCCGTAGGGCGTGAGCGCGAATCCGGAGTCGGTGCCGGGCAGGATTGGCACGCCCATCTTGTAGGCGCGCGTGAGCACCTTGCAGGCCGTGTCGAACTCCTCTTCGCTGGCCGCGCGGCGGCCAAGCTGAAAAGCCTGGTCCGACGGCTGGGTAAAGTCGATGTCATGGCGCAGGAAAGTCAGCGTCGGCGCGATCGAGCATTTGTTCGCGAGGACGGCCTCGAGGCCTTCGTCATCCATGTAGGAGGCGTGGAAGATGAGGTCCACGCCGGCCCGGCCCGAGTAGAGGATCGCCTCGCGCCCGCGCGCATGCACGATGGCCTTGCGCCCGAGCCGGTGGATTTCCTCGACGATGGCGCTGGTCTCGGCCTGGGTGAAGGCGGCCATGAATTCGCCGTCGGCGCGTTTCATGCGGCCGTCCATGGCGATCTTGATGCAGTCGACGCCTTCCTTCACCTGGCGGCGAACTTCCTCGATGCTCTCGTCCAGGCTCTTGACCAGGTGGCCGACGCCGGTCTCGGGCGTGCCGATCCAGGTCGGATACCAGTCGGCGAGGCCCTGCCGGCTGGTGATGTACGGGCCGGCTGCCATCACGCGCGGTCCCGGAAACAATCCGGCATCGACGGCGTTCCTGATCGAAAGCGAAATGCGCCCGGCATCGCCCGGCGAGCAGATTGAGGTATAGCCAGCGGCGAGCACCTGCTGCGCGAAGAACATGCCGCGCAGCGCGCGGAATTCCATCGGCGAGTAGATATCGATGTTCTCTTCCGATTTCGCGTTGCCGTACGCGAGGTGGGTATGCAGGTCGATGAGCCCGGGGAGCACGAAGAGCCCTGAGTAGTCGAGGAGGACGTCACCCTGCTTGCGGGCCGGCGCGGCTGCCGAGTCTCCGGCGAAGGTGATCACGCTCTCCTGCACCACGATCGTCTGGTCGGCTGCGGCGCTTTCGCCGCGCCCGTCGAACAGCCACCCGCATTTGATGAAGGTCGCCATCACTTGCCCCCTGCCGGTGTGGTTTCCAGGTTGGTCTTGTCGAGATGGTCCAGCAGGCGCGTGCGCGTCGCATCGCGATGCTCCCAGCACAATTCGGCGACCCTCGCGGCGTCGCCTGCCCGATAGGCTTCGAGGATTGCGCGATGCTCGGCCTGGGATTGGCGCAGGTCGATGAGCATTCCCGCTGCCACCCGCGCGTATCGTTCCGCATTCGAGCGCAGCAAGCGAAGCGTTCTGCACAGGAAAGGGCGGCCGGAGGATTCGAACAGCGTGTCATGGAATTTGAGGTTCAGTTCCGCGAATGCATTTACATCCACTGGGGCGCGCGAGGTAATCCGGTCCAGTTGCGCCAGACAGGCCTCGAGTTCGCGCGCTACGTCGTCGTTCGTTCGAAGCGTCGCGGCGTGCCCTGCGCGCGCTTCGAGCGTCGCCTGCAGGTCGAGGACGTCGTCGATTTCTTCTCGATTCAGCGAGGCGACGACGTAACCGCGGCGGGGCCGCAGCATCGCAAGCCCTTCGGACTCCAGGCGGCGCAGCGCCTCGCGGATCGGCAGGCGGCTGATGCCCAGACGGCCGGCGATTTCTTCCTGCCGCAGGGGGGCGCCAGCTTCGAGGGAACCGTCGAGGATCGAGTCCCGCAAGTGCTGGTAGGCGAGTTCCGGGAGGCTAGGGGGATTGAGCGCTTCGATGGCTCTGGGGGAGGCAGCATTCATGAGTGGACGTTTGTTATAAATTGGATCCAATTTACAATAATAAATCTTGGTACACAATCTACATTTTTATCAACAGGTTACGAGAACTCCGGTGCGCGTTCTGGCGCCCTTCGGGTCGTACATGGGCTGGAGGCTCGCACGAGCCGTATAGCAAGTGCCGGCGATTTCGATCGCGTACCGCCCTGCGTTGATGAAGGCCGCGTCCACCCCGTTTTCGTTTCGGACATAGCCTAGACCGATCGAGGAGCCCAGTGTGTGACCGTAGCCCGCCGAGGTCAGGTAGCCGACTCGCTCGTCATTGCGAAAGATGGGCTCGTTGTGGAACAAGAGGGGCGCGGGGTCTTCGAGCGCGAACTGCACAAGGCGCTTTTTGACACCCCGCTCTATTTGCAAAAGGAGTGCTTCGCGCCCGATGAATGGCACGGATTTCCCGAACGCACAGGCGAAGCCGAGCCCCGCCTCGAGGGGGGTGTCCTCGTCGCCGATGTCGTGGCCCCAATGGCGGAAAGCCTTCTCCAGCCGCAGGCTGTCCATCGCGTGCATGCCGGCCAGCGCGAGGCCGTGGTCCGGGCCCAGCGCTACTATGGCGTCGAACACTTGGACCGCAGCCTCGACCGGGACCAGCAATTCCCACCCAAGCTCGCCGACGTAGCTGATGCGCGTCGCGCGCACCTTCGCTTCCGCCACGATCATTTCGCGGCTCGCGCCGAACGCGAACTCGGCATCGGACAGGTCCGATTTTGTAAGGCGTGAGAGGAGCGCGCGCGAGTTCGGTCCCATCAGTCCGAGGACTGCGTACTGTCCGGTGACGTCCTCCAGCGTGCATCGCGCCCCTTTCTGCAGATGCCGGCGCAGCCAGGCCAGGTCACGAGTGCCGCTCGCCGCGCCGGTCACCACCAGGAATTTCTCCCCGGACAATCGGGTGACGGTCAGGTCGGCTTCGATGCCGCCTCGCTCGTTCAGCCACTGCGTGTAGACGGCGCGGCCCGCGGGTGACACATCGTTTGCGCTCACCCTTTGCAGCAGCGCGAGCGCATCCGGCCCCTTGACCAGGAATTTCGCAAACGAGCTCTGGTCGAAAAGTGCCACGCGATCGCGCGCGGCGCGACACTCGTTCGCGCAATGACCGAACCAGTTCTGCCGGCCCCAGCTGTATTGGTATTCGGGTTTCACGCCTCGCGGCGCATACCAGTTCGGGCGTTCCCAGCCCGCGAGCTCGCCCATGCAGGCGCCCGCGGCAACCAAGCGATCGTGGAGCGGAGAGCGGCGCATGCCCCGAGCGGTTTCGTACTGGCGGTAGGGCCAGTGCATCGCATACAAGAGGCCGAGCGCCTCGGTGACCCGCTCACGCAGGTAGCGGGCCTCGTTCTGGTACGGGAAGGCCCTGCGGATGTCCACGTCGGACAGGTCCATCGGTGCGTAACCGTTGGCGATCCATTCGGCCAGCACCTTGCCGGCGCCGCCCGCAGACTGGATGCCGATCGAGTTGAATCCCGCGGCGACGAAGAATCCAGGCAGTTCCGGCGCTTCGCCGAGATAGTAGCGATTGTCCGGGGTGAAGCTTTCCGGGCC
>JANMDK010000015.1:0-2727 GCA_031376265.1 Pseudomonadota bacterium
GACCTCGAAACGCTCAGGAAAATCTGCAAACCAGGGGCCGCAAGGTAGTTTTTGCGGTAAATTGTCGCCCGCGCCGCCTAACCCCATGCATTCATAGTTCAAGGAGTCTCCATGAAATTCGCCGCCCTCGCCGCCTGCGCAGTCGTTTCGCTGCCGGCCAAGGCCAGCGAAGACCACGCCAAGAAGTACATGTGCATGACCTGCCACACGGTCGACAAGAAGCTGGTCGGCCCGGCCTACAAGGAGGTCGCCGCCAAATACGCGTCCGACAAGGCCGCCGAGGGCAAGCTTGCCGAAAAGGTCAAGAAAGGCGGGGTTGGCGTCTGGGGCCAGATCCCGATGCCGCCGAACGACAAGGTGCCCGACGCCGACGTGCGCGCCATGGTCAAGTGGATCCTGTCCGCGAAATAACCCACACAAAGCGGGCAAAACAGGCCGGGCGAGTCCCGGCTTTTTTATTGCCCCTCCTCGGGCGCGGCGGCTATCATTCCGCCTTTACGAAGCCAACGATCCTGGGAGGACGTATGCAGTATTCAAAAGACGCGCCGAAAGTCGCCCCGAATTTTGCCCTGGTACTGCTGGGCGCCGCCATTGCCGCCGGCCTCGCCGGCTGCGGCGAAGAGAAAAAGCCCGCGCAAACCACCACCACCGTCGTGGTCCAGACCACGCCGCCCCCGCCGCCTTCGATCGAGATCAAGATCGGCCACGTCGGCCCGATGACCGGCGGCATTGCGCATTTGGGCAAGGACAACGAGAACGGCGCGCGCATGGCGGTCGATGAGGCCAACGCGGCCAAGATCAAGATCGACGGCAAGGACGCCAAGTTCACGTTCGTCGGCGAAGACGACCAGGCCGACCCGAAAGTCGGCACCACCGTGGCCCAGAAGCTGGTGGACGCAAAAGTCGCGGGCGTGGTCGGCCACCTCAACTCCGGCACCTCGATTCCCGCTTCGACGATCTACAACCAGGCCAACCTCCCGGTGATCTCGGGCTCGGCCACCAACCCCAAGCTCACCGAGCAGGGATTCAAGAACCAGTTCCGCGTCGTCGGACGCGACGACCAGCAGGGCCCGGCGATCGCCAGCTACCTCGCGGGCGATGCCAAGCCGAAGACGGTCGCGATCATCGACGATGCCACCGCCTATGGCGAGGGCCTCGCCAACGAGGTCGAAAAGACGCTTGTCGGCGCCAAGATCAAGGTCCTGCCGCGCGAAAAAGGCACGGACAAGACCACCGACTGGAAAGCGATCCTCACCAAGGTCAAGGGCAAGCGGCCCGACGCGGTGTTCTACGGCGGCATGGACGCCACCGGAGGCCCGCTGGTCAAGCAGGCGAGGGAGCTCGGCATCAAGGTGGTGTTCGCGTTCGGCGACGGCGCGTGCACCGACGAGATGGCCAAGCTGGCGGGCGAAGCCGCCGAAGGCCTGCTCTGCTCGCAGGCCGGCATCCCGGTCGCTGCGGCGGACAAGAAATTCCTCGACAACTACAAAAAGAAGTTCAACGCCGATCCGATCCTCTATTCGCCTTTCACGTATGACGCGGCGAACCTGCTGATCGAGGCAATGAAGAAAGCCAACTCGCCGGACCCGGCAAAGTACCTGCCCGAGCTCACCAAGATCGAATACAAGGGTGCCACCGGCCAGATTTCCTTCGACGAGAAAGGCGACCGGCGGGACGCGGAGATGACGATCTTCACGATGAAGGCCGGCAAGATCACGCCGGTCGCGGTGATCAAGGGCGGCAAGACGATCCCGATCGCCGACTTCATCGCGGCGATGGCGCCTCCGGCTGCGGCACCCGCGCCTGCGGCAGCGCCCGCGGCTCCGGCTCCGGCCCCGGCGGCCGAAGCGCCGAAGGCGCCCGAACCGATGAAGGATGCGCCCAAAGCGGACGCGAAAAAGTAACCTGTAATTTTTGCAGTACACAAACGGCGTCCTCGGGCGCCGTTTTAGTTTCGTACGGCGTCCCCGGGGCGCCGTTTGCGTTTTATGGGACGCGTTTCTGTTTTGGCCCGTCCTTTGCTAGTCTGTCCCGCGATGGACATCTTTATCCAGCAGTTGATCAACGGCCTCACGCTCGGCAGCGTGTATGCGGTCGTCGCGCTGGGCTACACGATGGTCTACGGGATCATCCAGCTCATCAACTTCGCGCACGGCGAGCTGGTGATGATTGGCGCGATGGTGGCTTTCACCCTCATCGGCGTGCTGGTGCCCAAGGGGTTGAACCCTTTCGTCATCGTGCTGATCGCCACGGCCTGCGCGATTCCCGTCTGCATGATGATCGGCTACGCGATGGAGCGCCTCGCGTACCGTCCTCTTCGCCGCGCGCCGCGGCTTGCGCCGCTGATCACCGCGATCGGCGTGTCGATCATCCTGCAGCATCTCGCGCTGCTCGTCTGGTCGCGCAACAACCTCGCCTTCCCGCAGATCATCAAGACCCAGTCGTACCACATCGGCGGCGCGACGATCACCAACGTGCAGATCGCGATCATGGGGCTCTCGGTGGTGATGATGGCGGGGCTCGCGCTGCTGGTTTACAAGACGCGCCTCGGCACCGCGATGCGCGCAACCGCGCAGAACGCGCAGGTCGCCGGGCTCATGGGCATCGACATCAACCGCATGATCGCCGCCACTTTCGTGATCGGCGCGGCGCTCGCCGCGGTGGCCGGCGTAATGGTCGGCAGCTACTACGGCATCGCCCACTACCAGATGGGTGCGCTGCTCGGCC
>JANMDK010000088.1:0-4247 GCA_031376265.1 Pseudomonadota bacterium
CCTTCGGCTTCCGCTCGCAGCAGAACGCCGCCACCGCGTGGGCGGAGGATCGCTTCGGCAGCCAGATCGTTCCGATCGAGGCGCCCGACGTCGACGAGGAGGGCAAGCCCACGGGCACCACCCACACCGTCTCACGGGACGAAGGCCTCCGGGAGACCACCCTCGAGAAGCTGGCCACCCTCAAGCCCGTCGCTCGCGGTGCGCGGATTGCGCTCGGCACGATCTTCTTCGTACTGTTCATCGCGGCGTGGTGGCTGGTGACCTGGGCGGGGGTCATCGATCCGATGTTCCTCAAGACGCCGCTCGAAACGCTGGTGACCGGCTACAACCTCTTCACGCAGTTCGGCTTCATCAAGGATGTCGGCATCACGTTGTTCCGCGTCGTCGGGGGCTTCGTGCTTGCCGCCCTCGTCGCGGTGCCGCTCGGCATCCTCATGGGCGCTTTCAAGCCGATCGAGGCTTTCCTCGAGCCATTCATCTCGTTTGCGCGCTACCTGCCGGCCTCCGCCTTCATCCCGTTGCTGATCCTGTGGGCCGGCATCGGCGAGGCGGAAAAGCTCTTGGTGATCTTCATCGGCTCGGTCTTCCAGGTGATCCTCATGGTCGCCGGCGTTGTGGGGGCGACGCGCAAGGACCTCGTCGAAGCGGCGTACACGCTGGGGGCTGACTCTGCGGGGATCGTGAATCGGGTGATGCTGCCGGGCGCGGCGCCGCAGATCGCGGAAACCTTGCGCCTCGTCCTCGGCTGGGCCTGGACCTACGTGATCGTGGCCGAGCTCGTCGGGGCCGAGACCGGCATCGGCCACATGATCATGGACAGCCAGCGGATGCTCGACACCGGGCAGATGATCTTCGGCATCTTCATCATCGGCGTCATCGGCCTCGTAACCGATTTCGCCTTCAAGTGGGTCAACCGCAAGCTCTACCCCTGGGCGTTCTGATGTCGAAGCTCGCCATTGAAGGCGTTTCGCGTGTCTTCCCTGGGGTGAACGGGGGAGCGCCGACCCAGGCGCTGCAGCCCACCGACTTGTCCATCGAGGACCGGGATTTCATCACCATCCTCGGCCCCTCCGGCTGCGGCAAGTCGACGCTCTTGCGCATCGTCGCCGGGCTCGACCAGCCGACGACCGGCCGGGTGCTGCTCGACGGCGAACCGGTCGGCCGTCCCGGGCCGGACCGCGGCATGGTGTTCCAGTCGTACACACTTTTCCCCTGGCTCACCGTGCGCGAAAACATCTGCTTCGGCCTGCGCGAGAAGGGCTTGCCGGCGGGAAAGCAAAGCGAGATTGCCGACTACTTCATCGCCCAGACCGGCTTGGCCGGATTCGAGAACCATTTCCCGAAGATGCTCTCAGGCGGAATGCAGCAGCGCACGGCGCTGGCCCGGGCGCTGGCGAACGACCCGAAGATGCTGCTGCTCGACGAGCCTTTCGGCGCGCTGGACAACCAGACCCGCGCGCTGATGCAGGAATTGCTGCTCGGGATCTGGGAAACCGACAAAAAGACCGTGCTCTTCGTCACCCATGACATCGACGAGGCGATTTTCATGGCCAACCGCGTGGCCGTGATGTCGGCGCGCCCCGGGCGGATCAAGACGATCCTCGCGATCGATTTGCCCCACCCGCGCCACTACACGATGAAGACCACGCCGCAGTTCTCGGACTACAAGGCCCGGCTCACCGAGGAGATCCGCACCGAGTCGATCAAGGCGGCGAGCATGGCGCCTTAGACAAAGAGAAGGGGCGGTGCATATTGGTGCGGTATGGTGTATCCTGACGCCATGCCTGCTGCCGAAAAGACTGTGCGACAAAGCGTAAGCCTCCCGGCTGGCGTCGCGCGCCGCGTGAAGTCGTTGGCTTCAACGACTCGAACCAGTGCCAACAGAATCATCGTCGAATTTATCGAGTCCGGCCTCGAGGCGAGGGAGCAGGAAAAGAAGCGCTTTTTCGAGGTGGTCGATCGTCTCGCGAACTCGCGAGACGCGGGAGACCAGAAGCGCCTCAAGGAAGAACTGGCCCGCATGACCTTCGGCGAGTAATGCCGGCAATCCAGTGGTCGGGTCTGCCCCTAGCGCTGCGCGACCACCTGTTCGACCGAGTTCGCGAGCGCAAGATCACAGCCGAGGATCTCTACAAACTTAAAGTCTGGCGGGAATCCGAGCCCGAGGCGCCGGAAGGTCTCTGGTACAAGGACTTCGGATCGTTCAAGATTTGCGGCGAAGGGAAATATCCCAAGACATTCCTGCTTCGCGGCCAGCCCGCACTTGGGCAGGAGCTCTGAGAAGCGCGCGAGCGAAAGTGCAGCCCTGCGATCAACTCATCTTTCGGCCACCCCGAAACAGGGGTAAACTTCGGCTTTCAAGGCATTCGTCCCCCGGATGACCAAATACGTCTTCGTAACAGGTGGTGTAGTTTCCTCTCTCGGTAAGGGGATAGCCGCCGCCTCCCTCGCAGCGATCCTCGAATCGCGCGGCATCAAGGTCACCAACATCAAGCTGGATCCGTACATCAACGTGGATCCCGGCACGATGAGCCCGTTCCAGCACGGCGAGGTGTTCGTGACCGAGGACGGCGCCGAAACCGACCTCGACCTCGGCCACTACGAGCGCTTCCAGTCTTCCAAGATGAAGCGCTGGAACAACTTCACCACCGGCCAGGTTTACGAAAGCGTCATCCGCAAGGAGCGCCGCGGCGACTACCTCGGCGGCACGGTGCAGGTCATCCCGCACATCACCGACGAGATCAAGGCGTTCGTGAAACGCGGGGCGGGGGAGGCCGACGTGGCCATCGTCGAGATCGGCGGCACGGTCGGCGACATCGAGTCGCTGCCTTTCCTCGAAGCCATCCGGCAGATGGGGCTCGAGCTGGGGCGCAACAACGTCTGCTACGTGCACCTCACGCTGGTGCCGTACATCGCCTCCGCCGGCGAGATCAAGACCAAGCCGACCCAGCATTCGGTAAAAGAATTGCGCCAGATCGGTATCCAGGCGGACGTGCTGCTCTGCCGGACCGACAGGCCGCTGCCCGAGGACGACCGCCGCAAGATCGCGCTCTTCTGCAACGTCTCCAAGGAAGCCGTCATCGCGGCCTGGGACGTGGATTCCATCTACAAGATCCCGGCGATGCTGCACGACCAGATGCTCGACGAGATCGTCTGCCACAAGCTGGGCATCCTTGCCAAGGCGGCCAACCTGTCGCAGTGGAACAAGCTCGTCGACGACCTCGAGCACCCGGAGCACGAGGTGGACATTGCGCTGGTCGGCAAATACGTCGATCTCGCGGATTCGTACAAGTCGCTGTCCGAGGCGCTGATCCATGCCGGCATCCACACCCGGTCGAAGCTCAACATCCACTACATCGATTCCGAGTCGATCGAATCGAACGGGGTCGGGGCGCTCGAGACGATGGACGCGATCCTCGTGCCCGGCGGCTTCGGCAAGCGCGGCGTGGAAGGCAAGATCGCGGCGATCCGCTATGCCCGCGAGCACAAGATCCCGTACCTCGGCATTTGCCTGGGCATGCAGCTGGCGACGATCGAGTTTGCACGCAACGTGTGCGGGCTCGAAGGCGCCAACAGCACCGAATTCGACCACGACACGCAGCACCCGGTCGTCGCGCTGATTACGGAGTGGCTCGACCGCACCGGCAGTGTGGAAAAACGCACCAACGAATCGGATCTCGGCGGCACCATGCGCCTGGGCGCGCAGAAAGTGCCGGTGCATCCAGGAACGCTTGCGCAAAAGATCTACGGCAACGAAGTCAACGAGCGCCACCGCCATCGCTACGAGGTCAACAACATCTACGTGCCGCAGCTCGAAGAAAAAGGCTACAGGGTCTCTGCGCGCACGCCGAGCGAAAACCTGCCGGAGATGATGGAGCTCGCCGACCACCCGTGGTTCGTCGGCTGCCAGTTCCACCCGGAATTCACCTCCACCCCGCGGGCCGGGCATCCCCTGTTCACCGCTTTCCTGCTTGCGGCGCAAAAGAACCGCGAGCTCGCCAAGCGCATCGGCCCCGGCGGAACCCTCTCCGTCGTGGCGGCATGAAACTCTGTGGGTTCGAAGCAGGACTAGACCGGCCGCTGTTCCTCATCGCGGGACCGTGTGTAGTCGAATCTCGCGATCTCCAGATCGACGTGGCCGGCAAGCTCAAGGAAATCTGCGCAGCGCTCAAGGTTCCCTTCATCTTCAAGTCGTCCTACGACAAGGCCAACCGCAGCTCCGGCAAGTCGTTCCGCGGCCCGGGTAG
>JANMDK010000097.1:0-12202 GCA_031376265.1 Pseudomonadota bacterium
GGATTGCCGGTCGTGCCCGAGGTGTAGCCAAGGGCAATCGCCTGCCACTCGTCGGCCGGCCCACTCCATTTGTACAGAGGATCGCCCTCGGCGAGCAACGCCTCGTAGTCCATCTCCCCCAGCAGTTTTCCACCGCTGAACGCCGGATCGTCGACGTCGATGACGACGGGCTTGTTCTTCGCGAGCGCCAGGGCCTTTTCGACGATCGGCGAATATTCGCGGTCCGTGATCAGCAGCCTGGCGCCGCCATGGTCGAGCATGAACGCGACCGATTCGGCATCGAGGCGCGTGTTGAGCGCGTTCAGCACCGCGCCGGTGACCGGCACGCCGAAGTGCGCCTCGTACATCGGCGGCGTGTTCGGCAACATGACCGCCACCGTATCGCCGACGCCGATGCCGCGCCGGCTCAACGCCGATGCAAGCTGGCGGCAGCGTGCGAAGGTTTCCTTCCACGTGTAGCGCCTGGCGCCGTGAATGACGGCTATGCGCTCCGGAAAGACTTTCGCCGTGCGCTCGATGAAAGTGAGCGGCGTGAGCGGCGCGTAGTTGGCCGGATTCTTGTCGAGGTCCTGCTCGTAGGGGTTCGGCTTGGCCATCACGCCGCCAGCGCCCGCCACAACGTTTGGCCCTTGGATTCCTTGTCGATGCCGGCGAGCACTTTCTCGTGCTCGGAAAGTTCTTCGGCCGTAACGACCACCACGATCAGCTTCGAGGCATCGAAAGTCGCGGTGCCGCCGGCCATCGCTTGCGGCGAGTCGGTCTCGACGATGAGGCTTTCCTGGCCGCGGGACATCGCGAGATACACCTCGGCGAGCAGCGACGCGTCCAGCAGGGCGCCGTGGAAAGTCCGGTGCGAATTGTCGACGCCGTAGCGCTCGCAGAGCGCATCGAGGTTATTGCGCTTGCCGGGATGCAGTTCTCGCGCGCGCGCAAGCGTGTCGCTTATGCTGGAGCAATGGTCGGAGAGCTTGCCCAGGCCCGCGAGCTCGAGCTCCTGGTCGATGAACTCGACGTCGAAAGCGGCGTTGTGGATGACTACCTCGGCCCCGCGCACGTACTCGAGGAAATCTTTCCCGATCTCGGAAAACCGGGGCTTGTCCGCGAGGAACTCGGCGGACAGGCCGTGGATCCGCTCGGCGGCTTCTTCGCTGGCCCTCCCCGGGTTGAGGTAGGCATGAAAGCGGTTCTCGGTAACGCGGCGATCGAGGATCTCGATGCAGCCTATCTCGACCACGCGGTCGCCGAGACGCGCATTCAGCCCCGTGGTCTCGGTATCCAGCACCACCAGCCTTGACGCCATCAGCCGCCTCCCTCGATCCCGATGCCCCTATTGGCCAGTTCGTCGGCCCGCTCGTTGCCCGGATTGCCGGCATGGCCCTTCACCCACCGCCAGTCTATTCGATGCGTGCTCGCCGCGGCGTCCAGGCGCCTCCACAGGTCCTCGTTTTTTACCGGCTGCTTGCCTGCGGTTTTCCAGCCGCGCCGCTTCCAGGCATGGATCCATTCGGAGATGCCCTTCTGCACATATTGGGAATCGGTATAGATGACGACCTCGCAGGAGCGCTTGAGCGACTCGAGCGCGCTGATGACCGCCATGAGCTCCATGCGGTTGTTGGTCGTCGAGGGTTCGCCCCCGAACATCTCCTTGCGCTTGCCGCCGGCCGTGAGCAGCGCGCCCCAGCCGCCCGGCCCGGGATTGCCT
Organism: Pseudomonadota bacterium; assembly: GCA_031376265.1. GTDB lineage: Bacteria > Pseudomonadota > Gammaproteobacteria > Burkholderiales > SG8-39 > SZAS-79. The sequence continues at coordinate 1,703 of JANMDK010000097.1, forward strand.
TTGCAGGCGCCGTCAGCGTAAATTTCTACGGCGCTCTCAGTCATCGTCCTGCCTGTGGGCATGCCCGTTGGATTGCGTCACCGGCGAAAGCGCCGGGGCCGTGGCGCGCTCCTTCTTCCAGGCCGGCGTCACGAGCCGCATCCCTACGGTGCGCTTGACCGCGCGCACGACGTAGACCCCCCCGGCGATCGGCCACCAGCGCGCGCCGGCCTTTTCCATGAAGTCGAAGCGCGTGAGCCATTTGTCGCTCGAGAAAGGCGGCGCATAGCAGCCGAACTTGCCGCCGTTGAGCTCGAAGCCGAGCAGCTTGAGCCAGTCCTTGAGCCGCAGCAGCCCGATCATCCGCGCGTTCCACGGGTGGTCCGACCCTCGGCGCGAAAGCGATTGCTTCAAGCCCCAGAGCGACAGCGTGTTGAATCCGGAGATCACGATCTGTCCCTCGGGCATCAGCACGCGCTCGGCTTCACGCAGGAGGGCATGCGGGTCGGAGCTGAACTCGAGAACGTGCGGCAGCACTAGCAGGTCGACGCTTTGCGATGCGATCGGAAGTTGTAACGGATCCGCCCTCACCGCGCCGCCGGGCTCCAATGCCAACGGGAAACGGTACGAGATGCGATTGCGGCGCAGGAAATCGACGCCCGGCAGCCCGACCTGCACCGCGAGAAAGCCGAATATGTCCTCTACGGCGCTGTCGTACTGCTCCAGCTCCCAGCCGAGCATGTACGCACCCGGCGGCGTTTCGAGCCAGCGGGCGAGCGTTGAAGTGTCTGCGGGCGCTACAATGGCCATCGATGACAATACAAATAATTCCGCTATGTGCGCTTCGAGACAATTATGTCTGGACAATGCGCAACGCCACGCATGCCGCGGTTGTCGATCCGGGAGAAGCCAAACCCGTGCTCGACTACCTTGCCGCAGAAGGGCTCGAGCTTGCGGCGATCCTTGCCACGCACCATCACCCTGACCACGTCGGCGGCATCCCTGAACTCCTGCGCGCGAATCCCTGCCCGGTCTATGGTCCGCGCAACGAACCCATTCCTACGCTGACCCATCCGGTCTCCGAAGGCGACACGGTCCGCATCCCGGAAATCGGCGCGGAATTCTCCGTCCTCGACATCCCGGGGCATACGCGCGCCCACATCGCCTATTATGGCTTAGGGTCGCTTTTCTGTGGCGATACGCTCTTCGCCTGCGGTTGCGGGCGCCTGTTCGAAGGCACGCCCGAGCAGATGTTCTCGTCGCTTTCCAAGCTGCTTGCGCTGCCCGATCAGACCAAGGTGTATTGCGGCCACGAGTACACGCTCGCGAACATGCAGTTCGCGAAAGCCGTGGAGCCCGCCAATGCCGCGTTGGCTGCGCGCGAGAAGCGCGACCAGGCGCTTCGCGACCGCGGCCTGCCCACCCTTCCCTCCACGCTGGCCGACGAGAAGGCGACCAATCCCTTCCTGCGCTGCACGGAGCCCGCGGTGATCGAGTCGGCCAACAAGTACCTCGGTTCGCGCATCGGCGATCCGGTCAATGTCTTCTCTGCCATTCGACGATGGAAAAACGAGTTCTAGGCCGGCTGTCGGCCCGCGCACGGGCGATCGCCTGCGCCGCAATACTCACCGGCCTGCTGGCTGCGTGCGCTTCACAACCGCCGGCTCCCGAAGCCGCCTCCGTCAGGGAGCCCCGCGTGCCCTTCCAGGCCGGCGCGGCGCCGCCAGCCTTCGAGCCGGCCAAGCCTGCGCCCGCATTGGCCGCGGCCAAGCCGCTGGATGCAACACGGCTCCCGCCGTTCGATGGCGAGAAGCACGAAGTGAAAGAGCCGCTGCGCGGCGTCGCAACGGTCGACCGCACGGTGCAGCCGGACGACCTCTGGGAGCGCATCCGCGCGGGCTTCTCGATGCCGAACCTCGAAGGCCCGATCGTGCAGGACCGAACCGCGTGGTATGCGGCGCGACCCGAAGCGCTCAAGCGCATGTTCGAGCGCAGCCGCCGCTACCTCTACCATATCGTCGAGGAGCTCGAAAAGCGCGGCATGCCGACCGAGCTCGCGCTTCTGCCGATGGTCGAAAGCTCGTTCAACCCGATGGCATATTCGCGCGCCCATGCCTCCGGCCTATGGCAATTCATCCCCGGCACCGGCAAGCGCTACGAACTGGCGCAGAACTGGTGGTACGACGGCCGGCGGGACATCGTGGCCTCGACCTCGGCGGCACTGGGCTACCTGAAGGACATCTACGAGATGAATGGCGACTGGCACCTCGCGCTTGCCTCGTACAACTGGGGCGAGAACGCGGTGGCCAGGGCGGTCGAGCGCAACAAGTCGGCCGGCCTGCCGATCGACTACTCGAGCCTGCGCATGCCCGAGGAAACCCGCTACTACGTGCCGAAGCTGCAGGCGCTCAAGAACATCATCGCCAACCCGGCACCTTTCGGCATCGTGCTCGACCCGATCCCGAACCAGCCGTATTTCGCGACCGCCGCCAGGACGCAGGACATCGACATCAAGCTGGCCGCGCAGCTTGCCGAGATGTCGGTCGAGGAATTCGTCGCGCTGAACCCCGGGTTCAACCGGCCGATCATGCCGGCATCGGTCAATGCGCGCATCGTGCTTCCCGCCGACAAGCTGGAAATCTTCCACTCGAACCTTCAGAAGCACGACATCAAGGCGCTGGTCTCGTGGCAGACCTACGAGCCCAAGCCGGGCGAGAAGATCGAGTCCGTGGCCAAGCGCTTCGGGGTACCGGTCGCCCAGCTTCGGGAAGTCAACGGCTTCACGGCCAAAATGAAGACGATGCCGTCGATGCTGGTTGTGCCGACCAACGGCTCGGCCACTGCTGGCGGAAAGCTGCCCCTGATGTACAGCCCGCCCGTGCCGGCGGCCGAGGTACGCACCCGCGTCCTGACCCACACCGTCAAAGCAGGCGAAACGCTGGTATCCATCTCAGGCAAGTACCGGGTCACGCCGGACGACCTGCGCCGCTGGAACCCGATCGGACGACTCACGATCGGCCAGCAATTGCGGGTTCAGACCGCTGGGGCGGCTGCTTCTCCAGCAGAAAAAGGCCCAGTAAAACATAATAAAATCATAGTAAAGAAGCATACTCCTCAGGTAAAACGTAAGGTTACACACGCCCGACGCTGACGGCGGCCCCCTGCTGCGGCGCACCTCCTGAAAGGCTTGCGCGCGCCGGCGGCAGGTCTAGAATCGGTTCCCCCGATTCGTTTTGCCCCCCCCCCCCCAACGACCCCATGCATCGCGCCCTGCGCCGGACGGCTTTTCTCTTCTTCGTTGCGGCCTGGCCGGTCGCCGCGAAGGCCGATCCGCTCGTCTTTATCCTGATGAGCGTGGCCAAGGAGATCGCCAGCTCGGCCATCGAAAAAGCGTGGGTGCGGCAGGCGGCGCTATCAGCGCTTCCGCCCGCTCCGGCGGTGACCTACCCCGGCACTGCGGTTGAACCCGCGACGCTAAAGCGCATCATCGACGACAGCTTCGTCTACTTGTCTTCCTCGCAGCGCAACGAGGTTTTCGAGAGCCTGAACGAGATGCTGCTTGACCCAAAGACGGCGGGAAACCGGGCGGCGCTGATCGAATTCTTCCTGCACAAGGCGCTTGCGGTCCGCGCCGCGCTGATCGAGCTCGGCAAGCTCAGCTACGAGCAGAAGGAAGGCCTCGCGCGGCAATTCCGCGAAGAAACCGATTTGCTGCCGGATGAGGAGCGCCGCCAGTTGCAGATCCTGCTCGAGCAGCAGCTGCTCCCGGTGCCGTCGGACCTTAACCGCCTGCTGCTTTCGCAGCTGCAGGAGCCCCGCAAGCAGCAATAGGCTGGGCCGTCAGGTATAGCCTGCCGCGACCAACTTCCTCGTGTAGTCCGACTTCGAATCGACCAGCACCTCGTCGATCGGCCCGCTGTCGATGACCTCGCTGTCCTTCATGACGATCACCCGGTGCGCCATTGCGCGCACCACGTCGATGTCGTGCGTGACTAGGACATAGCTCAGCGCATGTTTTTTCTGCAGCTCGCCGAGCAGCTGCAGCACCTGCTTCTGGATCGTCACGTCGAGCGCGCTGGTCGGCTCGTCGAGCACCACGATCTTCGGCTTCACGATCAGCGCGCGCGCAATGGCAATTCGCTGCCGCTGGCCGCCGGAGAATTCATGCGGATACCGGTGCAGCAAAGGCTCGACCAGCCCGTTCTCGGTGAGGCCCACTTCCTGCAGCGCATGGACGATGCGGGTACGCCGCCCGGCGGCGTCGAGGCCGGGCTCGTGGATTTCGAGGCCCTCACCGACGATGGCCTCGATCGTCAGCCGCGGCGAGAGGGACGACAGCGGATCCTGGAAGACGACCTGGATTTCACGCCGCAGCCGGCGCTTCAATGCCGCATCCGCGCCCAGCCAGGCCGATTCGCCGACCCGGATGTCGCCTTTCGCGGCCACCAGATTGAGCAAGGCCAGCGCGAGCGTGGTCTTGCCGGAGCCGGATTCGCCGATGACCCCGAGGGTTTCGCCCGGCGCAAGCTCGAAATCCGCGTGCTTCACCGCAACGAAACGCCCCTTGCTGAACCAGCCGCGGATGCCGGGTAGCGGGATCGCGTATTCGACCCCGACGCCGCTCGCCTTGAGCACGGTCCCATGGCCGGCCGGGCCCACATCGCGCTCGGGCCGGCTGTCGATGAGCTTGCGGGTGTAGGGATGCTTGGGCGCCTGCATGACCTCGGCGGTCGGCCCCTGCTCCACGATGAGCCCTTTCTCCATGACGGCCACACGGTCCGCATAGCGCCGCACCAGGTTGAGGTCATGGGTGATCAGCAGCAGGCTCATCCCAGTCTCCGCCCGCAGGCGGTCGAGCAGCTCGAGGATCTGCAGGCGGATCGACGCGTCGAGCGCCGTCGTCGGCTCGTCTGCGATCAGCAGCTTCGGGTTGCACGCCAGCGCCATTGCGATCATCGCGCGCTGGCGCTGCCCGCCCGAAAGCTGGTGTGGATAGCTGCGCGCGCGGCGCTCGGGATCCTCGATGCCGACACGGCGCATCGCCTCGATTGCGCCTGCGCGGGCCTTCTGCCGGTCGAGGCCTTCGTGCAGGGCCAGCGACTCGGCGATTTGCTCGCCCACCTTGTGCACCGGGTTGAGCGCGGTCATCGGCTCCTGGAAGATCATCGCGATGTCGCGCCCGCGCAAAGCGTGCAGCCTTTCGTCGGACATGCGCAGGACGTCCTCGCCTTCGAACAGCACCTCGCCGCCCAGGCGCGCGGTCTCGATGAGGCGCATCAGCGAGAGCGCAGTGACCGTCTTGCCGGAGCCCGATTCGCCGACCAGCGCCAGCCGCTGCCCTTCCTCTAGAGAAAACGAAACGCGGTCCACGACCCGGCGCGAGCCGAATTCGACACTCAGGTCGCGCACCTCGAGTCGGCTCATGGCGCATCCCCTTCGAGCACCTTGCGCGGGTCGAGGGCGTCGCGCAGTGCGTCTCCGACGAGGATCAGGAGGAGCAGCGTGACTACCAGCACTACGAAGGTCGAGAGCGAGATCCACCAGCAATCGAGGTTGTTCTTTCCCTGCGCGAGGAGCTCGCCAAGGCTCGGCGTGCCCGGCGGCATCCCCAGCCCGAGGAAATCGAGGCTGGTAAGCGCCCCGACCGCCGCGGCCATCTCGAATGGCACGAGCGTAACCACCGGCGTGAGGCTATTCGGGAGGATATGGCGCGTCATGATGCGCCAGTTGCTTTGCCCAAGCGCCCGGGCCGCCCGCACGTAGTCGAGCGTGCGATTCTTGAGGAATTCGGCGCGAACGTAGGCCGCAATGCCCAGCCAGCCGAAAACCGACAGGAGCAGCACCAGCAGCCAGAAACTCGGCGCGAACAACGATGAAAGGATGATCAGCATGTACAGCGTCGGCATCGAGCTCCACATTTCGTTGAAGCGCTCCATGACGATGTCGGTCCACCCAGCGAAGTAACCCTGGATCGCGCCGACGAGCACGCCGACGACCGCGCAGACCGTCGACACGATCAGGGCGAAGAGAACCGAGATGCGGAATCCGTAGAAGAGCCGCGCCAGCAAGTCGCGCCCGGTGTCGTCGGTCCCCAGGATGTTCTGCGAATCCGGCGGCGCCGGGTTCGGCTGCGTCGAGAAATAGTTGACGGTCGAGTGGTGATAGGGATTCGGCGGATATAGGGCCAGGTTGCCGGGCTTATTGAGGTTCGCGTTGATCAGGGGATCGAGGTAATCGGTCGGAGAGGGGAAGTCGCCGCCAAAGGTCGTTTCGGGCAGGACCTGGGCGATCGGGAAGTACCACTGGCCGTTGTAGCGGACCACCAGCGGCTTGTCGTTGGAAAGCATCTCCGCGAACAGGCTCAACCCGAACAGCAGGAGGAAGATCCCGAGGCTGTAGAAGCCGAGCTTGTTGGTGCGGAACCGCCGCCAGGCGCGGCGCGAAGGGCTTTGCCTCGACACCGCCGCAGGCGGCGCAGCCGTCGTGGTCGCCTCAGTCAAAGTAGGTCACCCTTGGGTCGACCCAGATGTAGCTGAGGTCCCGCAGCAGCGTCGTGATCAGCCCGATGATCGTGAAGAGGAACAGGCTGCCGAGGACCACCGGGTAATCGCGCCGGATAACCGACTCGTAAGACAGGAGCCCCAGGCCATCGAGCGAAAACAAGGTCTCGATCAGCAGCGATCCGCTGAAGAAGGCGCCGACGAAAGCCGCGGGAAACCCGGTCATGATCGGGATCATCGCGTTGCGGAACACGTGCCGCCAGAGCACGTTCTTCTCGTCCACGCCCTTGGCGCGGGCTGTCAGCACGTACTGCTTGCGGATCTCCTCGAGCACCGAATTCTTGGTGAGCACGGTAATGACGGCAAAGCCGCCGAGCACCATTGCGGCGACCGGCATCGCGATATGCCAGAAGTAATCTGCGATCTTGCCCGCGAGGCCCATCTCGGCCCAGTTGATCGACGTCAACCCCCGGAGCGGAAACCACTGCACGAAGGAGCCGCCGCCGAACAGAACGAGCAGCACCACGCCCATGACGAAGCTCGGGATCGCATAGCCGAGCAGCACGATGAACGTGGTCACCGCATCGAACCGGGTGCCCGATCTCACGGCCTTGGCGATGCCCAACGGTACCGAGATCAGGTAGACGAGCAGGAAAGTCCACAACCCCAGGCTGATCGAAACCGGCAGCTTCTCGAGGATCAGCCGCCAGACATCCTTGTTGTGATAGAAGCTGCGGCCGAGGTCGAAGCGGGCGAATTGCGAGAGCATCTGCACGTAGCGTTCCAGCGGCGGCTTGTCGAAGCCGTACAGCTTCTTGATTTCCTCGATGCGCTTCGCATCCACGCCCTGGCGCCCGCGATAACCGCTGCCGGCCGCCGATGGCCCCTCGCCGCCCGACTCGCGACCTTGCAGCTGCGAAACCAATTGCTCCACCGGACCGCCGGGCACGAACTGCATCACCACGAACGTTATCGTGAGGATGCCGATCAGCGTCGGGATCATGAGCAAGAGGCGCTTGAGGATGTAGGACCACATGGCCGGGTTTTCCTACTTTCTCCACCAGGTCTGTAGGACCCAGTTCTCTGGCTGGTAGTAAAGCGGCGTGACCGCGGGCTGCTCGAATTTTCCCGAGCGGTAGGCGATGCGGTTGGTGTTGGAGAAGTACTGCGGGATCGTATAGTGGCCGTGGCGCAGGATGCGGTCCAACGCGCGCAGCCTCGCAACGAGTTCCGGGCGGGTGCGCGATGCAACGACCTGCTGCAGGAGCACATCCACCGCCGGGTCCTTGAGGCCCAGCAGGTTGCCGGAGCCTTCGGTATCCGCAGATTGAGAGCCGAACCGGTCCACCAGCTCGTTGCCAGGCGCCTCGCTTCCGGGAATTCGCACAACGAAGAAATCGTAGTCGAAGACATCGATTCGCTTTTGCAGCAAGGCGAAATCGACCACGCGCACTTCGGCATCGATGCCGAGCTTGCCGAGCGCCTGGATGAAAGGCGTATTCACCGGGCCGCTGCGGGTCGAATTGTCGAGGAACTCGATCCTGAACGGCTCGCCCTTGGCGTTGCGCAGCTTGCCATCGCGATAGGTCCATCCGGCGGCCGCCAGGAGGTCCTTGGCTTTGCGAAGGTTGGCGCGCAGGCTGCCGGGCGGATCCGTCTTTGGCGGCTGGGGCACTTCGCTCGTAAATACTTTGGCCGGCAACTTGCTGCGCAGCGGCTCTAGCACTTCAAGCTCATCGGCCCCGGGTAGGCCCTTGGCCTCGAAATCGCTGTTGTTGAAGAACCCGCGCACGCGGATATAGGCGCCGTAGAACAGCTTGCGGTTCATCCACTCGAAATCGAAAGCGAGGGCCAGCGCCTCGCGCACGCGGGGATCCTTGAATTTCTCGCGCCGCAGGTTGATCAGGTAGCCCTGGAAGTCGCCCGCGTTCTTTGAGACGAGCTCCTTCTTGATGAGCTCGCCCGAGTCGAATTTCTTGCCGGTGTAGGTCCTCGCCCACTCGCGTGCCGAGAAGCTGCGGAGGTAGTCGAATTCGCCTGCCTTGAAGGCCTCGGTCTGTGCGGTCGTATCCTGGTAGATCTTGTAGGTGATGCGATCGAAGTTGTAGATGCCGCGGCGCACGTTGAGGTCTCGCGCCCAGTAATTCGGATCCCGGTCGTAGGTGATGTCGCGCCCGAAATTGAGGCGTCCGACGCGATACGGCCCGCTTGCGATCGGGAACTCGAGCACGATCTGGTCGAAGGGCTTGCCGCCGCCCCACTCGCGGCTGAAGACCGGCAGGCCGCCGACCATCAGCGGCAGCTCGGCATTGGGCTTCGCGAAATCGAACCGCACGACCAGCGGTGCCACGACGACCGCCTGCTTCACGTCGCCGAAGACGACCCGGTATTGCGGTGCCGCGAGCTTGCTCATGAGCATGTCGAAGCTGTGCTTCACGTCGGCTGCCGTGACCGGCTTGCCGTTGTGGAAGCGCGCCGCCGGATTGATCCTGAAAGTGACCGAGAGCCGGTCGTCGGCGACTTCGACGTCTTCGGCCAGCAGGCCGTACCCGCTGGTGGGCTCGTCCATCGTGCCGGCCAGCAAGGACTCGAACACCAGCGCGCTCAACCCGGGCGGCGCGGTCCCTTTGAGGGTGAACGGGTTGTACTTGTCGAAATTCGAGATCCTAAGCGGCGGCACGAGGTCGATGCTGCCGCCCTTGGGCGCCTTGGGATTTACCCATTCGAATGCGGCAAATCCTGCCGGGTACTTGAGCTCACCGAACTGGCCGTAGCCATGGGCGGCGCGGGCCTCGGTGCCGAGGAATGCGCAGGTTGAAAGCGCAGCGATGGCGCATGCAAAGCGCCCCTTCATGCCGCCTTTTGCTGCCAGCCGCGTGGCATCGACGCCAGCAGCCTCTGCGTATAGGGATGCCGCGGATGCGCATAGAGCTCGTCCGCGCCGGCGGTTTCCACGATTTCGCCCTCGCTCATCACCAGGACCTGATCCGACATGTACCTGACGACCGCGAGGTCGTGCGAAATGAACAGGTAGCTCATGCGGTATTCGTCCTGCAATTCCTGGAGAAGGTTCAGAAGCTGGGCCTGGATGGATACGTCTAGCGCGGAGACCGACTCGTCGCAGATCAGAACGTCGGGCTTCAACGTAAGGCAGCGAGCGATTGCAACCCTTTGCCGCTGCCCTCCGGAGAATTGGTGAGGATACTTGAAGAAAGCGGCTCGCGGCAGGCCGACGCGACCGAGCAATTCCATGGCGAGGACGCGTCGCGCGGATACGTCGCCGCCGATGGCATGGATGCGCATCGGCTCCATGAGGATCTGGCCCGCGGTGAAGCGCGGATTCAGCGAGGCGTACGGGTTCTGGAACACGATCTGCATCCTGCGCCTGGCCGCCACCAGTTCGCGCGGCGAGAGGCCGAGCCAGTCGCGCCCCTCGAACAGGACCTGCCCGCCGGTCGCCTCGTGCAATCGCATGAGGACCAGGGCGAGTGTGGACTTGCCGGACCCCGATTCACCGACAATGCCGAGCGTCTTGCCGCGCGGCAGACGAAAAGAGGCGTCCTTGAGCGCGCGAATTTCCCGTTTGCCGAAAAGCCCTTCGCGCTGGAAAAAACTCTTGGCGACGTGCCTCGCTTCGAGCACGATCTCTTCGTCGCCGGTCAGCCCGCGCGGTCTTGGAATGATCGACCGCGCTGCGGCCTCCGGGCCCACCTCCGCCATGAAGTCCTCGATCACCGGCAGGCGCATCGGCCGCGAATCTTGCGGCGGGCGGCATGCCAGCAGCGCCTTAGTGTACGGATCCCGCGGCGCCTCGAAAATCTCCCGGGCGGCGCCCTGTTCCCGGATCTCGCCTGCGCGCATGACGATCACGCTGTCGGCAATCTCACCGACGACTGCGAGGTCGTGGGAGATGAACAACACCGACATGCGGCGCTTTTTCTGCAGTGCGGCCACGAGCTGAAGGATCTGCTTCTGCACAGTCACGTCCAGCGCGGTGGTGGGCTCATCGGCGATCAGCAGG
>JANMDK010000182.1:0-16643 GCA_031376265.1 Pseudomonadota bacterium
CGCCCAGATCGACCAGCTCGCGCGCGACTTTTCGCCACATGTCAGCGCGATCGATCCCGCGTATCTCGAAGAGATGCAGGGCATCGCCGACGGTTCCGGCCGCACGCTCGAAGAGATCGTCCTCGTCAATTGCCGCACCGAGATGATGTTCGGCGCCCGGGTAATGATCGACGACAGGGTGGTCGACGATCGGGCCGCACCTCCCAAGGACGACGGCTGCACCGCGATCATCGCCCTGCCCGAAGTCACCGAGACCGGGCAGCTGGTCCACGCGCATAACTGGGACTGGCGCGAGGAGTGCGTCGACACCGGCGTGGTGCTTCGCATCCGGCGAAACCAGGGCCCGGACATCCTCACCTTCGTCGAAGCCGGCGGCCTCGCGCGACACGGCTTCAATGCAAGCGGCATCAGCCTGACCGGCAACTTCCTCGCCTGCGATCGCGATTACAGGACAGACGGGCGCGCGCCCCTGGCGCTGATCCGCCGCAAGCTCCTCGAATCGGGCAATCTCGCGTCCGCGATGCGCACGGCGTGGGGCCACCAGCGCGCCTGCTCCACCAACGTCATGCTTGCCTCCGCCGATGGCGAGGCCGTGAACCTCGAGATGGCGCCCGATGAGATCTTCTGGATCCAGCCGCAGGACGGCCTCCTGGTGCATGCGAATCACTGGGTGAGTCCGGCGGCGCAGGCCAAGCTGCGCGACACCGGCCTCGCCACCACCGTCGACAGCCTCTACCGCCAGCGCCGTACCGAGGCCGCGATGCGCCGCCGCAACGGGCGCATTTCCATCGGCGCGATCAAGGAAGCGCTGGCCGACGAGTACGGGAAGCCGGACTCGGTGCTGCGCCCGCCGAAGCCGGCGATGTACAGCGCCATCTCCACCACCGTCTGCACGACGATCATGCAGCCGGCCCTCGGCGAAATGTCGATCGCGCGCAAGCCCTGGGTCGAGCGCGTGTTCCACAAGTATTCACTGGCGTAATGAGTCACCTTCCCGCCGAATTCCTGCGGACGATTTCCAAGGAAGAAGTCACCGGCCTGCCGATCCGCAAGTACGAGGGCGAGATCCGCCTCGTCGTCACGGCGCGCGAGGCCGAATCGGCGTTCGCGGACATCCTGGACGAGCGCGTCACCGGCTTCGACACCGAGACCCGCCCCGCCTTCCAGAAAGGCGAGAGCTACCTTCCCGCGCTGGTACAGGTCGCCACTGCGCGCGCGGTATACCTTTTCCAGTTGGCCCGGGGAGACTATGCCGCCGACCTCACCGCGTACCTGCAGTCGCCGCAGGTCGTGAAGTCCGGCGTATCGATCGCCGATGACTTGCGCCAGCTGAAACACGTGTTTCCGTTCGAGCCGCGGGCGGTGGTCGATCCGGGCCTCGTCGCGCGCCGCCACGGATTGAAGCAATCCGGGGTTCGCAACCTCGCGGCGTTGTTCCTGCGTTTCCGGATCCCGAAAGGAAACAAGACGTCGAACTGGGCGGCGCAGCGGCTGAATGCCGCGCAGCTCACTTATGCCGCGACCGACGCGTGGGCATGCCGCGAGATCTACCTGCGGTTCGAGGAACTCGGGCTGCTTTAGCGCCCGAAAATCCCCTTCAGCACGCCGCCGAAGCCGCTGCCTTCGGAAGAGGATTCGGAAGAGGGGTTCTGCGGCGTTGCCGGCTGCGCAACTGGCACGGGGACCGGAGCGGCGCCGGGCTGCCTTCCCTCGCCCACCACCATGAAAGGCGCCCAGTAGCTGGGGTGCGCATAGTTGAGGCGATCCTCCCCGTTCATGAGCGGCAGCATCGCGCGGCGCAGGGCCTCGGCGTTTCCGACACCCCTCGCTCGCTCGCGCAACGTGCGGGTGACTAGCTTAAGCGTCGCGTCCGAAGGCACCGCCCAATGCGTCGCCAGCAACGCGCGGTCGCCGGCATGGAAGAAAGCGCGGGCAAGGCCCGAGACGCCTTCCGCATCCGGCGTGCCGTCCGCGGCCGCGGTGCTGGTCGCAGTGAGGATCACGAGGTCCGCGTTCAGCTTCAGTTGCGCGACTTCGCTTGCGGTGAGCAGGCCGTCGTCCTGCTCGGTGCCCCGCTGCGGCGGCGTAAACACCAGCGCGGATTCGGCGAGGCCCTTGAAATCGTCGGCCATGAAGCCGTGCGTCGCAAAGGCGATGACACGGTAGTCGGAAAGGTCGGCGCGCTTCACCCCGGACTCGCTCGCCTGCTCCTGCAGGTGCACGTCGGCCGAATCGGCCTGGAGGATGTCGGCCATCGCGTAGAGCGCATAGCGCGTCTCGGGCAGCGGCGCAAAGCTCCAGATCTGGTTCACGTTGGCCAGGGCGTCGCGTGAATACGATCGCGAGGCGCTGCCCGAGCGCACACCCCTCTCTTCGCCGCCCAGCACCGGGTCGCCGAATCCGGTGAAGGGTTTGCTCGCGGCGGGCTTGCGCGCGACGCGCCTGAGGGTGCGCAATGTCCCCTCCGAGGGAAGCGTGCTGAGCGCGTAGCGCCGGCCGAGCCACGCCACTTTCGAGTGGTCCTCGATGTCCTTGATCGGCGTGACGAAAGGCTCCGTCACCAGCGCCGCGAAAGGCAGGCCGTTGAGCGTGTCGTCCGGCACGATCATGAGGTGCGAAGCGCCGGCGAGCGCCGGCTCGGCGACGCCGAGGATTCGCCGGTAAAGCTGGTTGGCCTGCGCCACCGGGAAGGTCCGCACCGTGGTGCGTCCCGCTTCGTCCCCGGCCGGGTAGTCGAGCTGCTCGCGCAGGCGCTTCACGATCGACGCCAGTTCGTTACGCCCGATGTCGAGGTTGAAAAGCGCGAAGCGATCGTGACGGACGACCACCAGGTAGCTGGCGTTGTCGTCGACGAGGTAGCTCAGCAGCGCCTCGTCGGTCGCCAGCAGCGATTGCGCTACGGCCAGCGGCACGGAATCCGGGCTGAGGTAGTCGCGATAGCCCGGCACGCGCTGCTCGATCAGCAAGTCCTGCTGGGCGATCTGCCGGTCGACGCCTGCCATTTCCTCTCGCAGGCGAGCCTCTTCGGACAAGGCACGCCGCTCGGCCACGTCGACCAGGGTCTTGTCCAGGCCGTGCCAGCGATCGAGGAGGTCCTCCCGCACGCTCGCCACCCTGGCAAGCGATGCGTCGTTGCGTCCGAACCGCGCGGCGATCCGCGAGACCGCGCCTGTCTCATGCCGGTTGCGCGCCATTTGCATCAGGTCGAAAGCCTGCGCGACGACGGTCGGCGATGTCCTCGCTGCGGAAGCGCCCAGGAGGCTCACTTGCATCGCAAGGCTCGAGCGGTACAAGCGGCGCTGCGGGGCTGCCGGCACCGGGACCGGTGCGGTCGCGCGCGGGTCGACCGCGGCTTGCGGCGGCAGCGGCGCGGGCTTGGCAATTGTCGGTGCGGGCTTGGCCACGGCCGGGGCGGGTTGAACCGGCGTAGGCGCGGCAACAGGCGCAGGAGCGGGTGCAGGTGCGGCCAACGCAATCGCCGGCGCGGGCTTCGGCGCCGGCGGCGGCGGTTGCGGAACGACTTGCTGGGGCGCTGCAGGCTTTACGGGCGCGGGCGCGACGGGGGCCGCAATGGCCGGCAAGGCGGCTTGCGCCGGCGGCGCGATTTGCTCGACGGGCCTTGGTTGGGCGACCGGCGCTGGGGCCGGCACCACGGGGACGACAACCGGCGCCACGGGGGCGGGTGCAGGCGCGGGTTGGACCGGCTCCGGCTGCGCGGCCACGGCGGCTTGCACTGGCGGTTGCCGCACCAAGTCCACCTGCCTCTGGCGCGAAGGCCGCGATCGCGCGAGGTCGCGATGCAGGAGCGAGAGGTAATTCCGGCTCTGCACCGTGTCCGGATGGTCCATGCCGAGCGTTTTCTCGCGGATCGCGAGCGCGCGGCTCACCAGCGGCTCGGCCTCGTCGAGCCGGCCTGTGCTGCGGTACAACGCCGCAAGGTTATTGAGGCTCGAGGCGACGCGCGTGTGCTGCGGTCCGAGCGATTTTTCGTAGATAGCGATCGCCCGTTTCAGCACCGGCTCCATCTCGCGCTGGCGGTTCTGCGTATGGAAGAGGAGCGCGAGGCTCTCCAGGCTCATCGCGAGGTCCGGGTGATCCAGCCCGCGGAATTTCTCGTCGATTCCGATGGTGCGCAGGATCAGCTTCTCCGCTTCGTCGAAGCGGCGCTGGAGGCGGTACATCTCCGCCACCCAGGCGAGCGTGGTCGCCAGGCGCGGGTCCTGCTCGCCGAATCCTTCAGCTTCCCTGAGGGCGAACTCGAATTGCCGCGTGGCCTCGTCCGCGTCGCGCTTGCGATACGCGGCAGTGCCCGCATCGAGATAGCGGGTCCACGTGGTTTCGTCGGCGGCGCCAACGAAGGCCGGCGACGACAACAGCGCCGCCGCAAGGATCGCGGCGGCGATACGGTTTGCTACGCGCTTTGTCGTCACGGATGCGTGCCGGACGGGAGTCGCCCGCGCCAACTCAGGCCTTGACGCGGCTCCGGTACTCGCCGGTGCGGGTATCGATCTCGATCATGTCGCCGGTGTCGCAGAACAACGGCACCCGGACCTGGAAACCGGTCTTGAGCTTGGCGGGCTTGAGCACCTTGCCCGACGTGTCGCCGCGCACCGCGGGTTCGGTCGCGATGATCTCGCGCGCCAGCGTCTGCGGGATGTCGACCGAAATCGGGCGCTCCTGGTAGAGCGTGACCTCGGCGGGCATGCCGTCTTCGAGATAGTTGAGCGCCTCGCCCATGTTCTCGGCGTCGACTTCGAACTGGTTGAATTCCTCGTCCATGAAGACATAGGACGGGTCGGAGAAGTACGAGTACGTGACTTGCTTGCGGTCGAGCTGCACCAGCTCGAACTTCTCGTCGGCGCGGTACACCGTCTCGCTGGCGGCGCCCGAGAGCAGGTTCTTGAGCTTCATCTTGACCACGGAAGCGTTGCGGCCGGACTTGCTGAACTCGGCCTTCTGCACGACCAGCGGGTCGTTGCCGACCATGATCACGTTCCCGGAACGGATTTCCTGTGCGATTTTCATATGCGTCCAGATTTCCACATTGGCAAACCCATCATTTTAATCGTTCCTCGCAGTATTGCGCCAGATTTGCGGCCAATTCGCCCGGTTTGGCCAGCGTTCCTGCCCAGTCCCCGGCATGACTTTGCAGGGCCGGCCGGTGCTCCTGAAGCGATTTCCACAACGGGCCCAAGGTGCCCGGCGCCGGGTCGGGCGAGTTCCAAACGGCCCAAAGGCTACGCAACGGCGCCGAAACCCGTTCGTCCAACCCCATGCAGTAAGCATCCAGAAAGGCGCCGAGCTTGGCCAGGTGCGCCTTTTCGGCCTGCGGGTAGATGTGCCACACGAACGGCCGCCTTGCCCACTGGGCACGCACAAAAGAGTCCTCGCCGCGCACGAAATTCCAGTCGCAGGCCCACAAGAGCTCGTCATAAACGGACTGGGTCAGGAAAGGCAGTAGCCGGACCTCGAGGCGTCCCCGTTTCAGGCAAGTTCCGTCGCCCGGGTCGCCTCCGCCGAAATATTCGACGACCTGGGGCCGGATCCGGCTGGCGGGGACCGCAACGACCACCTCGGCCGGGCCTTCGGACCAGGTATCGAGCATTCCCTGGACCGCCGCGTTTTCATAACCGAACAGGGAAACTCCGATGGCGTGAGCATCGGGGGACTCGAATCCCTGCGCCTTCCAGAACTGCGCCCTCGAGTCCGGTGCCGACTCGAATGCGCTGCGGCGCGGTTCGAGCGAGGCCTCGCGCAGCACGCCGCCCGTCCCTTCAGCGATGCCGGGGAAGAAAAAATGCCGTTCCAGCGGCAACCGAGGGTGCGGCGACGGCATCTTGTGATGCGCTGCGACCCAGGGCTCGGCGCTCAGGTATTCCAGGATGATCCACGCCGGTCGCGGCGAGCGCCCGGCCATCGATTCCACATAGCCCTCGGGAAGTCCGCAGCCGAACGCCTCGATGACGATCTCGGGAGGTGCGCCGAAATTCGCGCCGGCGGCCCATGTCCGCACTTCGATGCCGTCCAAAACCTGCTTCGACTGGGCAACGTCGAGTTGCGGACAGAGCGCGTGCAAGGCATCGAGCGAATCGATCCACAGCCTCACCTGCCCGCCGTGCTCGCGCGCGATCTGCCGGGCCAGCCGCCAGCACACGGCGGCATCGCCGAAATTGTCGATCACCTTGCAGAAAACGTCCCAGGAACGGGACATGGGTCGCTCCAGTAGAATGGCCGCTTGCGCTTCGACGTCATCGTGATCGGCGCCGGCGCGGCCGGCATGATGTGCGCCGCCCAGGCCGCGGCCCGCGGCCGCCGGGTCCTGCTCATCGAGCACGCCGCGAAGCTCGGCGAGCGAATCCGCATCTCCGGCGGCGGCCGCTGCAACTTCACCAACCGCAGCGTCGGCCCTGCGAATTTCCTTTCGAAGAACCCGCATTTCTGCCGCTCCGCGCTGGCGCGCTTTTCCGAGCGGGATTTTATCGCGATGGTCGAGCGGCGCGGCATCCGCTACCACGAGAAGACGCTGGGCCAGCTGTTTTGCGACGAATCCGCGACGCAAATCACCGAAATGCTCAAGGCGGCCTGCGACGAAGGCGGCGTCCGGTGGGCGCATCCCTGCTCCGTGGCTTCAGTCGCAAGGGTCGAGACCGCCGAGCCGATTTTCGAAGTGTCCAGCGAAGTGTCCGGCGAAGTAGCCGGCGACCAGGGCAAGTTCACCTGCGCCTCGCTCGTCGTCGCCACCGGCGGCCTTGCGCTGCCGCAGATCGGCGCCACGCCATTCGGGTACAAGCTGGCCGAACAGTTCGGCCTGCCGATCGTCAAGCCGAAACCGGCGCTGGTGCCGCTCGCGCTCGCGCCGGAAGCGCTGCAGTCGCTCAAGGCGCTCTCCGGCGTATCGATCGAAGCGGTGGCACGCTGCCGGGATCGCCAGCCGGCCTTTCGCGAAAGCGTGCTGGTCACGCATCGCGGCCTTTCGGGGCCGGCGATCCTGCAGGTATCGAGCTACTGGCAGGCGCAGGAAGACGGCGGCCAGCCGATCAAGCTCGATCTCCTGCCCGGCTTGGACGCGCTTCAGTGGCTCGCTTCGCATCGCCACTCGAAATCCGGCCTGGCCGACTTGCTCGGCGAAAAACTCCCGAAACGCTTCGCCGTGGAGTGGTGCGGATTGCTCGGCTTCGATCGCCCGCTAAACGAGATGTCGAATCGCGAGGTCGACGCGGCCGCCCAGGCGCTCAAGGCCTGGCCGCTGGTCCCGTCCGGCACGTTGGGCTATGCGAAAGCGGAGGTCACGCTCGGCGGCATCGATACGAGCGCGCTTTCGTCCAGGACGATGGAAACGAAAACCGTACCCGGCCTTTACTTCATCGGCGAAGTCGTCGACGTCACCGGCTGGTTGGGCGGCTACAACTTCCAATGGGCCTGGTCTTCCGGCTGGGTCGCCGGGCAATTCGTGTAACGCGCGCCTGACTTGCCTCAAGCTTTTTGCATGGCCCGGTAACGCGCGATCTCGAAGTCCTCGCCACCTTCGACGACCTCCACCGGCACGAGCAGGTAATTGTTGCCACCCAACGACATCGTCGGGCTGACGCGCGCGTCGTAACCGCCTTCGCGAAGGCAGAAGAGCGCGTCTTCCTTCAGCGCGCCGCCGTCGCTTAGCAACATCGCTTCCGGGGGTTCGATCCCCGCGAGCATGACCGCGATCGCAGTCTTCGCGAAAGTACGCACGCCGACGAACATCTCCTTCTGGTCGCCCCGGCTGCAACGGCGCACCATGCCGACGGAACAGCCGCCGCTTCCGCCTTCGACGCTCATTCCCACCAGCTTCCCGATGCCGAGCCAGTCGCCCTGCGCCTTGCCGACGGCCGCGCCGATCCCGCCGGAGCTGATGTTTCGAGTGAGCCAGGTTTCGCGGACGTCACCCGCGCCTCCGTCCTGCACCTTCGCATGGACGCCGGCGAAACCATTGACGACATTGAGCTGGTGGGCAACCTCATAGCGATCGTGCTTGCGCACCGGGGGCGTCGCCGCCCATTGCGCTTTGAGGTGACGCAGCACGGCCAGGACACGCGGCGCCTCGTAGGTGCCGCCCAGATTGAGGTCCGTGGGCACCGCGCCGCCTTGGGTGACGCGGATCATCGCCTCCAATTTTTCGTTTGCCGCGCCGGCCGCGAAAAAGCGCAGGCCGGGCGTTTGCGGCGGCGTCTGCGTCAGGCGCTTGGGCGGCGTGCCGCCCGCAAGGTCGATCCAGTTGTGGGTCGACTGCGGCTGGTGCTTGTCGCTGATCAGGAAAGCGCCGGAAAGGTGCGCGACGATCTTCTCGGCCAGCTCGATCTCGACCGGCGTCAGGCAATCCGGCGACGAGGCCGCGAGCATCAGCGCCTTGATGAACTCGCGTTCGGCGCTCGTCGCAAGCGCCATCTTCGGATAGGGCGTGACGTTCTCCCGCTGGATTTTCTTCGCCTCGGCAAAGCGGTAGACCTTGCCGAAGGCCTCCCAGACGCCGGCACTGGCTGTCTCGTAATGCAGGTAACGCCACTTGAGCTGCGCGGCACTGGCGCGAACCGCGCGTGTCACGAGGAGCGGCAGCTGGGCCTTCAGGCGTCCGGCACTCGACGAATCGTTTGCCAGCTGATCCAGAAGCGCAGCATAGCCCGCTGCGAAATCGTTCCAGAAAGCCGATAGCGAACCCCAGATGCGAGCCTCGGAGAATTTCGACAAGCCGGGCGTCGACAGATATTCGCGCGCGAGTTTTTGCTGGTGCACTTGCGCCGCGTCGTCGAGCTGCAGGATGAGCTCGGCGCGCCGCTCCGCCTTGAACCCCTCGGTCGTGACGACCGATTCGACCCAATGGCGCAGTTCCTCGAGCGCTTTCGCGGCATCGCCCTGCGGGACCGCTGCAAGCACTTCCTTCGCGCCTTTTTCATCGGCGAGCGGATGATCGAGCTTGCCTCCCCCCAGCCACTTGAGCACCATGCTTACCCTTTTTTGATTATCGCCAGCCGCCCGATTGTCTCATTCCCGCTATGATTTCCGGCAAATGAACAAAATGCAGCGATTTCTCGCCGCAGTGCGCGGCGAACCGGTCGACCATCCCCCCAGCGTCGCCTGGTGCAATTTCGTCACCGATGCAGTCGACGGGAAAGAGAATGCGCGCCGCCAGCTGGCTTTTTTCGAGGCCTGCGACTGGGACGTCTTCAAGGTCATGAATGACTACCGCCTGACGCCGCCGCGCGGGCTCGAAACCATCGAAACGCCGGCCGACATGCTGCGATTCGCGAAGCAATCGATGAGCGAGCGGATTTTCGCCGAACAGCTCGAGTGCCTGCGCGTCCTGCGCTCGCGCGTCGGGCCGGACGTACCGTTGATCGACACTTTGTTCGAGCCTTTCTTCTCGCTGCTGTTTGCCGTCGGGTTCTCGCGCGCGGCCTTCATCCGCAGCCATCCAGACGAAGCCGCGGCGATGCTGGGCGCTCTGACCGACACCTTCGTCGACTACATCGCCGAGATTCGCAGGGTGCCGGTGGACGGCGTGCTCTACGCAACCAATGCCTGCATCGTTCCCTCCTCCTCACGAGGGATCAACGATAAGGAATTTCAGGAATTCCACGAGCCCTACGACCGGCGCCTTCTAGATGCGATGAAAGGCCTCGTGCGCATCGTCCACGCGCACGGCAATCCACTCGACCTTAGCCGCATTCTCGACTACCCCTGCGAAGTGCTTAGCTGGTCGGACCGGCTTCCGGGAAACCCCTCGATCGCTTCGGTAAGGTCACTCACGGGCAAGTGCCTCATGGGCGGCGTCGACGAATCGAAGCTGCAGGAACGCTCGCTACCGGAGATTCGTGCCGAGGTGGCCGATGCGCTTGAACAAGCGGGCGGGACCCGCAATTTCATCCTGTCGCCCGGGTGCAATGTCGCCTCGGGAATCGCATTTCGTTCGCTGGTTTGCATGCGCAACGCTGCGCGCTAGGGCCAGCGCGAAGAAGGTCGCAATGTCTCGCTCGCCCATGAAGCGAGCCGATGGACCGTATCGCAGTGATCTTCGCCGGCTCCACAGCATCGACGTTCAATTCCACGGTAGGGCTGGCGGGAACGCGCCGGAGCGGTCCGCATGCGATGCAGGCTCGCGTTGGGCGAGGCCACCGGAAACACTTCGCCTTCGAACACCGTTCCCCATATTGCAATGTCCTTCAGGCCTTTCGCGCCCGCGCGGAAAGGATCTTCTTCGAGCACCGTGA
Organism: Pseudomonadota bacterium; assembly: GCA_031376265.1. Taxonomy (GTDB): domain Bacteria; phylum Pseudomonadota; class Gammaproteobacteria; order Burkholderiales; family SG8-39; genus SZAS-79. The sequence continues at coordinate 10,239 of JANMDK010000182.1, forward strand.
AGTCGGCTTTTTTTCCGGCCACGATGCTGCCGATTTCGTGGTCCATGCCCAGGGCATGAGCCGCGTCGATGGTGATCCCCCGCAACGCCTGCTCGATGGTCAGGCATTCGGAGGGCGACGCGGTGCTTCCTGATCGGGTCAGCCGGTTGGCGGCGCACCACGCGAGAAACAGGGGCTCGGTCGGCGCCATCATGAAATCCGAATGCAGCGAGACCGGAATGCCCGCCCGGACCATCGACCCTGCACGCACGATCTGTTGCGCTCGCTCCGGCCCCAGCCCCAGCAACGAGTAGCTGTCGGACAGGGCATGAATGAAATACGGATTGACCGAGGCGACCGCACCGAGCGCCGCCATGCGGCGCGTCTGCGCCGTGGTCGAGAATCCCATGTGGTGCAAGGCAAAGCGATGGTCGAAGCGCGGCCGGCGATCGAGCGACGCGGCCAGCGCATCCAGCACCGCGTCGACGCCACCGTCGCCGTTGACGTGGACGTGGACCTGGTATCCGGCATCCCAGAAGGTGCGCACGCCGTCGGACAGCACTTCGGGCGACATCATCCACTCGCCCTGGTGGCCATCGATGTAGCCGGGCGCGTTCATCCGCATCAGCTGTGAAAACATCGCCCCATCGGCATAGAGCTTGATCGCACGCAGCGTCTTCATGCGCCGGCTGTCCCGCGCCGGGAGTTTTTCCACGAACTCGAGCACCCGCGTAAAGCCCGGGCTCTCCGTGGGACTGGCCTTGCGTCCGGCCAGGCGGAAACCAAGGGCTCCAGCGTGGGGAATGTTGAAGACGCGAATCGGCAGGCCTTTTTGCTCGATCACCGAGTCCCATGCCGCGATCTCGTAGTCGACGTCGAGCGACCCGAATGCCATGTCGCCGGCGGTCGTAATTCCGCCGCGGTGCATCAGCCGGGCCATTCGCTCTAGACCGCTGTGGAACCACTCCTTTTTCAGGAAATGCGGCATCAGTCTGGCGAGCAGCGTCTTGGTGCCGATCTCGAAAAAGTGGCCTTCGTCCCAGTTGATCTGTGGATGCGCGGCCGACTCGCGAGTGAGCCCCGCAAATTCCAGCGCCTTCGAGTTGGCGAAAATCTCGTGGAACGACCGGTGCCAAACGATCAGCGGCCGATCGGGACAGAGTTCGTCCAGTTCCGCCCGCTTTGGGCGCCGCCCGTGGTACGCATGATGAAACCCCCACGAGGCGAGCAACTCGCCGGTGCCATGGTGTGACTCGACTGCTTTGGCAAGGCGGGCCCGCCAAGTCTCCCTATCGTTCGCGGCGGCCGCGACCGTGCCATCGGCCAGGCGCCAGTCCTCGGGGGCGATGATCGCCGTCGGAAGCAGCAGCGCCCCGAGCCAGGGGTGCACATGGTTGTCGATGAGACCGGGCAAGAGCACCTTTCCGGCCAGCCTTTCGTCGATCCGCACCTCGCGCCCCTCTCGCCAGGGCGCCATCGACGCCATGTCGCCGACGGCAACGATGCGATCGCCGCTCACGGCAACCGCCGTAGCTTCGGGGAGCGATGCGTCCATCGTGACGATCTTGCGCGCCGGGTAGATCGTCACCGGGGCCCGCGGCCCGGAACCTGATTCGTGCACCGTCACCCCCCTCATCTGCGGCTACGAGCCGCAACGCTAGCCCCCCGGGACTATCCCTGTATGACATTCGGGGCCTAGAATTTGCCCATCCGGGACATTCGACCGACCTGCCATGGCGAACCAAGCCGCTTCCGACCACCTGCTGCGCAACCCGATCGGCTTCCTGCTCGTGCCCCGGTTCACGGTGATTGCGTTGTCCTCGGCGATCGAGCCGCTGCGCATCGCCAACCGCTATGTATCACGCAAGTATGTCTGGCGCCTCATCTCCGTCGACGGCAAGGCGGTTCCCGACGGAAACGGCCTGCAGATCCAGCCGGACTGCTCGGTCGACGATGCGGGCGCGCTCGGCACCCTGCTCATTTGCGCGGACCACGAACCTGAGAAGGCGGCCACGCGGCGCGCCACAACCTGGCTCAGGGGCCTGGGCCACGCCGGTGTGACCTTGGGCGGCATCGACGCGGGCGCTTTCGTGCTCGCGCGGGCGGGGCTCCTCGAAGATCGTCGCGTGACCGTCCACTGGGAAGTGCTCGATGCCTTTCGCGAGCGTTACCCGGGAATAGAAGTCACCGAATCGCTCTTCGAAGTCGACCGCGACCGACTGACTTCGGCCGGCGGGGTCGCCGTGATCGACATGATGCTTCATGCGATTGCGGCGGATCACGGCCAGGCCATCGCCGACCGTGTCGCGGAGCATTGCCTGCATGGCCACATCCGGAACTCTTCCGAATTGCAGCGCATGGCATTGTCGGCCAAGACGCCGGCGCAGCACCCGAAAGTATCGCAGGCGATCCGCTACGCCGAGGCCCGCCTCGATCGCAGTTTCACGCCCGCGGACGTTGCCGAGGCAGTGGGCCTGTCGTCGCGCCAGCTTTCCCGCCTGTTCCGGTCCGCGTTGGGCGAAAGCCCGGCGCGCTACTTCTTCCGGCTGCGGCTCGAGCGCTCGCGACTGTTGCTCCGGCGCACCGTGATGCCTGTGCTCGATATTTCGGTCGCCTGTGGATTCGCCTCCCAGGCACATTTTTCGCGGAGCTACCGCGCGGAGTTCGGGCATCCACCCAGCGCGGAGCGCAACTCGGACCGGCGGGTGCGCCGCCTCCGGATGGACGTTTCTTGATGTCCGGATCAGGCAATTACATGTCTTGGATGGAAAAACGTCGGCGGCCATGAATCCCTAAGCTGGGTTCCTTTGCACCAGCCAGGAGTCAGCATGGCATTCCGGACCGGATTCAGGCTCTTCACACTGGCGCTGGCGGCCCTCCCCTGCATCGGCCAGGCCCAAACCCGCGCGGAAACGCTCATCGTGGGCGGAAGCCAGAGCCCGCGCCACCTAAACCCCGCGGTGCAGTCAGGCGTGGCCACGATGATGCCCGGCGCCCAGATCTTCGCCAGCCCGCTGCGCTTCGACGACAAGTGGCAGCCGCAGCCTTACCTCGCGGAGAGCTGGAGCTTCCAGGACGACGGCAAGTCGTTGCTGCTCAAACTCGTCCCCAATGCGCAGTTCCACGACGGCAAGCCGATCACCTCCGAAGACGTGGCCTTTTCGATCATGACTGCGAAGGCGTACCACCCTTTCCAGTCGATGTTCGGGCCGGTCGAGCGCGTGGATACGCCGACACCGCACCTGGCCATCATCCGCATGAAGGACCCGCATCCGGCGATCCTGCTGGCCATGTCGCCGCCTTTCTGCCCGATCCTGCCCAAGCACATCTACGGCGACGGTCAGGACGTGCGCTCGCATCCGCGCAATCTGAATCCGGTGGGGTCCGGGCCATTCAAGTTCGTCGAGTTCAAGCCAAGCGAGCACATCATCCTGGAGCGTAGCGACAAGTTCTTCATGGCGGGCCGGCCGAAGTTCGCCAAGCTCATCTTCCGGCTCTACAAAGACCCGACTGCGGTTTCCCTCGCGCTCGAGCGCAAAGACATCGACATGTTTCCCTTCGTGAGCAACATCACCGAGGTGCTGCGCCTGCAGAAGCTGGCAAACGTGAACATCGAACGAAAAGGCGGCGAGGCCATCGGACCGCTGGGCTGGGTGGCGTTCAACCTGAAAAAGAAGCCCCTCGACGACGTGCGCGTGCGCCAGGCGATCTCTTATGCAATCGATCGCGATTTCATCACCAAGAAACTCCACTCGGGCCTCACCAAAGCCGCCACCGGCCCGATCGCGCCGGGGAGCCCCTTCTTCACGGACCAGGTCGAGCATTACAAGCTCAACCTGGAGCGCGCGAACAAGCTGCTCGATGACGCAGGCCTGAAGCGCGGCGCCGACGGGATGCGCTTTGCGATGATGCTCGACATCCAGCCCGGCAGCCCGGACAACTACGCGAACATCGCCGAATACCTGAAACCGCAGCTCAAGAAGATCGGCATCAACGTGACGCTGCGCCAGTCGCCCGACTTCCCGACGTGGGCCAAGCGCGTCGGCGGCCATGATTTCGAAGCCTCGATGGACGCGTCTTTCAACTACGGCGACCCGGTGATCGGCGTGCACCGCACGTACCTGTCGACCAATATCAAGCCGGGCGTGATCTGGTCGAACACGCAAAGCTACGTCAATCCCAAGGTGGACGACCTGCTCGCGCGCGCCACGATGGAAAAGAATCTCGACAAGCGCAAGGCGCTCTATGCGGAGTTCCAGCGCATCGTCGTCAGCGACGCGCCCGTGGCCTATACGCACGTTTGGTCGGTCGTGACGGCCTCGGACAAGTCGCTCAGGAACGTGCCCGCCGGGATCTGGGGCACGCTGACGCCCTACGACGAAATCGAGCGCAAGTAATGCGCGTTCGACCCGGATACCTCGCTGCTACCCTCATTGCGATTGCATGTAGCGCCAACGTGGCGCACGGGCAATGGCGGCCCGACAAGCCGATCCGCATCGTCGTCCCGTTCACCCCGGGCGGCGGCACCGACCTGCAGGCGCGCAGGATCGCGCCGGCCCTCGCCGAAGCGTTCGGCGTTGCGGTTGTCGTCGAAAACAAGCCCGGTGGCGGCACGCTGATCGGCGCGCGCGAAGTCGCCAAGGCCGCGCCGGACGGGAGCACGCTGCTCTATACGGTCGCCGCGATGACGCAATTGCCGCACCTTTATGCCACGCCGCCGTTCGACCTGTTCAAGGAATTCACGCCGATCACGCCGGGTTCGCTCGGGGGAACAGTCCTCGTTGCGCGGATCGATGTTCCGTTTTCAAACGTGCGCGAGATGATCGATTTCGCCAAGCGCAATCCCGGCAAGCTGAATGTCGGCTCCTACGGCACCGGCACGACGCCGCACCTCAACGTCGAGTTTCTCAAGCGCACCGCGGGAATCGATGTTGTGCATATCCCCTACCCCGGTCCTGCACAGGCGAACCAGGACCTGTACGGCGGGCGCATCGACATGTACTTCGACGGGCCGACCACGGCGATCGCGAGCGCGAAGGGCGGCAAGGCCAAGCTGATCGCCGCGGCCACGGAACGCCGCATTCCTGCGCTGCCGGAGCTGCAGACCTTCCACGAGGCCGGCCTGAACTTCGGCATCGACGGGTGGATCGCGTTCTTCGGGCCGGGGGGAATGAAGCCCGAGATCGTCAATGCCCTGCATCGCGAGTTTGCGCGCATCGTCGGGACGCCCGAATTCCGCAAGTTCATTTTCGACAGCGGCCTGGACTACGGCGGCATGCCCCCGGCCGAATTCGCCGCCAAGGTGAAGTCGGACTACGAGCGCTGGGGCCGCGTGATCCGCGAGGCCAAGGTCAAGCTGGACTGAGCGTGGGCGAGATCACCCTCCCGCGCCACGCGCGGTGCGTGATCGTGGGCGGCGGCATCGTGGGATGCAGCGTCGCCTACCACCTTGCCAAGCTGGGCTGGAAGGACGTCGTCCTGCTCGAGCGCGGACAGCTCACCTGCGGCACCACCTGGCACGCCGCCGGCCTGGTCGCGCAATTGCGCGCCACGCACAACCTCACGCGACTTGCGCGCTACAGCATCGACCTTTACGCCGGTCTCGAGGCCGAGACCGGCCAGGCGACGGGCTTCAAGCAGAACGGCGCGATCACGGTGGCCGACAACGCCGAGCGCTTCGAAGAGTTGAAGCGAAGCGCGTCGATGGGCCGCTGCTTCGGCGTGGATGTGGATGTGATCTCGCCCGCCGAGCTGAAGCGGCTCTGGCCGATGATCAACAGCTCAGACATCGTGGGCGCGATCCACATGCCCAAGGACGGCCAGATCAACCCGGTGGACGTCACGCAAGCGCTTGCCAAGGGCGCGCGCATGGCGGGCGTGCGCATCGTTGAGCGCTGCAAGGTGAGCGGGATCCTCGTCCGCGACGGCCGAGCCGCAGGTGTGCGCACCGCACACGGCGAGATCGAAGCCGAGGTCGTGGTCAACTGCGGCGGGATGTGGGCGCGCGAAATCGGCCTGCTCGCCGGCGTGAACGTGCCGCTGCATGCTGCCGAGCACTTCTACATCGTGACCGAACCGATGGCCGGCGCGGTCAGGACCCTGCCGGTGCTGCGCGACTTTGATGGCCAGGCATATTACAAGGAAGACGCCGGCAAACTGCTGGTCGGCGCCTTTGAGCGCAAAGCCAAGCCCTGGGGCATGGACGGAATCCCCGAAAGCTTCGAGTTCGACGAACTGCCCGAGGATTGGGAGCACTTCGAGCCCGTCCTGCAAAGCGCGCTGCATCGCGTGCCGGGGTTGGAGACCACTGGGATTCAGAAGTTCTTCAACGGTCCGGAGAGTTTTACGCCCGACAATCGCTATTACCTGGGCGAGGCGCCGGAGCTGGCAGGGTTCTTCGTCGCCGCGGGATTCAACTCGATCGGC
>JANMDK010000219.1:0-6309 GCA_031376265.1 Pseudomonadota bacterium
CTACGCGGCACAGGCCACCGGCGCTGCGCTCTATGCGCGCGCGACCACGGGGAAAGGAAGACATGTGCAGGTTTCCCTCATGGACGCGTGCGCCGCGCTGCAGGCCGCGCCTATCCTCGATGCGGTGCTTAGCGACGGCAAGCCGGCCGCGCCGATCACCGTGCCCTCGGGCATCTTCAAGACGCGCGACGGCTTCGTGACGCTCACGAGCCTGAACGAAAAGATGTTCGCCTCGCTCGTCAAGGTCCTCGGGGTTGAGGGCCTGGGTCGCGACGAGCGGTTCGCGACGCTCGATGAGCGAAAAAAACACGCTGTGGAGTTCAACCTGGAAGTGTCCCGTCGCCTTGTTAGTGAAACCACGGCGACCTGGCTGGAAAAGTTCGCCGCGGCGGATGTGCTGTGCGGGGCGGTGCTCGACTACGCGGGCTTCCTCGCCGCGCCGCAGACCAGGCATCGGCAGACTTTCGGCGACGTCGACCAGCCGCCCTACGGCAAGCTTCCGCTGCCGCGCGTTCCCGGCGGGAGCCAGGACTGGCCACTTGGGCCGGCGCCGAAAGTCGGCGAGCACACGCGCGAAATCCTGGCCGAATTCGGTGTGACCGAAGCCGAGTGCGCCAAGCTCGTCGCTTCGGGCGTAGTCCGGCAGGCAGGCTAGGGCTGACGCATGCGAGCCCTCGTCTGCCGGGAGTTCGGCGACTATCACGCTGCCGTCAAGGTCGAGACCGTGCCCGCGCCGGCGCTGCCGCCCAAGGGCGTGCGCATCGCGGTCGATTACGCCGCGGTTTCGTTCGCGATGAGCCTTTGGATTGCCGGCAAATACCAGAGGAAGCCCCCGCTGCCGTTTACCCCGGGCACCGAAGTGACCGGCACCGTGATCGAGGTCGCGCCCGGCGTCACCGCCTGCAAGCTCGGCGACAAGGTGCTCGCGCTGCTCGACTGGGGCGCGTACGCGGAGGAAGTCTGCGCCACCGAGCACACCGTCTATCGCCTGCCTGAGGGGCTGGATCTTGGCAGTGCGCTGCACCTCGGCATTTCGTACGGCACCGCGTATGGCGGCCTTGCATGGCGAGGCAACCTGCGCGCCGGCGAGTCGCTGCTGGTGCTCGGCGCGTCCGGCGCAGTGGGCCTCGCGGCGGTGGAACTGGGCAAGGCGATGGGTGCCCGCGTGATCGGCGCAGCCGGCAGCGCGGCCAAGTGCGCGCTTGCCAAAGCCCACGGCGCCGAGACCGTGATCGACTACAACTCCCATGACCTCCGCGACTCGGTGCGCGCCGCCACGCAGGACCGTGGCGTGGATTGCGCCTTCGACCCGGTCGGTGGCGATTACTTCGACGCGGCCCTGCGCTGCCTCGCGACGGAGGGCCGCCTCGTGGTAATCGGCTTTGCCTCCGGGCGCATCCCGCAGGTCGCGGTAAACCTGTTGTTGGTGAAAAACATTTCCGTGCTCGGATTCAATTTCGGCACTTACGTCGGCTGGTCGCCCGGCGACGGGCGCGAGCAGCACGAGCCCGCCGTGCGCGCTGCCTACGCGCAGATTTTCCGCTGGCACCAGGAAGGCAAGCTCTCCCCGGTGCTGGCCGAGTCCTTTCCCCTCGAGCGCTATGCCGATGCGCAGGACGCGGTGATGTCCCGCCGCGCGCTCGGCAAGGTCGCCCTCAAGCTTCGTTGAACCGGTAATTCGACTCTGACCCCATTTATGGATCGCATCCTCGTCACCGACCTCATCGACCCGGCCGGCATCGCGCTGCTCGAAGCCTCGGGCGAGGTCGTTCGGCCGCCGAATACCAACCCGGAGACGCTGCGCTCGCTTGGCCGGGACGTCGACGCAGTGCTGACCCGCAGCCGCCTGCCGGACGACCTGTTCGATGCTGCGCCCCGCATCCGCGCGGTGACCATCCACGGCACGGGCACCGATCTCGTCAACCTGGTCTCGGCCAACGAGCGCGGCGTGATGGTGGCCAACATCCCCGGCGGCAACGCGCAATCGGTCGCGGAATACTGCCTGATGGCGATCATGCTGCTCGCGCGCAACTTCCGGGCGATCGACCGGAAGCTGAGAAGCGCATCCTGGGACACCGCCCGCGCGCTTGCCGGCGAGGCTGAGGAAGTCAGCGGCAAGACGCTCGGCATCGTCGGCGTCGGGCACATCGGCAAGCGCCTGGCGAAAATGTGCTCCGGCGGCCTTTCGATGCGGGTGCTCGGCAACCAACGCCGCCTCGATGCACTCCCCGCCGGCATCGAGCCCGTGGACCTGGAGCAGCTGCTGCGCGATTCCGACTTCGTCGTGCTGACCTGCCCCCTAACGCCCGAGACGCATCACCTGATCACCGCGAAACGACTCGCTTCGATGAAGAAGACGGCTTTCCTCATCAACGTCGGCCGCGGGCCGGTGATCGACGAAGCGGCGCTCGTGGAGGCGCTTCGCGCGAACACCATCGCCGGCGCAATGCTCGACGTTTACGAGCACTACCGGCTCGAGCCCGGGCACGACCTGTTTTCGCTGCCGAATGCGGTGCTGACCCCGCACCTCGCCGGCTCGACCCGCGAGTCGCGCGAGCACGTCGGGCGCATCGCCGCCGAAGAGACGCTGCGCATGCTCGCCGGCCATCCGCCCAACAGCTTTGTTAATCCGCAAGTAGTTACATCCTCAAGGAAGCCATGGCAACCAAAGACCTGAAGATCATCGACATCAAGGCGTACCCGACCTCGTTCCCGGTCCCGAAAAAAGCGCAGGTGACGCTCGGCATCGGCACGGCAATCAAGCGCGACGCGGTCGTTGTCAAAGTGACGACCGCCGGCGGCCTCGTCGGCTGGGGTGAGTCGCATCACGGCCGCGCGCACACCGCGGTGGCCAAGCTGATCGAGACGACGCTCAAGCGGCTCGTGGTCGGCATGGATGCCTCGGACGTCGTCGGCGTCTGGGCGAAGATCTACAAGATGCAGCTGGGCAGCCACGGAATGGGCGCCGGGTGCTGCCTGGCGATGAGCGGCATCGATTGCGCGCTCTGGGACATCCGCGGCCAGGCGGCTGGCATGCCGATCTACAAGCTGATCGGCGGCGCCTATCGCGGGCTGCCGGCGTATGCGGGCGGCGTGTCGCTCGGCTACCAGCCTGCGGATGAGCTGATCGCGGAGCTCAAGCCCCATCTCAAGGCGGGCTACAAGGCGGTCAAGCTGCGCGTCGGTGACAACCCCAAGCGCGACCTGCAGCGCATCCGCGCGGTGAGGAAGCACGTCGGCGACGACATCGAGATCCTGGTCGATGCGAACACCGGCTACACGGTGAACGACGCGCGCGCCGTGATGCCCGCGATGCAGGACCTGAACGTCGCGTGGCTGGAGGAGCCCTTTCCTGCGCATGACTACGTGAGCTACGAGCTGGCCTCGACTTTCAGCAGCACGCCGCTCGCGGCCGGCGAAAACCACTACACCCGCTTCGAATTCAACCGTGTGCTCGAGGACGGCTCGATCACCGTGTTGCAGCCGGACCTCTCCAAGACCGGCGGCATCACCGAGGCGCTGCGCATCGCGGCGATGGCCTCGGCCTACAAGCTGCGCATCCATCCGCACAGCTCGATGACCGGGCTCAACCAGGCGGCGAGCATCCATTTCCTTGCCGCGATCGACAACGGAGGCTACTTCGAAGCCGACGTCTCCAAGGCGAACAAATTCCGCGACGAGCTCTGCTCCACGCCGTGGGAGGTCGACAAGGACGGCAACGTCTGGCCGATCGACAAGCCGGGCCTTGGCCTGGAGGTCGACGAGAAATTTCTGCAAAAGAACCCGGCCATCGAAGGTCCGGGTTACGTTTAAGATAACCGCACATAAAAACAGGAGGAGACGGAAATGTTGGCATTGAAGCTCAGGGCGGTCGGAGCCGCCGCCGTGGTTGCGCTGGCGTGGAGCGCGGTCGCGGGCGCGCAGGCCTGGCCGGCCAAGCCGATCCGCTGGATCGTGCCCTACACCCCGGCCGGCATCACCGATACCGGCACGCGCATGGTGCTTCAGAAAGTGCAGGAGCACACCGGCTGGAACATCGTGGTCGAGAACAAGCCGGGTGCCAACTCGCTGATCGGCGCCGGTGAAGTCGCGCGGGCGCCGGCCGACGGCTACACGTTCCTCACGGTCATCGGCGCGCATGCCGCAAACGCCACCCTGTACGCAGGAAAAATGCCTTTCGACCCGGTCAAGAGCTTCGCGCCGGTTTCGCATGCGATGACCGCGCCGCTGATCCTGACCGCGTCGAATAATTTTCCCGCCAGGGACGTGAAGGAGCTCATCGCCTATGCCAGGGCGAATCCGGGCAAGGTTTCGTTTGGTTCCTCCGGCATCGGCGCCGCGGCGCACCTCACTACCGAGTTGCTCAAGCAGACTGCGGGCATCGACATGGTCCATGTGCCCTACAAAGGCACCGCGCCGGCGCTGCAGGATCTGATGGGCGGCAACATCCAGATCCTCGTCGACGTGCCGAGCTCCCTGATGACGCACGTGCGGGGCGGCAAGATCAAGGCGCTGGCGATGTTTTCGCCCCGGCGCCTGAAGAGCGCGCCCGAGGTGCCGACCATGCCGGAAGCGGGCGGACCGGCGATGGAATCCTCCACTTGGCTGCTGTTCCTTGCGCCGGCGAACACGCCGCGCGACATCGTGACGCGCATGTCCGCCGAAGTAGCCAAGGCCGTCAATGCCGCCGAAGTCAAAGGCAAGCTCGAGGGCCTCGGCATCGAGCCGGTCGGCAGCACGCCGGAGCAGGGAGCGAAGTTCCTCAGCGAGGAGATCGCGAAGTGGGCCAGGGTGATCCAGATGGCGGGCGTGAAGGCCGAGCAGTAATGTACCGCTGCCGGTACAGGAACTGACAGGACAGCGGCTACAGGAGCCAGTCTTAAGTCGGCATCTCGTGGACGATTTACTTGAAATGTCGCGATCGGCTCAAAAGGCAGCTGAGTCCTATGGTTCTCGCTGAGGGCGCTAACACGATGGTCAACCGGACGCGCCTCAAAGTTCGACGGACTCTCCATACATTAACGCGGGCGCGCCGGTTACCTTTGCGTTCGGCCCGATTTCCCGGTAAGTCACCCATCGGAGTATTCTTCTGGCCATGAAGATAGCGACAGGAAAGGTTGTCGGCGGCAAAGTCGTGGTCGACGGGGCGCCCCTGGATGAGGGGGCATCGGTAACGGTGTTGGCCAGAGACGGCGAATTTGGCTTTACATTGTCCCCTGAGGAGGAGGCCGAACTCCTGCTGTCTATCGCCGAGGCCGATCGCGGCGAGACGATTTCCGCCGAAGAGGTGCTTGCAAAGCTTGCCCGCCGCCGCGGCTGATTAAGCCTTGCGCATTCGGGTCACCAAGCGCGCCGACGCGCACATCGAGCAGGCCGCCATTTGGTGGGAGGAAAATCGCCCCCTTTCTCCCGGAGCATTGGACGAAGAACTGGCGGAGGCTTTTGCGCTTCTCGTCTCTCAGCCGGCTATTGGCGCCCCGGCGTTGAACGCCAAAGCGAGGGGCGTGAGGCGCGTCCATCTGGCGCGAGTTCACTATTACCTTTACTACCGGGTCCGCGGCGAGCAAATCGCAGTGCTTGCCCTCTGGCACACAAGCCGTGGCACTCCGCCACCGGTGTAGGCCCTTAGCCCGAAAGAATCCAGTACGATTTGTGGCTGGCGGAGCGAGGTCGCGAACATCTTCGTGTGCTTGGACTTGGGAAGTGACTAGAGAGCTCCGAACCCGGGTTTTTGAGTGTTGAAAGGAAAAGCCATGAAAGTCCTGCTCAAAATGATCGCCGCACTGCTGCTTGCCGTCTCGCTGGCAGTCCACGCCCAGGCCTGGCCGTCTAAGCAGATCCGGATCATCGTGCCGTTCCCGCCTGCGGGGTTCAACGACATCCTCGGGCGCGTCCTTGCGCAGGAGATGTCGAAGACGCTCGGCCAGCCGGTGATCGTCGAGAACCGGCCCGGCAGCGGCTCGCTGATCGGGACCGAGATCGCGGCCAAGTCGCCGCCCGACGGCTACACGCTCTTCATCGCGGCGCTGCCCTTCTCGGTCATCCAGAGCCTCTACAAGACCTCGATGGACGTGACGAGGGATTTTGCGCCGATCACGCTGGCCGGCGTCTCGGACAACATGCTGGTGGCGAACCCGTCGTTTCCGGCGAATTCGGTGGGCGACCTCATCAGGATCGCGAAGGAGAGGCCCGGCCGCGTCAACTACGGGTCGTCGGGCGGCGGCACCTCGGTGCACCTGTGCATGGAGCTTTTCAAGACGATGTCGAAGACCTACATGACGCACATCCCCTACAAAGGCAGCGCGCCGG
>JANMDK010000109.1:0-19995 GCA_031376265.1 Pseudomonadota bacterium
CAAGCCGTCCTGCGGAATCTTCGCGCGGTTCTCCGCCCAGTCGGTTTCCATGACCCCGGCATCCTTCAGTTCAAGATTCACCAGGAACCCGTTTTCCTGCCAGAACTCCTTGACCAGCGGCCAGAGCTTTTCGGCCGGCTCGTTCACCACCAGCCAGCGCTGGGTGCCGGAACGCTCGATGCGCATCGTGTCGACCGCGGGAAGAACGCCCGTCGAGCCGGGCGCAGGCTGTGCGCGCCTTTCCGCCTGGTAGGAGGAGAGCGTGGTCGCGCCCTTCACATCGGGCACCACGTAGCGGTTGTCGCGCGTCGGCGCTGTCAGGTCGGGCGGGATCTCGAGCGACGGGATCTGCCCCGCCGACTTGTAGTCCACCTTGCGAGCGGAGGACGCCCCCTCGAGCAATTCCTGCGCCGTGCTGCACCCCCCCAGGCCAATCACTGCGGCGGCCAGCGCCGCCATCCATTGGCTATTGCGAAATTCAAATTTCATCCACGTCCCTCGACGACCCGAAGCCCGCCGGTCGCGGCCTTCGTCGTGTTGATTCCCGCCTCTTTCAGGGCCCCGAGCACCACGTCGTGAAAATTCTCCGACAACGGCGTCATCGGCAGGCGGATTCCGGCGCCTGCAAGGCCCATCTGCTGAAGCGCCCACTTGACCGGGATCGGGTTGGCTTCGACGAAAAGTTTCTGGTGCAGCCCAAGCAGCCGCAGGTTGATCTCGCGCGCGGCGACGACTTCGCCGCGCAATGCCGCCGCGCACATCTCGTGCATCAGGCGCGGCGCGACGTTTGCAGTCACTGAAATCACGCCGTGCCCGCCCAGCAGGATCAGCGGCAACGCGGTCGAATCCTCGCCGCTGTAGATCGCGAATCCCTTGGGTGCGCGCTTGATCAGGTCGGTCCCGCGCTCCATGTTGGCGGTTGCGTCCTTGATCCCGATCACGCCCGGTACTTCAGACAGCCGGATCGTCGTATCGTTCGATAGGTCTGCCACGGTGCGTCCCGGCACGTTGTAAAGCAGCATCGGGATGTCGACCGCTTCGGCCACCGTGCGGAAATGGCGGTAAAGGCCTTCCTGCGTCGGCTTGTTGTAATAGGGCACGACGGAAAGGCAGCACGCAGCGCCGGCTTTCTTCGCCGATTCGGTGAGCTCGATGGCTTCGGCCGTGCTGTTGCCGCCGGTGCCGGCCACGATCGGGATGCGGCCCTTGGCGTGCTCGACGGCGACCTTGATGAGTTCCTTGTGCTCGTCGAAATCGACGGTGGGCGATTCGCCGGTGGTCCCGACGACGACGATGCCGTCGGTGCCCTCTTTCACGTGGAAGTCGATCAGGCTGCGAAAACTGGCCAGATCCAGCCGGCCGTCGTCGTGCATCGGGGTGGCAATCGCGACCAGGCTTCCTGTGATCATGGCGGACCCTTTCTTGCGGGTTGTCTAGCCTGAAATTTTAACCGAATCAGGGGCCTCACGGCTCCAGTTTGTTGTCGGTCCCGGTCGTTTGAACCGCGCAAATACGTTGTATTAACGCGGGGTTGTCGCGTTCCATCGACCCGGGCTTGGCGCGTTCGAGGCGCCCTTGCTCGTATCCGGCCACGACCAGGCGGCGCCCGAATGCTTCGAGCAGTTCGTCCCGATCGAGCAGGAACCGCGGGTTAGACGGTTTTCCGTAGCGCTCGTTCCCTGCCAGGAAAGTTTCATAGAGGAGCACCCCGCCCGCCGCAAGCGACTCGGCGATTGGCACGAACAAGGGCCGGTGCAGGTAGTTGCACACCACGATGGCGTCGAACTCCGCCGGCCTGAAGGGCCACGGGCTGCCATCCTCGAGGTCGACCTGGACCGCGGTCACACCCATGACGCCCGCGAGGGAGGCGATCGCGGCCGGATCGCGGTCACACGCGACCACGTCGAACCCGCGGGCGGCGAAATAGCGCGCATGGCGCCCGGAGCCGCACGCCAGGTCGAGGACCCTGCCGCCCGGCCGCGCGAGGTGCGCCCAGCGCGTGACCCATTCCGAGGGCGTTGTCGCGTCGTGGCTCATGCGGGCTTCACCCCTTGAGCTTTCTCACCTGCGGGAGTTCGCATTCGAGGACCGCCTGGCGCAGCGCTTCGATCGCCTCGGGCCGCGGAAAGCTCTTGCGCCAGGCAAGCGCCACGCGGCGCTCGGGCACCGGCTTCGAGAAAGGACGCACGCGGATCAGGTCGTTCGTGATTTCGCCGGCGCCGATCGAAGTGCTCGGCAGCACCGTGAGGCCGACGCCGCTGGCCACCATCTGGCGAATCGTTTCCAGCGACCCGCCTTCGAGCGAGCGCTGCAGGCTGCTGCCGGAGCGATGCACCGACGCGCAGAATTCGAGCACCTGGTCGCGAAAGCAATGCCCGGCGCCGAGCAGCAGCAGGCTTTCCCGCGTGAGTTCTTCCGCCGCGATGCTCTTGCGCTTCTCCCACGGGTGCCCTGGCGGCATGGCGACCATGAAAGGCTCGTCGTAAACGGCGCGCGTCGAGATCCCGGCCTCCTCGAAGGGCAGCGCGATGATGATCACGTCGACTTCGCCCAGCTTGAGCGACTCGGCGAGCTTGTGGGTGAAATTTTCCTGGATCATGAGCTGCATCGACGGCGCGGTGCGGCGCAGGATCGGAATCAGCTTGGGCAGGAGGTACGGGCAGATCGTGTAGATCGCGCCCAACCGCAGCGTGCCCGCAAGCGGGTCGCCGCCGGCCTGCGCGATCTCGCGGATGCGCGAGGCTTCCTCGAGCACGCGCTGCGCCTGCTCGACCACCTTCGCACCAGTGGGCGTGACCGAGACCTCGCCGGGGCCGCGTTCGAAGAGCGGCGTGCCGAGCTCCTCCTCGAGCTTCTTGATCGCCACCGAAAGCGTCGGCTGCGAAACGAAGCACGACTCGGCGGCGCGGCCGAAATGCCGCTCGCGCGCAACCGCGACGATGTAGCGAAGCTCGGTCAGCGTCATTTTGGCGGGACTGCCGAGCGGACGAATTCGTCGATCGCCGCCACCAGCGCCTTCTCCTTGCCGGCGTAGAAATGGTCCGCGCCCGCGATGCGCACCTGCCGCGAGCCGGCGATCGAATCGATGGTCATGCGGCGCCGCCAGTCGGCGCGCAGCACGTTGGCCAGGTCGTTCTCCCCATAGACGTCGAGGACCGGCACCTTGACGTTGCGCATGTTGCCGTAGCCGCCGGTGAGGCCCATGCAGACCCAGGCCGCGAACGGCGACGCCGGCGTCTCCTCGAAGTACACGTTGCTCATCCACGATCCCATGCTGTGCGAGAGCAGCACGATCCGGTCGAAGCCCTTTGCGCCGAGCCAGCGCGCCGCGCTGCGGATCCGCTCGACGGCATTCGGGAAGACCGTCGGGTGGTAGTCCGCAAGCCCGGCTTCCGCCCTCTGCACCGGCATCTGGATCGAGAGCGTCGCATAGCCGGCATCGGCCAGCGCCGTGCGCAGCGTGCCGATGACCCCATGATCGGGATGCACCCCGACGCCGTGAACGATCACGAAAGCCGCTCGCGGCTTGGCGGCTTCGGTATGGAGCGCCAGGAATTTCCGCCCGCCCGGCCCGTCGAGCCAGACCGCGTCACCGACCACCAGTCCGGGCACTACCTCGTCGGACCAGCGCTTCTCGCGTTCGTAGTCCTGCGCCGATGCAGGCAGCGCCAGGAGAGCAACCGGGGCTGCCAACAGGATCGCGATGCAGGTGCAGCGCATGCAGGCTCAGCCGGGATTTACCGACGGCGGGTGAGCAGGTAGAGCGGGATGCCCGCCGCCATCACCGCGATCCCGCCGAGGACCGCGACGCCGAAGGTCGGCCCATACGGCCCGCGGATGAAGTCGATGCTCGAATACAGCATGTAGGCGCACATCAGGCAGAACGCAAGCGGCACCACCGGATAGCCCGGAACGCTGAACGGAGGCCTCGTCCCTTCGGCATCGCGCGTGCGAAACACGAACAGCGTGATGCCGGTCAGCAGAAAGAAGGTCCAGAATACCGGCGAGGTGTAAGCGACCATCGCCGAAAAGCCGTCGGGCGTGAATGCGCTCGCGAGGATGAGCACCAGCGTCACCGCGCCCTGCCACACGAGGGCGCTCGCAGGCGTGCTGCCCGCCTCTCGCCAGCGGCCGAGGTGCGAGAACAGCTTGAAGTCGCGGCCGAACGCGTAGCTGGTGCGCGCGCCGGTGAAGATCGCCGCATTTATCGTGGTGAACGCAGAGATGCAAACGATCGCCGCAAGCAGGATCGCGCCCTTGTCACCCGCGATCAGGCGCATCAAGTCGGCGGCCACGGCCTTGGACTCCTTCATGCCGCCGATGCCCAGCGCCATGAGGTAGCCGATGTTGACCAGCATGTAGAGCGCGGTCACCGACACGATGCCCCACACCAGGATCCTGGTCATGTTCCTTTTCGGGTCGCGCACCTCGCCGCCGAGGTAGGCCGCTTCATTCCATCCGCCATAGGTGAGCAGCACGAAGATCATCGCCAGGCCGTACGAGCCGCCCATCGAGGCCCCGGCAGGCGCCGCCGGTTGCGGTTGCGAAGAACCGCCAATCACGATGCCGCCGATGGCCACGGCCAGCAGGCCGAGGATCAACAGCGTCTCCATGACTTTCTGCAGGCTCTTGCTGCGCAACGTCCCGGCAAGATTCAGCGCGGTGAGCCCGATGACGCCCAGCGCCGCATAAATCGCCGGGCTGAATTTGCCGAGCGGCAGGACCTGCGTCGCATAGTCGCCGAACACGAAAGCCACCGCCGCGATAGCGCCTGTCTGGATCACCGTAATGCGCGACCAGGCGAAGAGGAAGCCCATGCCGGGACCGTAGCCGCGCGACAGGAAAGCGTATTCGCCGCCGGTATCCGCATGTCGCGAAGACAACTCTGCGTACACGAGCGCCCCGGCGAGCGAGATCAACCCGCCGGCGAGCCACGCGAGCAGGAACTCGGTGCCGGAGGCCACGTTGCCGGCGACGACCGAAGGCGCCTTGAAGATGCCCACGCCGATCACCATGCCCACCATCAGGAACACGCCGTCGAACACCGACAGCATCTGCCTGGGTTCACCGCCGGCGGGTTCGCCGGGCTTCGCGCCTTCTACCTTGTTCTTGTCGCCGTCCATGGCACCGTCCGTTGTTGTTCGCCGTCAGACACCAGCACCTCGCCGGTCATGCGGTCGCCGCGTATTGTGCCCTTGAACAGGTGGTTCCACGCCTTGCCGCCGACCAGCCCGGTCACGGCGACCTTGAGCTCCAGGCCGCGCAGCCTCGTGGCCCTCACCGTGAGGTCTCGCGCGCCGCCCCCAACGGCCGCGCGCACCGTGACGGCCTGGAATTCCTGGCCGACGTCGAACGTCCAGCGGCCGCCGTGCTGCGGTACGTCCACCACCCATCGGCCGCGCGCGTCGGCGGGCACGATCCAGAGGTGGATCCGCGACTTGCCGCCGAGGCCGACCGGCTTTTCCGGCGTTCGCAGTTCAATCGTCTCGTCGGGCTCCCACTCGCGCATGTTCCAGTCGTGCGAAACGAGGCGCGTGCCGGGCGCTAGCGTCAGCAGCTTTGGGCGCAGCTTGAGGTTGACCTCGGGCAGCAGGTACATGGTGATGACCGACGCCTTCGCGAGGTCGGTCTCGAAGAAGTCCTGCGAGGAAAACTCGGTCTTGTCGGCGACGCCGGCAGTCGCGGCATTCTCGCGGCCCTTGGCAACCAGCGTCGGATCGATGTCGATGCCGAGCGCCTGCGCGCCACGCTTGGCAGCGCCGATGACGATGCGCCCGTCCCCAGATCCGAGGTCGATCACATAGTCGCCCGGGCCGACATCCGCGATGCGCAGCATCCGGTCGACGACTTCCTCCGGCGAGACCACGAACGGCACGGTGCCGTCGTCCCAGGCCCAGCTCTGTGCATTGGCGGAGAACAAGCCGAACGAGAAAAGCGCGGCTGCGGCGATCACTCGCAGCCTCATTGCCTGCTGGCTTTCCACGCGGTGCGTTCCGGCGAGCGCGTGCCGGTGAGGATTTCCCCTTCGATGCTGCCGCCGCGGATCCGGCCCAGCATGCGGTGGATGCCATCGCGGCCGCCCAGCCGACCGGAAACGACGAGATGGATGTCCTCGCCCAGCAGCCGCGCCGCTTTTACTTCGAGCGGCGGGACATCGGCGCCGCCCGGGTTTTCAGATCTAATGCGCGCCTTGACCATCTGGAACTGCTGCTCGATGTCGATCGCGATGCGCTCGCCGTTGACGACGCTGGTCCAGCGGCCCTTCGCATCGCCGGGCACCACCCAGAGGAACACCTGGCTGATGCCTACCGGCGCGACGGGCTTGTCCGGCACGCGGATCGAAGTCCACTCGTCCGGCAGCCAGTCGCCGAGGTCGTAATCGTGCGCGACGATGCGCGTTCCGGGCTTGAGCTCCTTGAGCAGCTTCGGGCGTAGTTCGATGGCCACGTTGGGCAGCAGGTAGAAAGCCACCACCGTGGCTTGCGACAAGTCGGTGTCGAAAAGGTCTTTCACTTCGAAGCGCACCTTGCCTGCGACCCCTTCGGCAAGCGCATTCTTGCGCGCGAGTTCGACCAGCGGCGGGTCGAGGTCGACACCCAGTCCCCTCGTGCCGTAACGCTTGGCTGCAGCGATCGGGATCCGCCCGTCGCCGGAACCGAGGTCGATCAGGAAGTCGTTCGGCCCGACATCCGCCATGCGCAGCATGCGATGCACGACTTCGTCGGCGCTGATGACGAACGGCGTGAAGTTGTCGTCCTGCGCGCTCGACGGGAGGACGCAGGCTGCAAGCAGGATGAAAGCCAGTGCACGCGCAAAAAGGGCGGTTTTCATAGCGGGCGCCATGATAGCCGAGCGAGTGCGGCGCAGCGCAGGGAGTTCGCAATCCCGGCACGCGCGCCCTGAAATGTCAGCAAGTTCCCCGGAGAGCCAATAAACACGCGGGGCTGAGAGAAAAAATGTCAGTAGTCGATCCTGCCCCTCGACGCTACTGCTTGTCGGCCTCGCCGGCCTTTTGCGCGCCCTGCTGCTGGAGCTGCACCGACTCGCCGATCTTGCGCTCGGCCTCGGACAGGGTCTTCTTGCCCGCCTCGAGTTCCTTCTGCTTGAGCGCAGCGGCCGTCGCCGCGGTGCTCACGGTCTCAACGCCGCAGCCGCCCATGAGAAACGCGCCCGCAACTGCCATGACTGCCATCGGATGCTTCATCGGATTCTCCCTCCGGGGTGACCGCGGCATCATAGCGCGTGGGCTAAAATGCCGCGCTGAACAAGCAACGCGGCCCCCGTAGCTCAGTGGATAGAGCGACCCCCTCCTAAGGGGTAGGTCACACGTTCGATTCGTGTCGGGGGCGCCAGAGCGCGCGAAGGTTTCAGGACTCAAAAAAACAGAGGAGACGCAATGAAAAATATCCCTACCCGCATCGCCGCCTGGACGCTGGCCCTGGGCCTGGCCGCCGCCGCGCACGCCCAGCCGCTGCCTCCGGTGTCGCCAGCCGCCGCCGGCTTCTCGGCCGAGGGGCTGGCCCGGATCGATCGCTTCTTTGCCAGCGAGATCGCCGCCAAGCGCGTTCCCGGCGCAGTCGTTGCGATCGCGCGCGAAGGGAAGCTCGTGCACTACAAGGCCTACGGCGTGCAGGATCCCGCCACTAACGCGCCAATGCCGCTGGACGCGGTGTTCGGGCTGGCCTCGATGACCAAGATCATGGCCAGCGTCGGCGCGCTGCAGCTGAACGAGCAGGGACGCCTGCCGCTGAAGAGCCGCCTGTCCGAATATTTTCCCGGCTTCGGCACGATGAAGGTCGGCCTGGCGCAATCGGACGGCTCGCTGAAACTGGTCGACCAGGCGCGCCCGATCTTCATCCAGGACCTGATGCGCCATACCTCCGGGCTCACCTACGGCGGACGGGGCGATCACCCGATCGCCAAGCTCTACCCCGGCGGCACGCAACCGCCGTCGGACGGTGATATCAATGCCTTCATCGATCGCCTCACGAAGCTGCCGCTGGCGCACCAGCCGGGCACCGCCTTCGAGTACGGATTCTCCACGGATGTGCTCGGCGCGGTCATCGAGAAGGTGTCGGGCCAGCGGCTCGGCGAGTACCTGCAGGCCAATGTGTGGAAACCGCTCGGCATGGTCGACACGACATTCACGCTCACCGACCGTAACCGCCCGCGAATCGCGCGCTTGTTTGCCAACAACCCGCTCGACGGCAAGCCGCAGTCCATCGTGGTCATCGACCGCCAGATGCGCTTCGACTGCGGCGGCGCCTGCGCGATGGGCACCGTGGGCGACTATCTGCGCTTCGGGCAGATGTTGGTGAACGGCGGGGCGCTCGACGGCCAACGCATCCTCAGCCCGAAGACCGTGGAGCACATGACGAGCAATCACCTCGGCCCCGAGATCCGCAATGCGGTCGGCATCGTCGAGCCCCATCGCGAGGGCTTCAGCTTCGGCCTCGGCGTCGCGGTGCGCACCACGGCAGGCCTTTCCGCGGTGCCTGGCAACCCGGGCGAATTCTCCTGGAACGGCGCCTACGGCACCCAGTTCTTTGCAGATCCGAAAGAAAAGCTCGTCGTCGTGGTCGGCACCGCCGCGCCGGGCGATTTGCGCAAGTACTACCGCGAGCAAGTGCAAGCCCTTGTTTATGGGGCAATGACTCGCTGATGCCCTCGAGTTGCCATGCGAAACAAAGCGCGCAAACGGGCAAGCATCTGAACTAACGTTGGCGGGGGCAGTCCACAATGGCCTTCGATTTTCGGACTACTTCCCGATGCAACGTTTTGCCCTTTTTGTAATTTTTTCAAGCCTGGCCTTTGCGGCGAAAGCCGATGCCGTCCTGCTTCCGGATCTGGCCGCCACTGTCGCTCCTGAAGCGCCTTTGGTGACACTGCCTGCGCCTGCGCAGGCGCCTGTGGCGCCCAAGGCCTGGGACCACGCGGTCCCTTTTGCGAAGCATGTGCGCGATGCGGCCAAGGCCGCGAATGTGCGGCCCGAGCTCCTGCACGCGCTCATCTATGCCGAATCCGGATACCGGCCCGGTGCGCGGTCTTCCTCCGGGGCCGTAGGCCTGATGCAGTTAATGCCCGGCGTGCTGCAACGTTTCAACGTGCGCGAGCCCCTGGACCCGAGGCAGAACATCCATGGCGGCGCGCGCTATGTGCGCGAGCTGCTCGACCGCTTCGGGGACAACATCAGCCTGGTGCTGGCCGCGTACAACGCCGGCGAGCACGCCGTGATCCGGCATGGCAACAAGATTCCCCCGTTCGCGCAGACGCGCGCTTTCGTGCCTAAGGTCATGGCGCTGTACGACAAATACGTCCGCGCCTCAGCCGACGACGCAGCGCTCGCCGCCGGGGACTAGCCTCCGTCAGGAACCGGGCGCCGTCCGGCCTGGTTGATCAGGTGCTGGCGTATGGCCCCCACGGTGGGGCCGGCCGCCTCGATCGCGGCCCTGAGCCCTTCCTCGTCGATCCCGAGTTTCTTGGTCCAGTACATCACCTCGTGCTTCGCGTTGAGATTGATGCGCGTGCGGTCGCGGGTGCCGCTGTGCCTCAGGTCGTCCATCGATGCCGGTGCGTCAGATGCAGAAAAGATTCCCGCGGAACGGATCGAACGGCCTCGTGCAGTCGACCCTGTTGATCACGCGCGTCGGATCCATCGGCGGTGGCGCGCTGCTGCGCACATGGGAGGTAAAGCGCGATTCCGAGTTGTAGGCGAAATCGCCGCGCGAAGGGGCCGCGCTCTCCGCGCTGCCGCCCGAGCCGCCGCGGCCGCCGGCGCCGATCATCGCCGCAGGCACTTCCGCCCGGCGCTGGCTCGGAACATAGGTGGGTTGTGCTACAGCCTGCTGCGCGAACACCGCGCCGAGCAGGATTGAGGAAACGGTGAGTGCAGTCTTGGTCATGGCAGCTCCTTCGTTCGCGGCGGGACCGCCGACTTCGGGAGGCTACCGGGGCACTTTTGCCCAGTCCGTGCGCTATCGGACAAAGGACGGCTACTTTGCCGGGGGTTTCTTCAACGCATCGAACACGCGCATGCCGGCACGCCCATCTTCCGGCAATCCAGCCGTGGCCTGGAAGGAGCGGATCGCGGCGCGCGTGCGCGGGCCGATCGCGCCGTCCGGCGTGCCGATGTCGAAGCCGCGCCCGGCCAGCAGCACCTGCAGCTCCTTGCGCTGGGCGCGGGAGAGGCCGATGTCGTCCGTGGGCCACGCGGTCTTGAAAGCAGCGCCGCCGCGCAGCCGGTCCGACAAATGCGAGATCGCCAGCGCGTAGGATTCGGCGGCGTTGTACGAGTAGATGGAATTGAAATTCTGGAATACGAGGAACGCGGGCCCCTTCGCGCCGGCGGGTAGCAGCAGCGCCGCCTGCCCGCTACCCGTGAGCGGCTGCCCGTCGATTGCGGTAATGCCCGTCGAGCTCCACTGCGTGATCGCCTGGCGGTTGCCGCGCCCGGAGATCCCGGAATAGCCGGACGGCAGGCGGACTTCATAACCCCAAGGCTGCCCGCGCACCCAGCCGGCCTTGTTGAGGAAATTGGCCGTCGACCCGAGCGCATCCGGCACCGAGCTGACGATGTCGCGCTTGCCGTCGCCGTCGAAATCGATTGCGAGCCGCTGATAGGTCGTGGGCATGAACTGCGTCTGCCCGAATGCCCCCGCCCACGAGCCGCGCAGCACTTCGGCCGGCATGTCTCCGCTTTGCAGGATGCGCAGGGTCGCAATCAATTCGTCGCGGAAGAATTTCTGCCTGCGCCCGGCGCACGCGCCGGTAGCCAGCGAACGCACCAGCGGGCGGCCGCCGAGTTGCCGGCCGAAATCCGATTCGACGCCCCACACCGCCGCGATCACGTAGCGGTCGACGCCGAATTTCGCCTCGGCCTGCTCGAGCACCGAAGCCCAGCGCTGCATGTTCTCGCGGCCGTCCGCAATCCTCTGGTCGTCGACGAGCGTCGCGAGGTAGTCCCAGATCGGCGTCTTGAATTCCGGCTGCGCATCCATCGCCTCGAGCACCGTTGGATCCGGCTCGAGGCCTTTCGTCGCGGTGTCGAAGGTCTGTGCCGAGATGCCGCGCCCGATCGCCTCGCTACGCAAGGTGCCGAGGCAGCTGCCGAACTCGGCCGCTTGCGCGAGAGCGGCACCCGCCGCACTAAGCAGCATTGCGAAGCCGAAAACCGAAACCCGGAAACTCATGGCGCAGTCCTGCACTTTAAAGAGCGAACTTTGAACGAGGCGAGGCTTCCTGACTGTAGGCGCATGGCTATTTTTTGTAGGAATGGGCTGACCGGCAAATGCAGCCGATGGGGTCAAGACTTTGGCCGCCGTGCCGTGTCAAATGTTCCTCAACCACGGAGACAACTGCATGACGCGATTCGCCGATTTCGGGCCAAACCCGGCCAACCCGACACACCCGGTTCCGCCAATCACGGATCCGGGCATGCCGCAGCCAGTGCCGCCGAAGCCCGACCCGGTCGATCCCGCCCATCCTGCAACGCCTCCGATCAACGAGCCGCCGCCGGTGAAGCCCAACCCCCCACAGACGGTGTGACAGGCTCGAAATCCAACACTCCAAGGAGATCAGCATGCAACTCACTACCCGAAAGACTATCCGCACTCCCCTCATCGCGCTTTGCGCAGCCGGCGCGCTGCTGGGTTCGACATTCGCCGTGGCCGGCCCGGGCATCAAGGACGCGCAGTCGCAGTACCAGAAAGACCGCGCAGCGTGCCTCAGCGGCAATACCGGCCAGGAGAAATCGGCGTGCCTCAAGGAAGCGGGCGCAGCGCTGGTGGAAGCACGCCGCGGCGGTCTGACCTCGGCCGACAGCAGCACTTACGTAAGGAACACGATGGACCGTTGCGTGCCGCTGCCCGCGGCCGACCAGGAAGATTGCGTGCGCCGCATGCAAGGCGAAGGGACGATCGTCGGCAGTGTCGAGGAAGGCGGGATCTACCGCGAGCTTCGCCGCACCGTGCCGGCCAACTAACGCGGTAACCCGCGGGGCAACAAGAGAAGCCGGGCCTCGCGCCCGGCTTTTTATTTGCGGGACCGCTTGAGGGACTCTGTTGCGAGCGTCTTCAGCAGCTTGTCCAGATTGGCCTTGAGGGGCCCGAAGCCGTCGGTTTTGCGGAACGTCTTGGTGTCCATGAAAAGCTTCTTGTTGATCTCGACCATGATGCTCTCGATGCCCTTGGACGGCGCACCGTGGCGGCGGTTGAGCTCGTTGCCCTCGTAGGGCATGTTGATCGTGCAGGTGTAGCCCAGCTTCTTGATCTCATCGGCGACATACTCGACGAATTCCTTCGAGGACGTCGTGTAGCCGATGTTGCCGAGGCAGAAATCCGCGCGCTGCTGGCCGGCATCCGCGTGCGTCGGCGCGCCGACAGCGGACATGCAATGGCAGGACAACTGCCAAAGCACGCCATGCTTCGCGTACGTCTCGTCGACGATGCGCTTCAGCTCGCGATGGTAGGGGTGGTAGTAATTGTCGAAGCGCTCCTTCACTTCGGCCACCGTGAGCTTTTTTTCCTGCATCGGCTCACCATACCTCGACTTGGTCTTGATGAGGCCGAGGCCGCGGATCGCCACCGGGCTGGGATTGAGCTTGGTTGGCCACTCGCCGTCGATCACCGCCGGGTCGAGGTCGTCTTCCTTGCGGTTCACGTCCATGAATGTGTTCGGGAAGCTGCAGTAGAGCATCGTCGCGCCGACCGAGGGCGCAGCCGCCCACAGGTCTTCCACGTACATCGACACATTGTCATGCAGCACCGTGAAAGGCAGCGGCGAGCGGAACTCCTTCGGATAGCAGCGCCCGCTGCGCGAGACGTCGACCACGAGGGGGACGCCTGCGGTTTCCGGATCGTGGCGGACGAAGACTCCCGACTGAAGAAAAGCCATTGTTGCTCCTGGAGGGACTACTGAAGGGGATTAGACGAGCATGTCGAGCGTGAGGCCGGCGCGGCGCAGGATGCTCGCCATCACCATGCGCTCGAGCTTGCCCTTGGGCTCGAAGTTGGCCGCGTCGTGCGTACTCTGGCGCCGGACGTCGTCCGGAAGGATGCGGTTCGGGCCGGCAATCGCGTCGCCGGCGCACTGCACCTCGCAGGCGCGCTGCAGGTGCCACATGAGGCGGAAGGCCGCGGGGATGTCGCGCTCGCAGACCAGCAGGCCGTGGTTGCGCAGGATCAGCACATCCTTGTTGCCGAGGCTCTTCACCAGGCGCGGCTGCTCGTCGGCGCGAACGCTGATGCCCTCGAAGTCGTGGTACGCGACGCGCCCGAACAGCATCGCGCCGTAGAAATCGTCGTGCCTGAGGCCGCCCTCCTTCATCGCCACCGCGATGCCGGCAGTCGTGTGCGTGTGGATGATGCAATGCGCATCTTCGCGCGCCCCGTGGATCGCCCCGTGGATGATGAAGCCGGCCTTGTTGACCGGGTGCGGCGTCGGGTCGACGGCCACGCCATCCAGGCCGACCTTGATGAGGTTCGAGGCGGTGACCTCGTTGTAGTTGAGGCCGAACGGATTGATGAGATAGTGCCGCTCGCGGCCGGGAATGCGCATCGTAATGTGGTTGTAGATGAGCTCGGACCAGCCCATGTAGTCGACGACGCGATAGCACGCCGCCAGCTCGAGCCTCAGC
Source organism: Pseudomonadota bacterium (assembly GCA_031376265.1). GTDB lineage: Bacteria > Pseudomonadota > Gammaproteobacteria > Burkholderiales > SG8-39 > SZAS-79. The sequence continues at coordinate 13,634 of JANMDK010000109.1, forward strand.
CGCCATTCTTCCTCGGCCATGCGGTCCGGCCGCTGGCGAAGCAGTGATTCGTTCATGTCCATGGGATCTCCTTCAGCGCCCTGCAAGATTGGAGGTTAATGCGCACTGCCGGGGTGCGTCCAGAGAGGTTCGCAGCAGGGGACGTCAAGCGTAAACTAGCCGACGATGGTTTTCGACTGGATCAACCAGAAGCTGAAGCGCCCCGCGGCGGAAGAACAACACTTCCTTGCCGGCGATGCGGGCATCGAGGAATTCCAGGCCAGCCTGCCGGCCTCCAACCCCGGCCTCGCGCTCTCGCAGATCTGCGATGCGCTCGACTCCGCGATCGGCGCCGGGGTGGAAGCCGAGGCGTTCCGGCGCGCATTGCGCACGCTCGACAAGGGCGCGCAGCCCCAGGTCGCGGAGCTTACGCACATGCTCTTCCGCGACACCCGGGGCGACCAGGTGTCCGAGGGCTCGTGGGTCGCGCTGAACATGTACCTCAAGCGTGTCCCGGACTTCTACCGCCAGGCGATCGAGCAGCTGCCGCCTTTGCCGAAATCGGACGACGAGGATCGCGATTACGCCTTGCTGATGACATGCCGCGCGATGCACCTCATGGCCAGCCGGAAAAAGCTGGTGCATTTTGCGTACCGCACCGTTGAGCCGGACGTCTGGGGCCACATGAATCGAGTCTATTCAATGGCCAAAGCTTTCGGCCTGCATCGCACTGTGACGGAACCCTATGCCGGCACCGACGAGAAAACCAGCGTCCACAACGAATATTTCGCCTCGCTGATGTTCGAAACGGCGCCGCTTGGCGGCCTGTTGCCGACGCAGATGGAATTGCTCGACGTGTTCCTGCGGCAGAACGCCGCACTCCTCGGCCTGGGCGACCAGCCTGCGGCGGACCGCCCGTTTTACATCGACACCGCAAAGAGCCAGCCGCCGCAACGCTGGCTTGAAGGGTTGGGAAGCCGCGCGAACCTGCAGTTCTTCGGGCCGGGAAAAGCTTATGCAGTGGTGACAGCGCTTCACGAGGCGGCGCAAGACGCCACCGAGGTGCCCGACTGGGCGGTGCCGAGCAACTGCGACCTGCGCGGCTATCGCGGCCTCATCGAGAACCTGCACAACTACTGGTCGATCAAGCCGCCCCAGCGCCGGCATCGCCGCAACGCATCGGCATTGGAGGTCATGGTCGCGAACGGCTTTGCGCTGGTCCGCCGCATGGTGGCGATCACCGAAACTGCGCATTCCGGAGAGGTCTTCAAAGGCTTCGAGACGAACAAGCTGATGGACGACAAGTACTTCAACAAGATCCGCTTCGGCTCGGTCAACCCGGACCAGACCGGCAAGGGCAGGATCGTGGCTACCGGCCCGAAACTGACGCCCAAGGAAATCCTCGAAACGCTGGAAACGCGCGGCGACAAGGCGCTGATGCAGCGCTGGATCGTCGTCGACACGAGCGATTCGGGCATCGGCGTGCTCGTCCCCGGGCGCGCGCCGTGGGCGAAACTTGGCGTGCTGGTTGCCTATCGCCTGATGGATTCGCTCCGGTGGGAAGTGGCGATCGTGCGCCGGCTTGGAAGGAATGCCGAGAACAAGGTTACGGTCGGCCTCGAGCGCCTGAGCGGGGAAACCAGGAGCGCGCGCGTGCTGCCGGTAAAGGGCGAGATTCCGGCCACCTGGGAAACCATGACCCTGGGCGCCGACTCGACCCTCGAGGCGGTGCTCGTCGAGGGCGATCTCAAATCGATGATTGTCGCGCCGGGCAGGTACGGCGAGAGCGACTTCTTCATCGTCACCAGCGGCCTGGAGCGCTACCCGGCGCGGATCAACGGCGTGACGCCGCCCGGGTCGGACTACCAGGTGCTCAGCTTCAGCCGCGCAGGCGGCTACGTCGGCTAGCCGGCGAAGGACCGGCTACGCCGGCGGAAACGCCACGAAGCGCACGTCGCTGTCGCGCTTGATCTTGTCGACCAGCGCGACTTCCCAGTCCAGGTAGTCCTGCATCGCCTGCTCGACCTGCGCCTTGCGGTCATAGGGCTTGTAGTAGACGTCCTCGTTCGGCTCCCACTGCGCGGTCTCGCCGGTTTCGACCGGCAGCCCAGCCTCGCGCCAGGCGGCGGTGCCGCCCGCGAGCACCTTGACCGGCACCTTGGCGATGCCACGCAGGTCCGCCGCCGCGAAGCGCGCGAACTGGCCGTCGGGCGAGGTGCAGACGATGAGCCCGTCTTCTGCGAGCTTTTCGCGCCGCTCGGCAAGGCGCGAGCGGATCGCGAAGATCGCGCCCGGCACGTGGCCGGCGCGGTACTCGAGGCTGGTGCCGAAATCGAGCACCTGCGCCTTGCCGGCAGCTTTCAATTCCTTCGGCGTGATTTGATCGACCTGCGGCGCGTCCTCGACGACGTAAACCTCGGGCCAGCCCATCTGCAGCAGCCACGATGCGGTCATGATCGCGCGCACGCCCTCCGAGTCGACGAGCGCGACGCGCGCATTGCGGGTCGCCATGAAAGTGTCTGTCGCCTGCACGAGCTGCCCGCCCGGCGCGTTGATCGCGCCGTGCAGGTGGCCCTGCGCAAACTCGTCCGGCGAGCGCACGTCGAAGACATAGGTGGTGCGATCCGTTTGGGCCGTGAGGCGCGCGAGCCCCGCGCGGTCCAGCCGGCGGATGCCAAAGCGCTTCGCCACGCCGTCTGCAAGCGCGCGCGCGCGGGCGAGCGCCTCGCTGCCCGGCACCGGCGCATGACGCGTGTTGCCGTGCTCAAGCTCAAATCCGGCGAGGTGCCAGCCCATGGTGCCGTTCTTCAGCGCGACGACCTTGTTCGGCAGCTTCGCGTTGATCAGCGACTGCGCGCCGATGATCGAGCGCGTGCGCCCCGCGCAGTTGACCACCACCAGCGTGTCCGGGCTCTTTGCAAGTTCCGGCACGCGGTAGACCAGCTCCGCGCCCGGGCAGTCCATCGCGCCCGGGATATTCATGACTTCGAACTCGGCCATCGGCCGCGAATCGACGACGACGATGTCCTCGCCCGCATCGATCTTGGCCTTGAGCTCGCCGGCCGAGATGCGCGGCGTGTTGTCGCGGTGCTCGATGTATTCGCCGAAAGCCTTGCTCGGCACGAACACGCCCGAATAGATCTCGTAGCCGGCCGCCGCCCACGCAGGTTGCCCGCCTGCCAGAACATGGATGTCGCGATAGCCGAAACTGCGCAGCACGGCCGCGGCGCACTGCGAGAGCTTCTCGTCCTCGTCGACCAGCACGATGCGCGTGCCGGGGCGGGGGACCATCTTGCCGATGAGCATTTCCATCCGGGAAAGCGGGCACGAAGCGGCGAGGAACAGGTGGCCCTTGGCGAACACGCCCTCTTCCCGCGGGTCGAGGATCGCGAGCTCGCCGCCCTCCGCGATCAGCGCCTTGAGGCCGGCCGGCGTGATGCGCGGCGAGAACACCTCGGGCTTCGACATGAAGCGCTTGTACGGGCCGCCGGTGCTGGCGCCGAAGAACACGCGTTCCGGCAGGTCCTCGAGCGTCTTGCCGTAGAGGTGCAGGTGCAAGGATTCCTTGCCGTTGACGACTTCGATCGTGTGGAAGTCGTCAGGCAGGAAGGCGCAGGCGTTACCCTTGACCACCGTGAGCTCGCCGGACTTGGCGAGCTTGCCCTCGCCTTCGACCTTGCGGTCGTCGACGCGGTCGTAGAACACGTTGTGCTCTTCGCCGTAGACGCCGGCGATGCAGGCCCAGGTGGTGTGGTTGTGCGGCGGCTGCGCCTTGCCCGGCGCGCCCGCCGAGCCGTACAGCGCGAAGCGCCCGTCCGGGTCCTCGGCGAGGTGGAAGATCGTGCCCGGCCGGCCGGGCAGGTTCGAGAAGGACTCGGGCGGGAACAGTTCGGTGCGCGAGGCGAGGCTGACCAGCACCGGCTTGAGCTTCTCGAGCGTCTCGCGCGTGACGCCGTGCTGCGCCTCGATTGCGCGAACGGCCTTGATGGTCTCGCGCACGGCCTCGGCGCGTTGATCGGCGATCGTCATGTCAGGACTCCTCGGGGAAGGCGGGCAGTCTACAATCCCGCGCACTGGAGGGAAACATGGTATTTCACGGCAAGTGGTACGACGAGGTCGCGGTCGGCGACACTTTCGGCACGAGCATTACGGTGACCGAAACGCATCTCGTGCTCGGCGCGGGGCTCTTCGGCGATTTCAACCCGCTGCACGTCAACGAGGAGTTCTCGAAGAAATCGATGTTCGGCTCGCGCATCCTGCACGGGCCCTTTACCTCTGCGCTTATCTCCGCCCCGGTCGGCATGTATTTCGCCGGCACCGCGATCGCCTACATCGAGCACGCCTGCCGCTTCAAGGCGCCGGTCAAGCCGGGCGACACGCTCACGACAAAATGGACCGTGACCGAAACGCTGGCGAAGCCAAAGCACAAGGGCGGCATCGTGGTGATGACCTGCGTCTGCACGAACCAGGCAGGCGTGGTGACCGTGGAGGCCGACGGGAAGATCCTCGTCGCCTCGCGTGCCTGAGTTTCCAATTATGGCAATTCAATTGGCCTGAGATCAGCTCAGGGAGCCACTCTACAGAAAAGATTGTTTTACTTTCCTGCCATGCACAAGGGCTGTTCGCTTGCGCGCTTGACACCCTCGGCGCGCGCGGCCTAGCCTTTGGCCGGACGTCCCGAGGAGAAACCCGATGCGCAAGCCCGCCCTGCCCGCCATTGCAGCCGTTGCCGCCGCCTTTGCCGTCGTCCGTGCAGCGGGAGCGTCGCTTGCGGCTTTCCCCGAGAAGCCGCCGCGCATCCTCGTCGGCTATGCCCCGGGCGGGTCGAGCGACCTGATCGCGCGCTTCATCGCTGACGCGGCGGCCCCTGCCTTCGGGCAGCGGATCCTGGTGGAGAACCGGCCGGGCATCAATGGCGTGCTCGGTGCAGAAGTGGTGGTGCGCGCGCCGGCCGACGGCTACTCGGTGTTCCAGTGCCCGATGAGCACCCTCTCGATCACCCCGCAACTGATCGGCGTTTCGGTGCCGGTCGATCCGGGCACCGAGCTGGTCCCGATTTCGAACATGGCGCTGTCGTCCTACGGCCTGGTGGTGGCCGCAGCCAGCCCGCACAAGAGCATGGCAGACGTCGTTGCCGCGGCGCGGTCGAAGCCCGGCCAGGTCACCTTCGCCAGCCCGGGGCCCGGATCGGCCCAGCACCTCTCGGGCGAGCTGCTGATGCGCCTGGCGAGCCTCAGCATGCAGCACATCGCGTACAAGGGCTCGGCGCCGGCGGCGGTGGACGTCATGGCCGGCCGCGTCGATTTCATGATCACCAACCTCGGTGACATCGGCCGTCAGGTGCAGGCCGGGCAGCTGCGCCTGCTTGCGCAGGGCGACCCGTCGAAATTCCCGCTCTTCCCGGACCTGCCGCGCATCGCCGACACGGTCCCCGGCTTCGAGATCAGCGGCTGGTTCGGCATCTGCGGCCCCAAGGGCATGCCGGCCGAGGCGCTCGCGCGCTGGGACGATTCGATCCGCACGGCAATGCAAGACGCCGCCTTCCTCAAGCGGCTGCAGGACGCCGGGTTTACGCCCTTGTACGAAGGCCCGGCCGCCTTCGCCCGCCGGCTGGAGACCGACCGCAAGCGCTGGGGCGAAGTGATCCGCGCCGGCCGCGTCGGCGCCCAATAGCCTCGGCACGGAAGTGATGGCGCTTCGCATCACCCCGCTACATCCTTCCATCGGCGCGCGTGCCGAGGGCGTCGACCTGCGCCGCCCGCTGACGACGGAAGAGGCGACCGCGATCGAATCGGCGATGGACAAGCACGCGGTGCTCGTCTTCCCGGGCCAGGACATCGACGACAACCAGCAGATGGCTTTCGGCCGCAACTTCGGCCCGATCGAGCAGACGCGCGCCACGGTGGACGTCGCCAAGCAGCGGCTGAGCGATCCGCTGATGAACGACATCTCGAACATGGACGAGAAGGGCGGGATCCTCGGGCCCGAGGACCGTCGCCGGATGTTCAACCTCGGTAACCGCCTGTGGCACACCGATTCGAGCTTCAAGGCCACGCCGGCCAAGTACTCGATGCTGCATGCCCGGCTGATCCCGCCGGAGGGCGGCGAGACGGAATTCGCGGACATGCGCGCGGCCTGGGACGCCCTCCCCGAAAAGATGAAGGAAAAGCTGCGGCCGCTGGTCGCCGAGCATTCGCTGCTCTACAGCCGCGCGATGCTCGGGTTCGCCGGGTTCAACGAGGAGGAGCGGCGCCAGTTCGCGCCGGTGCGCCAGCGCCTGGTGCGCCGGCACGCGGGCTCAGGAAGGCTGAGCCTGTTTCTTTCGTCACACATCGGGAAGATCGAGGGCTGGCCGGTGCCCGAGGCGATGGCGCTGCTGCGCG
>JANMDK010000271.1:0-3813 GCA_031376265.1 Pseudomonadota bacterium
CGCGCGTTGAGGAAGAACGGCATTGAAGACAAGGTAACCGGATGGGGAAGTTTGCTTGAGAAGTTTTAGTAAAAAAGGGCCAGGCTCAAACCTGACAACGTGGAACTTCGTCCGGTTTGAGCCAGGCCCCTTTTATTTGACAAAGGAACGCACATGACACGCAGATTCAAAGTACTCGAGCAAGCCGAGATGACCGAAGTGCAGCGCAAGGCCTACGAGGGAATCATCTCGGGTCCGCGCGGCGGTGCCCGCGGCCCCTTCAACGCGCTCCTGCGCAGCCCGGATCTCGCCGACAAGGTCCAGCGAGTCGGCGAATATGTGCGATTCAAGAGTTCGCTGCCCGCAAGACTCAACGAGCTTGCGATCCTGGTCGTCGCCCGCTACTGGACTGCGCAATACGAGTGGTACGCGCATCGCGAGCTGGCCATGAAGGCGGGGCTCGACCCGAAGATCGCCGACGCAATCGCTGCGCGGAAGCGCCCGTCGGGCATGAAGGACGATGAAGCCGCCGTGTACGACTTCTGCAGCGAGCTGCACGAAAAGAAAGCCGTAAGCGACGCAACCTACGCGACCGCGCTCAAGGCTTTCGGCGAGCAGGGTGTCATCGACCTCATCGGCGCATCGGGCTATTACACGCTCGTTTCCATGGTGCTGAACGTCGACCGGCACCCGCTGCCCGAAGGCGTTACCCCACTGCCCGCCTAAGACCTCGCCGATCCGTGAAATCGCTGAAATCCTTTAGCTTTCATGGGCCTGCGCCGAAGTAATATTTTTTTCGGCCCACGTCTTGCGGCATCGCGGGAATTTGTGTTCAATGAAGACGTTGCACCGCATTGCTAAAAGGGTTTTCAAGAAAACCAGGCATGCTAGGTAAACCAGTCAAGGACTTCTCACTACCGTCGACAGGCGGCGCGACTTTCAACCTGTCGGAGCACAAAGGCAAGAAGCTGGTGCTCTACTTCTACCCGAAGGACAACACCCCCGGCTGCACGACCGAGGGGATGGGGTTCCGGGACCACATCAAGGAATTCAGGAAAGCGGGCGCGGAGGTCTTCGGCGTCTCGCGCGACTCCGTGCGCACGCACGAGGGCTTCAAGGCCAAGCTCGGCTTCCCGTTCGAACTGCTCTCCGACTCGGAGGAAGCCGCGTGCGCGCAGTTCGGCGTCATCAAGATGAAGAACATGTACGGCAAGAAAGTTCGCGGCATCGAGCGCAGCACGTTCGTCATCGATCCAAAAGGCGTGCTCGCGCGCGAATGGCGCGGTGTGAAGGTCCCTGGCCACGTAGAGGAGGTACTCAGCTTTGTTAAAACCCTATGACCGACAGGTCAATGCAGACCGCAGTCCCGCCGATAGCGACGAAGTCCGCAACGAGTTAACCGAAGCCAATACCTCCACCGTGACATCCAGCAAAAAAAAGCCCCGCCCCCCCCAGAAGAAACGCGTAACGAAGCTGTTCGTGCTCGACACGAACGTGCTGATGCACGACCCGACGAGCCTCTTTCGCTTCGAGGAGCACGACGTCTACCTGCCGATCGGCACGCTCGAAGAGCTCGACAGCCACAAGAAGGGGCTCTCGGACGTCTCGCGCAACGCGCGCCAGGCGAGCCGCTTCCTCGACGAGATCGTCTCCACCGCCGCAGGCGGCGTGGCCGGCGACATCACCAAGGGCATCCCCCTGACGGCCAAGGCCGGCGAAGCGCCCACGGGACGCCTCTTCCTGCAGACCGAGGCCATCTCCAGCGACCTGCCGGCCGCGCTGCCGATGGGCAAGGTCGACAACCAGATCCTGGCGGTCGTCAGCCACCTGCACCGCACCAGCCCGCAGCGCGACGTGATCCTTGTCACCAAGGACATCAACATGCGCATCAAGGCGCGGGCGCTGGCCCTCGCTGCGGAGGACTACTCGAACGACAAGGTGCTCGAGGACAGCGACCTCCTCTATACCGGCGTATTGAAGCTGCCGGCGGACTTCTGGGACACGCACGGCCGCAACATGGAGTCCTGGAAGAAGGAAGGCCGCACCTACTACCGAGTGCACGGCCCGCTGATCCCGCAGGCCCACGTCAACCAGTTCGTCTACGACGAGTCCGGCGACAAGCCGCTGTACGCGATGATCAGCGAGAAAAGCGGCCGCATGGCGGTGCTCGAGACGCTGCGCGACTACTCGCACGTGAAGAACTCGGTCTGGGGCATCACCTCGCGCAACCGCGAGCAGAATTTCGCCCTCAACCTGCTCATGAACCCGGCGGTGGATTTCGTCACGCTGCTCGGCCAGGCAGGCACCGGCAAGACGCTGCTCGCGCTTGCGGCAGGGCTTACGCAGGTGCTGGACGAGAAGCGCTACACCGAGATCATCGTCACGCGCGTCACGGTGCCGATCGGCGAGGACATCGGCTTCCTGCCGGGCACCGAGGAAGAGAAGATGACGCCGTGGATGGGCGCTTTCGAGGACAACCTCGACGTGCTCAATGCCACCGACGAGTCCGGCGGCGAATGGGGCCGCGCCGCGACGCGCGATCTCGTGCGCTCGAGGATCAAGATCAAGTCGCTCAACTTCATGCGCGGCCGCACCTTCATCAACAAGTTCCTGATCATCGACGAGGCGCAGAACCTGACGCCCAAGCAGATGAAAACCCTGGTCACGCGCGCGGGTCCGGGCACCAAGGTGGTGTGCCTGGGGAATATTGCGCAAATCGACACGCCCTACCTCACCGAGGGATCGTCGGGCCTCACCTATGTGGTCGACCGCTTCAAGGGCTGGACGCACTCGGGACACGTGACGCTTGCCCGCGGCGAGCGATCCCGTCTGGCCGACCACGCGGCCGAGGTGTTATAAATATCGCTCCTTTTCCCAGCCTTCCCTGAGGACAGAAATGACCATGTTTCGCCTAATTGCCGCCGCGGCAGTCGCCGCCCTTTTGTCCAACACCGCCGTCGCGCAGACCAAACCCTACGAGCCGCAGGTCGGCCAGGCGGGCAAGGACGTGATCTGGGTGCCGACACCGGACGATATCGTCGAGCGGATGCTGCGCATGGCGCAGGTCACGCCGAACGATTACGTGGTCGACCTCGGCGCGGGCGACGGCAAGATAGCGATCATGGCGGCGAAGAAGTTCGGCGCGAAGAGCCTGGGCATCGAGTACAACCCCGAGTTCGCCAAGTTCGCCCAGGAAAACGTAGTCAAGGCCGGTGTCGCCGACAAGTCCCGCGTGCAGCAGGGCGACATCTTCGCCACCGACTTCAAGGCCGCCACGGTCGTCACCATGTACCTGCTGCCGGCGCTCAACCTCAAGCTGCGCCCGACGATCCTCGCGATGCGCCCGGGCACGCGCGTGGTGTCGCATTCGTTCACGATGGACGACTGGGAAGCCGACGAGACCTCGAGCCTCGACGGCCGCCGCGCCTATTTCTGGGTGGTGCCCGCCAACGTGCAGGGCACGTGGCGGATGGCGATCCCCGGCGGCGAGACCCCGGAGATCACTTTCGAGCAGAAGTTCCAGAAGATCGAAGGCCACGTCCAGCTCGGTACGATCCAGGGCGGCCTGCGCGACGCCCGGCTCTCCGGCCCGAACATCAGCTTTACCTACGTGGATGGCAACGGGGTGCGCCGCGCCTTCAACGGGCGCGTTACGGGCAACACGATGGAAGGCATGCTGCGCGCCGACAACGGCGCCGAGGCCCGCTGGACCGCCGCCAAGAAGTGAACAATAAATGGGGTCAGAGTCGATTTTTAGCGCCCGATAAATAGACTGTTACCCCATTTTATTTGAGTGCCGGGAGTGGGAGCCGGCGCAGAAAGGTTTGCGGGCGG
>JANMDK010000303.1:0-4433 GCA_031376265.1 Pseudomonadota bacterium
ACGGCGCGATCCACGACGCCAAGCCCGAGATCGACTGCGTGATCCACACCCACACCTGGCCCGGCATGGCGGTCTCGGCGCTCAAGGAAGGCCTGCTGCCGCTCGCGCAGACCTCGATGCGCTTCCTCAAGATCGGCTACCACGACTACTTCGGCGTCGCGCTCGACCTCGCCGAGCGCGAGTCGCTGGTGAAGGATCTCGGCGACAACAACGCGATGATCATGCGCAACCACGGCCTGCTCACGGTCGGCCGCACGGTGGGCGAGGCTTTCAACGCGATGCATCGACTGGAACTGTCGTGCAAGACGCAGATTGCGGCGCTCTCGATGGGCCGCGAGCTCAACCCGGTGCCGCAGAGCGTGCTCGACAAGACCTACATGAACTACCAGCCGCAGACGCGCCGCCCGTTCGGCGTGATGGAGTGGCCGGCGATGCTGAGGATGCTGGATCGGCGGGATCCGGGTTATAAAAGCTAGGTTGTCTTTGCGAACGTTGTGAATTCGTGATGCGCGCTTTGCATACCGCCGGTTAAATAAACCCTATGTCTCCTTACTTTGCGATTTCTGTACGTTTGCGCGAACGCGCAAACGAAGGAAATCGCAAAGTAAGGAGATTGGGGTTTTACTCGGCCGGCGGTTCTGCTAATTCGGGCATGCCAACCCCATGAAGTTCGACAGAACCCTCGAGGACGTCAGCAACATCGTCCACCTCGAGCACGTCAACGTGACGCAGCCGGACCAGCGGCTCGCCACGCTCTTCTATGTCGCCGGGATCGGCGGCACGCGCGACCCGTACCTCATGGTTGGGCTGGAAAACATGTGGGTGAACCTCGGCCGCAGCCAGGTGCACCTGCCGACGCGCGAGGCGCAGGTGCTGCGCGGCACGATCGGGTTGGTGGTGCCGGATCTCGAGTTGCTCAAGAAGCGGCTCGCGCGGGTCGCCACGGGGCTCGCCGGCACGCAGTTTTCCTTCGAGGATCGCGGCGATTTCGTTGCGGCCACCTGCCCGTGGGGCAACCGCTTTCGCTGCCATGCGCCGGCCGAACGATTCGGCGCGATGGAGATCGGCATGGCGTACATCGAGTACGGCGTGCCGCAAGGGGCTGCAGCGGGGATTGCGAAGTTCTATCCGCAAATCCTGGGCGCGCCGGCGGAGGTAGTCATGACAGAGGGCGCGGCAACTGCTTCGGTCGGCATTGGCCGGGACCAAAAACTTCTCTTCCGCGAATGCGGCGCGGCGATCCCCGAGTACGACGGCCATCACATGCAGATCTACCTCGCGGATTTCTCCGGGCCGTACAAGCGCCTGCTGGAGCGAGGCCTCATCAGCAAGGAAACCGACGCGCACGAATGGCGTTTCATGGACATCGTCGACCTCGAGACGAACCAGCCGCTGTTCCGCATCGAGCACGAGGTACGCAGCATGAAGCATCCGCTCTTCGGGCGGCCGCTGGTGAACCGCAATCCTGCGCAGAGCAACAACAATTACCAGCGCGGGCAGGACGCGTTTCGCGGCGAGTATTAGTTCACAGGAGCGTGGAAAAGATGATCGGGTTGAAGCTATTCGCCGCTATGACGCTGCGCGTCATGGGTGCTTTCATCGTAGGGCTCTCGACGGTTTCGATCGCACCAGCACACGCAGCCGGCTATCCCGAGAAAGGCGCACGCATCATCGTCGGCTTTCCGCCCGGCGGGGTCACCGACACGATCGCGCGCATGGTCGGGAAGATCTTGAGCGATACCTGGAGCCAGCCTTTCGTTGTCGAGAACCGTCCCGGAGCGAGCGGCAACATCGCGCACGAGATGGTCGCGAAAGCGCCGGGTGACGGCTACACGCTGCTCTTCACTTCCGCGCCGCTGGCGATCAATCCGAGCCTGTATCGCAACCTGCCTTACGACGCGCTCAGGGATTTCAAGCCGATCACGCTGGTGGCCACGGTGCCGAGCCTGCTCCTCGTGCCGGCCAACTCGAAGATCGTGCGGTTCCCGGAGTTCGTTTCCTTCCTCCGCGCGAACCCGGGCCGGCTGACCTATGGTTCCGGCGGCAACGGCACGCCGCAGCACCTTGCGATGGAGATGCTCAAATCGGCAGCCAACCTGCGCATCGTGCATATCCCATACAAAGGCGGCGCCCCCGCGGTCACCGACCTCATTGGCGGCCAGACCGACGTGATGTTCGCCGCTTTCCCCGAAGTGGTTCAGCACGTCAACGGCGGCCGCCTGCGCGCGCTTGCGATCTCGTCGCCGGCGCGCTCGCGCGTGATGCCTTCGGTGCCGACGGTGGCGGAAAGCGGGTTTCCGGGATTCGAGGCGATCGGCTGGCAGGGACTGCTGGCGCCTGCATCCACGCCGCCGGACCTGATCGAGCGCCTGCAGGCCGCCGTGGCGGCCGGCCTCGCGCCGGCGGAGATCCGCGCAAGGATCGAGGCAATGGGCATCGAGTTCAGTGGCGCCGGTCCTGCCGAATTCCAGGCGTTCCTCGCGCGAGAGGTGCCCAAATGGAAAGAAGTCGTCGCCAAATCCGGCGCGAGGATCGACTGAGTTGAAGTGCGTCTTCGTCCTCTTCGATTCGCTGAACCGGCACGCGCTTTCCTGCTATGCGGACGCCGCGGCTTCCGGAAAATTCCGCACGCCCAATTTCCAGCGCCTCGCAGACAAGGGCGTCGTGTTCGACCGCCATTTCGTCGGGAGCCTGCCGTGCATGCCGGCCCGGCGCGACATCCAGACCGGGCGGCTGAATTTCCTGCATCGCGGCTGGGGCCCGCTCGAACCTTTCGACCGCTCGATCGCGGAAATCCTCAACGCCAATGGTGTGTACACGCACCTGATCACCGACCACTACCATTACTTCGAGGATGGCGGCACCGGGTTCCACGGGCGCTATGCGTCCTGGGAATTCATCCGTGGCCAGGAAAAGGACAAGTGGCGGCCGCGGCTGCGCCCGAAGAGCGAGGCTTATGCGGCTCGCTTCGACGAGCGTCAGCACGATTTCACGGAAGACATGAATGGCAAGCTGCCGTACTACGTCAACCGGGACTACCTCGAGCAGGCCGGCCTCTTTCCGCTGACGCAATGCTTCGACAGCGCCGGGGCTTTCCTCGATGCGCACCATGCGGACGACAACTGGTTCCTGCACCTCGAATGCTTCGACCCGCACGAGCCGTTCTTTGCGCCGGAGCGTTTCCTATCGGACGCCGCCGCGCTCGGCGGCAAGATCTTCGACTGGCCGAGCTACGGCAAGTCCGACCTGAGCCCGGCGCTGTTGAAGCGGCTGCGCGGCAACTACGAGGCGCTGGTCGCCGCTTGCGACGAGCAGCTCGGCCGTTTGCTGGATGCCTTCGACAAGCACGACCTCTGGGCAGACACGTGGATCGTACTCAGCACCGACCATGGCCTTTTGCTCGGCGAGAAGGAATTCCTCGGCAAGAACCGGCCGCCCTTCTTCAACGAGGTCGCGCATATCCCGCTGCTCGTTGCGCCGCCGCGCTCTGCCGGCCTCGAGCCTCGCCGCGCGAAGACGCTCACGCAGACGATCGACGTCATGCCGACGCTGCTCGAGATCTTCGGGCTGCCAAAACCGCCGGAGACGCAGGGCGTGAGCCTCGTCCCGGCGCTTGCGAAAGACGATCCGCGCCCAGCCGAGACGGGGTGCATCTACGGCCAGTTCGGCGCGGCGATCAATTTCACCGACGGGCGCTACACGTACTTCCGCTACCCGGTCGAGGCGCTCGCCGGCGCGCTGAACCAGTACACGCTGATGCCGATGAACATGCGCTCGTACTTCGAGGCCTCGGAATTCGGCGATGCGCAGGTGGTTGCCTCGCTGCCGTTCACGCAGGGGTATCCGGTCTGGCAGCTGCCGATCCGCATGGACGCCAAGGCCAACATGACCCGCCGCTATCCGCTGCTCGACGCGAAGACGGTGATCTACGACATGGAGGCGGATCCTTCGCAGTCGCGACCGCTTAACGATCCGGCGCTCGAAGCGGTACTGGAGAAAAAACTGCTTGCGCTGCTGCGAGTCAACCACGCGCCGGCCGAGCTTTACGCGCGTTACGGCTTCGCAACCCAGCCGCAGCCGCTAGCTGCCTAAGCCGCCCGCAGCAGGACGTGATGCGGCAGGTCGTGCATTGGCAGCCGCACCCGCACCAGCAATCCCGCGGGTACCGAGCCCGGTGCGGCATCCTCGAGCGTGATACTGCCGTGATGGCGCTCGACGATCGCCTTCGAGATCGCCAGGCCCAGGCCGCTGCCGGCGGTACTGTCGCCTTCCAGCCGGTGGAAGCGCTCGAAGACACGCTCCCTTTCCTCCGCCGGGATGCCCGGGCCTGAATCGACCACGCTGATCTCGGCCATCGTGCCGTCCTGCCGCACCGAGACGGTGACCTGGCTGTTGGAGGGGGCGTAGCGCAGCGCGTTGTCGACGAGGTTCTC
>JANMDK010000304.1:0-3445 GCA_031376265.1 Pseudomonadota bacterium
CACGGTAGGCGTCGCCGCAGCCCGTCGGATCGAGGATCGCGCCTGCCTTCACGATCGGGATTTCGTGGCGCTTGCCTTCGGAATAGATCACCGAGCCTTGCGAGCCGAGGGTGAGCACCAGCGCCTTCACGTTGCGCGCCATGGTCTCGAGGCTCATGCCGGTTTTCTCCTCGAGCATCTTGCCTTCGTAGTCGTTGACCGCGACGTAGTCGGCCAGCCGGACGAACTCGGCAAGCTCGCCGGCCGCGAACATCGGCAATCCCTGGCCGGGATCGAAAACGAACGGGATGCCGGCCTCGGCGCATTGGCGCGCGTGCTGCAGCATGCCGTCCTTGCCATCCGGCGCGATGATCGCGAGCTCGGCGCCGAGGGACGCATCGATGCGGTTTTCGTGCGAGAAGTTCATCGCGCCGGGGTGGAACGCGATGATCTGGTTGTTGTCGAGGTCGGTGGTGATGAACGCCTGCGCCGTGAACTGCCCGGGGACCTTGCGCAGATGCTTCGCCGACAGGCCCTGCGAATCGAGCCGTTCGAGGTAAGGGGTGATGTCCTCGCCGACCGTGGCCATGACCATCGGGTCGCCGCCGAGGAGCTTGAGGTTGTAGCCGATATTGGCCGCGCAGCCGCCGTATTCGCGCCGCATCTCGGGCGTGAGGAAACAAACGTTGAGGATGTGGAGCTGGTCTGCAAGCAGGTGGTTCTTGAATCGGTCGGGGAACACCATGATCGTGTCGTAGGCGACCGAGCCCGTGATGAGAGTACGCAAAGGAGCCTTTCGAGTTATTTGCCGCCGGGATCCTGGCAGCGCGAAGGATAACTTAGTTGCCAATACGCCGAAGACGGCGGCGGCGGGCAGGGATAGAAGAGGAACAGCTGGTACCCGGTGGCGAGGATGCCGCCGGTTTCGAGGAAGAGCCGGACCGACTCCTCGCTGCCACCGCCCATGCCCTGCGCCAGGGTGCCCCGCTTCTCCTGCAGGTAGTCGCGCGGCTTGAGGACCTTGCGGATCACCGCGCGTTCGGCATGGTCGGTGAGCGTGAGCTCCAGGTCCGGATACTCCTGCGCGAATGGGGCGCGGTTACGCAGCAGCGCGTTGAGCACGATGACGCCCGCCCGCTGGCCGTCGGCCTGCAGGTCCGAGGATTCGATGCTCAGCAGGTCCGCGCGCCGCGGCAGGCGGACGTCGCAGCCGAGGAAATCGCAGGCCACCTCGAGGTACGGCCGCGACTGCGGCAGGAGCACGCCGATCTCGGTGCGAAAGTGGAGGCTCGCCTGAAGCGCGATCGCGGCGAGCGCCACGATCGCGAGCAGGCTCCAGACGAGGAAATGCCCAGCGGCCGGGGGTTCCGGTTCGAGGAACGCCGGGACCACGACCCTCTCAGAGCGCTCGATGCGCTGCAAGGCGCCCTCCCTTTTTTGCGCGGCCGTCGGCACCGCCTCGCTCGGCATAGGCGACGCGGTTTCCGCGGCCGGCAACTCATCGTCGGCAACGTCGCCGGAGGCCGGCGCGCGGCCTTCGAAAAGGCCGAGTTGCGGGGAGGGTTCGGCCGGCAGCGCGGCAACGGCCTCCTCGGTAAGGAGGTTGGCCACGCCGTCGAAGACCCCCGAGCATTTGCCGCATCGCACTCGTCCGCCGCGCGCGGAAAGCTGGGCCGGCGCGACGCGGAACGTCGTCGAGCACGCCGGGCAGCGGGTGACCAGGCTCACAGGCGCGTCCCGGTCAGCAGCACCCAGCCATCTTCGCGTTCGGCGACCTCGACCTTGAAATGCGCCGAGTAAGCAGCGGCCACTTCTTCGGCCTGCGACTCGAGGATCCCGGACAGCGCGAGCGATCCCGCGCAATGCGTCGTGATGATCGGGGCAAGGACGATGAGCGGGTTGGCGAGGATATTGGCCACGACGATGTCGGCAGGGTCGGCGCGAACCGCATCGGGCGTCGCGAACCGCACTTTAACGCCGTTCTTGGCCGCGTTGTCCTGCGCGGCAACCACCGCTTGCGGATCGATGTCGACCCCGCTGACGCGCTTCGCTCCAAGGCGGGCCGCGGCGATCGCCAGGATGCCCGAGCCGCACCCGTAGTCGAGGACGCTTTCCCCGCCCCGCACAGTCCGGGACAGCCAGCGCAGCACGAGCCGTGTCGTCGGGTGGCTGCCGGTCCCGAAAGCGAGCCCCGGATCAATCGAAATGTTCATCGCCGCGGGATCCGGCGGTACGCACCAGCTCGGCACGATCCAAAGGCCTTCGGAGATTTGCATCGGCTCAAACTGGCGTTGTGTGCGCTTGACCCAATCCTCGTCTTCGACGATCGAGGTTTCGAATCCGGAGATCGGCACCTCGCTTGCGCTCGCCGCCTCTGCGAGGATCTGCGACGGGGCCGCATCGGCGTCGACGAGCACCGTCAGCAGGTTGCGCTTCCAGGGCTGCGGCGGGGGGGCGCCAGGCTCGGCGAATTGCGCCGCTTCGTACGGCGTGCCGGCATCCGCGTCGTCACAGCTGACCGAAAGCGCGCCCGCCTCCAACAGAGCGTCGGCGAGCGCTTCGGCGTCGCCGGCGCGGGCGTAAAGCTTGATCGCGAGCCAGGCCACGTCCCCGCCCTTACTTCACGACCTTTTTCTTTTCCTGCGCGAGCTTCTGCTCGAGGTAGTGAATCGAAGCGCCGCCCTTGATGAAGCCCTTGTCGTTCAGCAGGTCCTGGTGCAGCGGAATGTTGGTGAGGATGCCTTCGACCACCATTTCGGACAGCGCGATCCGCATGCGGCGGATCGCCTGATCGCGAGTCGCGCCGTACGAGATGACCTTGCCGACCATCGAGTCGTAGTTCGGCGGCACGGTGTAGCCCTGGTAGACGTGCGAGTCCACCCGGATGCCGGGGCCGCCGGGCGGATGGTACGAGGTGATCTTGCCGGGCGAAGGCGTGAACTTGTAGGGATCCTCGGCGTTGATGCGGCATTCGAGCGCGTGCCCGCGCAACTGGATGTCGCGTTGCCTGAACGGCAGTTTCTCGCCGGCGGCGATTCGGATTTGCGCCTGCACGATGTCAATGCCCGTGATCATCTCGGTGACCGGGTGCTCTACCTGCACCCGGGTATTCATCTCGATGAAGAAGAACTCGCCGTTCTCGTAGAGGAACTCGAAGGTGCCTGCGCCGCGGTAGCCGATCTTCTTGCAGGCCTCCACGCAGCGCTCCCCGACGCGGTCCCGAAGGCGCAGCGAAAGGTCGGGCGCCGGCGCCTCCTCGATCACTTTCTGGTGCCGGCGCTGCATCGAGCAGTCGCGTTCGCCGAGGAATACCGCGTTCTTGTGTTCGTCGGCAAGAACCTGGATCTCGATGTGGCGCGGGCTCTCGAGGAACTTCTCCAGGTAGACCACCGGGTTCGAGAAGGCGGCTTGCGCTTCCTGTCGGGTGAGATTGACGGCGTTGAGCAAGGCAGCCTCCGTGTGCACT
>JANMDK010000115.1:0-3398 GCA_031376265.1 Pseudomonadota bacterium
GCCCTCGCTGCATCTGAGCCTTGACGGTCACAATGCAGAAACCGGACGTCGACGAGGAGCCGACAAACTCTGGGCTTGCGTTCGGCGGTCGGGTCCGCTCACATTTCCATAGGAGCCGAAGTCAGGCTTCCTGCTTCGGGCCACATAAGGGTGCATTCACCTGCGAGCAAGGCGCTTCTGGATCCAGAGGAATACCGGCCTACCCGATCGTGGCGGTCAGACCCGTTCAAGCCGGAACATCGGCGCGTGGCTCGGCTCGATCGTCAGTCGCCCGACCGGCAAAGCACGAAGCGCTTCGCGCAGCCCGCTGAGGGCGGGGGAGTTCCGGGCATGTCCACGGATTGATCAACTAACGATGATGGGTATTGGCAAAGGCGCATTCTGAGTGCGGCGGGGTTCACCCGTACTCAGGAGTAGCGTCATGAGTTCCAAGTCCAAGACCACCTCAAAGCCCGTCAGCCCGCTGCGCCAGCGCATGATCGACGACATGATCGCGCGCAAGCACGGCCGCGAGAGCCAGCGTGGCCACATCGCCGCCTGCGTGCGGTTCGCCACCTGGCTGAAGCGCTCGCCCGACACCGCCACCGCCGACGAGGTGCGCGCCTTCCAGACGCATCTGATCGAGGCCGGCGCATCGATCTGCAATCGCAACCGGATCATGACCGGGCTCAAGTTCCTGCTCAAGGTCACGCTCAGGCGGCACGATCTCGCCGCCGAGATCTATCACCTGAAGGAGCCGTCGTGTCGAAGACGCGCGCTTTCAGCACGACGCGCCTGCCGCTGATCCTGGCGCCGGAGGAGGTTGAGCGCATCATTGCACATGCGCCGAGCTTCATGGCCCACGTCATGCTCGTCGTTGCCTATGGTTGCGGGCTTCGGGCGGGCGAAGTGGTGCGTCTGCGGGTCTGTGACATCGACGGCCAGCAGAAGATCATCCGAATCGTGCAATCGAAAGGCCGCAAGGACCGGCACGTGATGCTGCCGGCCGACGTGCACATGCTGCTGCGCGAATGGTGGTGCGAGCGGCCAGTCTGCAGCGATATGGGTATTCCGTCTGACGAGCGCTGGCTTTTTCCCGGCCGTGGCGAGCATGCGCCGTTGACGACGCGGCAGCTGAGCCGGCTCTTCCACGAGGCAGCCGACGCGGCCGGCATCACCAAGCGCGTGTCGCTGCATTCACTGCGGCATTCGTTTGCCACGCACATGCTCGAACAGGGCACGGACATTCGTAAGATCCAGGCGGTTCTCGGACACGACAAGCTTGATACGACCGCGCGTTACGCACGCGTCGCAACCGGGCTCATCGCCAAGCTCGTGAGCCCGCTCGAGCAGCTGCGCATCAAGCACCACAGGTCGAAGAGGAAGGGCCGAAGCGCCAAGTAGTGGCGTCACGCGGTGTCGCGGCCTGATCTGGAGGTGGCGGAGATTTTCCGCCGCCACGGCCCTGCTTGGCGTGCCGCCAACGCAGGGCACATCAGCCTCGAGCAGTTGAAGGTGATGTCGGCGATCGAGCGCTGCCGGACGGCGGCGCTCGGCGGACAGGTCGTGCGTTGCAAGAATGTTGCTTGCGGCCACACGCTCCTCGTTTTCCATAGCTGTCGCAACCGGCATTGCCCGAAGTGTCAGGCGGCGGCGTCTCGCGAGTGGCTTGAGGCACGCGAGGCCGAGTTGCTGCCTGTCGAGTATTTCCATCTCGTGTTCACGTTGCCGGCGCCGCTGCGCGATCTCGCCTTCCACAACAAGGCTGTCATGTACGACATCCTCATGAAGGCGGCGGCCGAGACGACGTTGACGATCGCTGCAGATCCGAAGCATCTCGGTGCCAGGATAGGGTTCACGTCGGTGATGCACACCTGGGGATCGGCGATGACGCATCACCCGCACGTGCACATGATCGTGCCGGGTGGCGGCAGATCACTCGATGGCACACGTTGGATCTCCTGCCGCTCGCGCTACTTCCTGCCTGTCCCGGTGCTGTCGGCGCTGTTCCGTGGCCGTGTCCTCGCCATGCTGGCAGAGGCGCACAAGGCGGGACGATTGAAGTTCTTCGGCACGCAAACGCCACTCGGCGAGCACAAGCGCTTCAAGCGCTGGCTGGCGCCGCTGCGCAAAATCGGCTGGATCGTCGACAGCCGCCCGCCGGTCGCCGGACCCGAGCAGGTGCTCCGCTATCTGTCGCGATATACGCATCGTGCAGCGATCTCGAACCGGCGGCTCGTGGCTGCCGACGACGGCGGCGTGTCATTCAGATGGAAGGATTACAGGATCGACGGCCCGGATCGCTGGAAGACCATGACGCTCGCTCCCTTCGAGTTCATCAGGAGGTTCCTGATGCACGTGCTGCCGAAGGGCTTCCATCGCGTCCGCCACTACGGGCTCTTCGCCGGCACCAAGCGCGCCGCCAACATCGCCCGCATGCGCGAGTTGCTGAATGTCCCGGCGCCAACACCGCCAGCTCCGAAGCCGGTCGAGCCCGACGCGCCCCGTCGTCATCCAAGCCCGTGCCCCTGCTGCCGCTCAGCCATGATCGTCATCGAAACGTTCGGTCGTGGCGAAACCCCGAGGCACAACCCGTCGCCAAGACCGCAATCGCCGAGGTTCGATACATCATGACCGCGAGCATGCTGCCGACCCGCTCAAGCCCTGATCGAGATTGCCGGACTCCAACCGGCATCGAGCCCGCTTGCGCCGAGGCACGCAAAACGCCCGTCCAGACCTCTGACATCGATGCACGAGAGCATCGGCTCACCACGTCGGCCACGCTTCGGATCATCCTGACCGGCCGTCATCCAACCCGGCCGCCCGTCCGAGCGATATCATCGAGCTCGGTGTCCGGCAGAAAAGCCCATAGGTGACCGTAGCAGCGCTCTGCCCTATCGCCCGCGCTTCGTGCCTTGGCGCGTTTCCGACGCCAGGCGCCGAGGGTGTGGTAGCCTGTCCCCGCGGAGGCGTCCGAAACGCTGCACAACAGCGGACCAACGTTTCTCATAACGTTCCGCGAACATCTGATTGCCAATCTGAACGGCGCACAGCTGGCTACGAGAAACAGAATACTCTTCGTCGCCCCATCCCCTGTCCTGATCGCCTCGATCTCCTGCCGTTCTCTTCGGCTGGACGGCGGCGATCCCGCGGTAGGGCTTCGGCGCGATCGTCACCGCGATACGGGGGCGGCACTCGAAATCGTTCGACTGCACGAAATGGCAATTCTAGCGCCACTCGCGAGTGCCGAGATGGCAAGGTGGGTGGTGTGCGTGGATCGGAGCGGCAGGTTTCGATGATCTCGCCTTTCACCCGACCAGTTTCCACTCATTGAAGTGTCGCCCGACGGCCGCCCGTCGTCGGCGATTTACACGACGTGTTTCGAACCTGAATGCAGGCTCCCGTTGAAGCAGGCGAGG
>JANMDK010000324.1:0-8587 GCA_031376265.1 Pseudomonadota bacterium
TCGGCGCGAAGTCGGGATGCGCCACCAGGACGAGCGGCACGATGAACAGGTTGGACGCCGCCACAAAATCCTTCAAAGGGTCGTATGGCAGGCTTGCGTAGATGCCGGGGTTCACACCGAGCGTCCCGCTGGTGCCTACGACAATCGTGTAGCCGTCGGGGGCCGCCTGCTTGCCGGCCATGATTCCCGGAACCCCGCCGCCGCCGGCACGGTTCTCCACCACGAGGGGCTGACCCCAGAGTTGCGAAAGCCGCTCGGCCGCTATGCGCGAGAAGATGTCCGCCGCTTGCCCTGGTGGAAACGGAACGATCACGCGTACTGCCTTGGAGGGAAAGCCCTGCGCAACCGCCCCCTGGGCAACCACACCCAGGAGTGCGCCAAACAGGCAATGAAGAAGATCTCGCATGGACGGTTCTCCTAATAAAGCCAATGGACCGGGGGCGGAGGCGGATTCGACCGCCTCGAGGCCGCCCGATGCCGTCTTTTGCGCCTCTTGGGTAAATGTCGAATCCATTAACATATTCGACAATGTATGCGTTAATTTCGCCCCGGTCAATTCCGCCGCTGCGACCTGCTTCGAACTAGAGCGCCCGCTTCACCGCATTCGTCACCGCGCGCGTATCGTGCACGCCGCCGAGGTCCGGCGTGAAGACCTGCTCCTCGCAGGTGCGCTCGATGGCCTTCATCAGGCGCGCAGCTGCGCTTAGTTCGCCCAGGTGCTCGAGCATCATGGCCGCGGTCCAGAACGTCGCAATCGGATTCGCCACACCTTTGCCGGTGATGTCGAAGGCGGAGCCGTGGATCGGCTCGAACATCGAGGGAAACGTGCGCTCCGGATTGAGGTTCGCGGTCGGCGCAATGCCGAGCGACCCCGAGAGCGCGGCCGCGAGGTCCGAGAGGATGTCCGCATGCAGGTTCGAGGCCACGATGACGTCGAGGCTCGCGGGCTTGAGCACCATCACGGTGGTCATGGCGTCGACCAGCACGCGCTGGGTCTGCACCTCGGGATAGTTCTTGGCCACCTCGTAGAAGATCTCGTCCCAGAGCACCATGCCGTGGCGCTGTGCGTTGGACTTGGTGACCAGGGTCAGGTGCTTTTTCTTCCGCTTCTTCGCAAGCTCGAACGCGAAGCGATGGATCCGCTCGCAGCCGCTGCGCGTAAAGACCGAGGTCTCGGTCGCGAGCTCGTCGGGCAGTCCCGTGTGCACGCGGCCGCCCGAGCCGGAGTACTCGCCCTCCGAGTTCTCCCGGATGATGACCCAGTCGATGTCTTCGCCCTTCGCGAGCGGGCTCGTGACGCCGGGCAGCACGCGCGTCGGGCGCACGTTGGCGTATTGGTCGAAGCCCTGGCAGATCGGCAGGCGCAGGCCCCAGAGCGACACATGGTCCGGCACGTCCGGCGCGCCGACCGCGCCGAAGAGGATCGCATCGAATGTCTTCAGCTTCGCGAGGCCGCCCTCGGGGATATAGGCGCCGGTCTTCTTGTAGCGCTCCGAGCCCCAGTCGAAGGGCTCGAATTGCATCTCGAAACCTTCCTTGCCGGCAAGCGCGGCGAGCACGTCCATGCCGGCGGGGATCACCTCGTTGCCGATGCCATCCCCGGAGATGGCCGCGATGCGGTACGTCTTCATCTATTTTTTCCCCAGCCCCAGGCGCGCGGCGCCTTCGGTGTAGAGCTTGACCTTTTCTTTCATGAACGGGTCCATCTCTTCCATGCCGACGTTGACCAGCTCAAAGCCGCTCTTGGCCGCGAGCTCTTTCATTTCAGGATCGTTGTTCAGCGCGCGCCAGAGGTCGGAGAGGCGCTTCTTCTCGGCGAGCGGGGTGGATTTCGGCACGCCGATGCCGCGATACGCGCCGTCGACCCAGTCGACGCCGAGCTCCTTGAAGGTGGGCACGTCCGGCAGCAACGGGTGGCGCTTGTCCATCGCAATCGCAAGCGCGCGCACCTTGCCCTTGTTGTTGATCGCGAAAGCCGAGTACGACATCGCGCCGCTGACGTGGCCGCCGATCACCGCCGTGGTCATGTCGCCGGTGCCCTTGAACGGCACGTAGGTGGTCTTGAAGCCGAACGCGGCGTTCATTCGCTCGTGCGCCGCGTGGTTGGCCGAATTGAGGCCCGAGCCGCCGAGCGAGAGCTTGCCCGGCTGCGCCTTGGCCGCCTTGACGAAATCGGCGAAAGACTTGATCGGGCTCGAGTCCTGCACCACCAGCGCATCCGGCGTGTAGTGGAACCAGAACACCGGCGTCACGTCGGCGGTCTGGTACTGCACCTGGCCCTCGATCGGCTGGAACACGATGTGCGGCAGGTTGACGCCGAAAACGTGGGTGCCGTCGCCCGCGCTCTGGTTCATCTGCGACCACAGGAGGCCGCCGCCTGCGCCGGGCTTGTACTGGATGATCGTTTCGATCGCGGGACACTTTTTCTTCAGCACGATCTGCTGGTGGCGGGCCGAAAGGTCCGATTCGCCGCCGGCGGGGAAGGCCTGCCAGTAGTTGATGCTCTTGTCGGGGCAGGGCTGCGCCTGCACCAGCGAGGGAATAAGGAAAAAAGCAAAACAGGCTGCTGAAACGAGCACTCTCATGGCGTCCTCCTTTGGACTTGAAACGAACGGTCTTCCGCCGCTCGGGGCCGCCATTCTGACATCGGCAGCCAGCAAACGCTCCGGGTTCGGGCGTAAACTTTCCTCGTCGGAATCCATTGGGGAGAGTGGCCATGAAATCGATCGTCATGCTGTCGCTGGCAATTGTTTCGATCTGCTGCGTCGCCGCCCGCGCGCAGGACTCCGGCGTCATTTCATTAACTACCGCCGGCAGCCTGCAACGTGGTTCGACCACCGAGCCGTTCGTCGTCGTGGGCACTGCCCTGCAGCTTTCGGGCGAGCTGCTGTTTCCTCAAGGGGCCGGGCCTTTCCCCGCGGTCGTGCTTGCGCACGGCTGCGCGGGTAACCGCTTCGTCGAGCCCGTGTGGGGCCCCTACCTGCGCAGCGCGGGCTATGCCACGTTCAACATCGATAGCCTCGGCGGACGCAGCCTCTCCGAGGCCTGCACCAATCCGAACGCGCTTTCGCCGCTCCAGCGCCTGGCCGACGTCTACGGCGCGCTGCGCTTGCTGGCGGCGCACCCGAAAGTGGACGCGAAGCGCGTGGCGCTCATGGGTTTTTCGCACGGGGGCATCGTCACCATGCTCGCGTCGACGGCCTGGGCGAAGGACGCCTTCGCGCCGGCAGGCCTGCCCGCCTTTCGCGCCTTCCTCCCCTTCTACCCTTACTGCAACGTCGTCTTCCCCGAGCGGGACCGGGTCTCGGCGCCGGTGCGGATCCATACCGGCGGTGCGGACGACTGGACCCCGGCCAAGCCGTGCGCGGAGCTGGCCGCGTCGCTGAAGGCCGCCGGCCAGGACGTCGCGATCACTGTGTATCCCGATGCCTTCCATTCTTTCGACCAGGCCAGAACCACGACCTACCTGCCGGCTGTTTTTAACGCGGCCGATTGCTTTCCGAGAGCGCCAAGCATCCTCGGGCCGGTGGACCCCGGGAGCATGGCGAGCTGCGTCAAGAAAGGCGCGACCGTCGGCAACAGCCCGTCCGCCACCGAGCAGGCGCAGAAGGCCGTGCGGGTGCAGCTCGATGAGCTGATGCGGTAGGAGAATGTACCTGTACCGATACACCAACTGCCCGAAGAGCTAAGCGGCAGGCCGATCTTCGAAAGTGAATGTCGAAGAATCGGCCTCCGCGCCCCTGGTTAAGCCCGCGCGGCGTACGCCACCGCAAGTTCGTCGTGCGTAGTCCAGAACGGGCGCGGCGCGATGCCGCTGAGCACGTCGGCGAGGATGCCGGTGTGCACGTCCCAGCCCGCGGTCACGCTCTTCGCCACGTCGGGCGTCAGGCGGCGGTGGAGGATGGTGAGCAGCACCTCCTTGCCTTTGGGCGACAGCTCGTAGGTGACCTCCGTCTCGTTGTCGCCCCAGAGCCAGGTGTAGGCCAGCACGCGGTTCGGCTCGAGGCGCGTGATCACACCCTCGAAGGTGTGGACGCCGGTGCCCGGGTGCTTGGCGAGGCCCGCCTCGTCGTTCGGCAGCTTGCTGTTGTCGAACTCGAGGCACACCTGGCCGCCGACGCGCAGGTCGAACTCGCCGGCCGCGAGCCCCCCCTTTTAAGTTCGCAACCGCACTGAATGAGACCGCGGGGCTTGGCACAGTGGCGTCTACCAAGGAGGGCATCCCATGTCCATGAATCGTTTCCTGTCCGGCGCCGTCGCACTCCTGATCTGCTCGACGCCCGCCTTTGCCGCCAAGATTTCCGAGGCGCAAGCCACTTACAACCGCGATCGCGCCGAGTGCATGAAGAGCGACGTCGGCGACCGCCAGGCTTGCCTGCGCGAAGCCGGCGCTGCCCTGCAGGAAGCCAAGCGCGGCGGGCTCACCAGCTCGGCCGAGCTCGAGAAGAACCGGCTCGCCCGGTGCGACAGCCAGCCGGCGAAGGATCGCGACGAGTGCGTTCGCCGCATGAACGAAGGCACGACGAGCGGGAGCGTGAAGGAAGGCGCGGTAGTGCGGGAGTTGCGGACGGTGGTGCCCGCGAAGTAGCCGCACAGCGCCATCTATGCCGAGCGGCTCGCGAAGTCCGCGGGCGTGAGCTTCAACATGGTGCCTTTCAAGGGCGGCGCCGAGAGCGTCCAGGCGCCGATCGGCCGGCACCTGGACGTCTACGGCGATCCCGGATTCGGGCCGCAGGTGCAGGGTGGGAAGGTGTGGCTGCTCGGGGTGTTTACTTCAGCGCGGTTGAAGCGCTTTCCGAACGTGCCTACGGTTCGGGAGCTGGGTCACGACTTCGTGATCGAGTCGCCGGTCGGGCTCGTCGCCCCTCGCGGGCTCGATCCTCGGATCGCCGCTCGGTTGCAGGGGGCGTTCATGAAGGCGGCGGGGGATGCGGAGTATTTAAAGCAGCTGGACAACTTCGACATGCAGGCGAGCGTGATGCCGGGGGAGGCGTACCTGGGGTATGCGCGGGGGCAGTTCGAGAGGGAGAGGAGGATGCTCGCGGAGAGTGGGTTCAAGCCGGAGTGAGGGTGCGGAGATTGTCCTCCCTATTCTCCGCATAAAGCGCGTAGAATATCTGGCCACATGCGGAGATTGCCGCTTGGATCGCCGCACGGCCTGCGCACAATCATGCCCGCCACCTACATTCACGAACTCAAGGACTGGCCCAGGTTCCTGTGGGACAAGGAAGCGCTGGCCGTGCGCCTGTCCGAAGTCCGCCTGCGCCAGGGACGCCTGATCGGGCGCATGGAATCGCTCGGATTCCAGGTCCGCTCGGAAGCGGTACTCCGGTCCCTCACCGAGGAAGTCCTCAAGTCGAGCGAAATCGAAGGGGAGATCCTGGACAAGGCCCAGGTCCGGTCCTCCGTTGCACGAAGGCTCGGCATGGACATCGTCTCGGCCCTGCCCGCCGACCGGAACGTCGAAGGCGTGGTCGAAATGACGCTGGATGCCGCGCGCAACTACGCCCGGCCCCTGACCACCGGGAGGCTGCACGGCTGGCACGCGGCCCTGTTTCCCACGGGACGCAGCGGCCTGCATCGCATCACCGTGGGCGCATGGCGTCCGCCTCGAACCGACCCCATGCGGGTCGTTTCGGGCCCGGCGGGCCGCGAGCGCGTTCATTTCGAGGCGCCCGCCGCGAACAGGCTGGCGAAAGAGATGCGCGCGTTCCTCGCCTGGTTCAACGGCCGCGACCCGCTCGACGAGTTGCTGAGGGCCGCGATCGCGCATCTCTGGTTCGTGACCATCCACCCCTTCGAGGACGGCAACGGCCGGATCGCGCGTGCGATCGCCGACCTGTCGCTCGCCCGCTCGGAGATGAGCCCGCAGCGTTTCTACAGCATGTCCTCGCAAATACGGGTCGAGCGCAGCGCCTATTACGGCATCCTGGAGAAAACGCAGAAGGGCGGGATGGACATCACCGGGTGGCTTGAATGGTTCCTGGGGTGTCTCGAACGCGCTTTCGACGGGTCGCAAGGCATCCTCGGGAGCGTCCTCGCGAAGTCCCGTTTCTGGGAGGCGCACGCGGGCGAACGGTTCAACGAGCGGCAGACGAAGGTGTTGAACCTGCTATTCGACGGCTTCGAGGGCAAGCTCACTTCGTCGAAGTGGGCGGCAATCGGGAAATGCTCGCAGGATACGGCTTCGCGGGATATCGACGACCTGGTGAAGCGCGGGGTCCTGGTGAGGGATGCTGCCGGGGGGCGCAGCACGAGTTATTCGCTTGTCGAGGCAGGCCGCTAAACCAATTCAATCTGAACTTTTCGCCCGACCAGTGCGGCGGCGCGTTGCAGCGTCGACAGCGTCACATCGCGGGTGGGGTCGAGCAGGCGATCGACCTGCGAACGGCTGGTTTTCAGCAGGGCCGCAAGGCGCGCCTTGCTCAGGGAGTGTTTCTCCATCGCCTCCATCAACTGCCAGACCACGACTTCCTTGATCGCCACAGCCTGGGTTTCTTCGAAAGCACCTTCTTCCTTGAGAAAGCTGTCGAGGCTCTATCCGTGATTGCGCTTACTCATGATTTCAGCTCGTTCTGGCGCTTGACCTCACGCAGCCAGCCTCATCTCGGCGCTGACCACGTCCCACATGACCGCCACCTTCCGGTCGGTCTGCCGCTCGATCAGGCCGAGTTCGATCAGGCGCGTCACGTCGGTGTGCACGTTTTTGTAGTGGCGTGTGAGGCGGCTCGCCAGTTCGTTGATCGAAAGCGGGCCGTCGCGCTTGAGCAACTCGAGCAGCGTCCAGCGCGCGGGCGTGAGGTTTTTCAACAACGTCGGCAGGCTCTCGAAGCTCAGGCGCAATTGCGCCGTCCGCACTGTGCCCTTCTCCGCCTGCTGCCAGACATGCTCGAATCGGTCCAGCGCCTGCGCGACGCTACCTACCGATAGTTGAATCTTCTTCATCTTCACCTCCGTGCTTCTTGATGTCCGCCTCGAAATCGCGCCGCAGCCTGGCCAGTGACACGAAGCGATAGGGTGTTTCCCTGCCGCGAACGTGCCGATGGTCGCCCTTGCCTGCCTCGTTGTCGTAGCGCACCAGACACTTCCCGCCGCGACCGAAATAAAGCCGGTACTTGATTGCGTGCGGGCGGTCAGGAGTTGCATGCGGCAACTGCCATACGACCAATTCCACGATCGCACCGTCGTCCCGCACGCTCTTTTCATGCAGCACGAGGATGGCTATTCTGGCCGCCTTTGCCATATGGCTTATTATACCATAGTTTGTCCGGAATGCGTTGCTATGATCCGACCCTGTTCAGCTCGCGAAAAGGACAACCCACGACCGTCAGCCTCGGCTATCTCCTGCCCACCCGCGAGCTGTGCATGGCCGGCGTGCACGAGACGCGCAGCATCCTTGCGCCAACCGATCGCGCAGAGGCCCTGGGCATTCGGTGTGGATCGGCGACTCGCTGCTGGCCAAGCCAAGGCATGAGCCGCTCTCGCTCCTGGCGGCGATCGCCGCGCGAACCAAGAAACTAAAATTAGGCACGGCCGTGCTGCTGCCGGTGCTGCGCAACCCGGTATTGCTCGCCCACCAGGCGGCGACCATCGACCAGATCAGCGAGGGGCGGTTGATCCTTGGCATGGGCATCGGCGCGGACGTCCCGGCGATTCGCGCGGAGTTCGAGGCCGCTGGCGTGCCCTTCGAAAAGCGCGTCGGCCGGCTGATGGAGGGTTTTCGCCTGTGCCGCGCGCTGTGGACCGGCGAACCCGTCGACTGGGAGGGGCGCTGGACGGTGAAGCAAGGCGTACTCGCGCCCAAGCCCTGGACATTGGGCGGTCCGCCGATCTGGGGCGGCGGTGGAGCGCCGGGCATGATCGAGCGGAGCGGGAAATTTTTCGACGGCTGGTTTCCGGCCGGCCCGGGCGGGCCGGCGTCCTGGAGCGCGGGCTGGACGCAGGTGAAACTGTTTCTCCATCGCCTCCATCAGCTGTCACGACGGCTACCCTTTGACTTACCATGTAAGCCGCTCTAGCATCCGGATTGTCCACCTGCATCGGGAACCAACATGTCGACGCTCCTCGTCTCCTCGAAAGGCCAGATCGTGCTGCCGGCCGCATTGCGGCGCCGGCTCGGCATGGGTACGGGTGCCAGGCTCGAAGTGCTCGAGGAATCGGACGGGCTGAAGCTGCGCGTCATCCGGCCGGTCGCGACGGCCGACTTGAGCGCGATGGCGGGTATGGTGAAGGCGCCGGCGCGCGGCGTCCCGCGCCGCCTGGAGGACTTCGACCCGGCATCCCTCACGACCCGTTCGCGGCGCGGCAAGCCATGAGGGCCCTGGACACCAACGTGCTGGCCCGGTTCTTCATCGACGATGCCGACGATGCGCAGGCGGCCAGGCAGCGTCCGGCTGCGGTCGCGGCGCTCTCCGAACGATCCTTCGTCTCGGTGACCGTGCTGCTGGAGATGGAGTGGGTCATGCGCGGGTTCTACGAACTGCCGACGAAGGAGATCTCCCGCGTGTTGCGCGCGCTGGCGGGGATCAAGCACATCACGCTCGAAGATCGCGACGCGGTCCTGGTAGCGGTCGACGCGTTCGACAAG
>JANMDK010000329.1:0-19550 GCA_031376265.1 Pseudomonadota bacterium
AACACTACACGGCCTGAAGCGACCGCGGGAAGCCCTGGCGAGCCTGGACCGGGCGCTGAAACTGGAGCCGGCTCATATCGAGGCGCTTCTGAACCGGGGCAACGCCCAGAGAGATCTCGGGCGATATGAGGATGCGCTTGAAAGTTTTAACGAGGTTCTTCGCCTCGATCCCGAGTTTGTGGAAGCGCTTGTAAATCGCGGCGCTGTATTGAGGGCGATGCGGCGGACCGACGAAGCGCTCGCCAGCCATGAACGCGCGCTGGCGCTGAGGCCGGACCATGCGGCTGCGCTGAACGGGCGCGGCAATGCATTGGCTGAATTAAAACGGATCGAAGAGGCCGTGGCGAGTTACGACGAGGCTCTTGCGTTGCGGCCGGATTTTTCCGAGGCACTCCTCAATCGAAGCGCATCACTGCGCGACCTGAAGCGGCCGGAGGAGGCCGCCCATTCGTATGCGCGCCTGCTGGAAATCGATCCGCAGTATCCTTACGCCGAAGGCTACGCGTTTCACTCGCAGCTGCATGCGTGCGACTGGACGTCCTATGCCGCCTCCGCCAAATGCCTCGAGGATGCCGTGGCCAGGGGAGGGCGGGTTGATGCGCCGTTCTCGTTCCTCGCCCTGTCTCACTCCCTCGTGGCGCAACAGAGGTGCGCGCAGACGTGGGTTGAAGACATGTGCCCCGATGCGTCCGACCCGATCTGGAAGGGCGCGCGCTATGGGAACGACCGAGTCCGCATTGCATATCTTTCAGCAGACTTCCAAACGCACGCGACCGCCCATTTGATGGCGGAGTTGTTCGAGACCCACGACAGGTCGCGATTCGAGGTATTCGGGGTGTCTTTCGGGCCGGCCGATTCGGGCGGCATGAGGGCGCGGCTGCGGCGCGCCTTCGATCGGTTCATCGACGCGAGCGGCAGCAGCGATCGCCAGGTCGCGCAGATGCTTGCGGGGCTGAAAATAGATATCGCAATCGACCTGAAAGGGTTTACCCAAGGCGCTCGCCCGGCGATTTTTGCGCATCGCGCGGCGCCCGTCCAGGTGAACTACCTGGGCTATCCGGGCACCATGGGGGCGCAATACATCGACTACATCATTGCCGACCGCCATGTCATTCCGCGCGAGCATGAACCCTTCTATGACGAGAAAGTGGTGCGCCTGCCGGATACGTACCAGCCCAACGACCGCGCGCGCGCAATCGCTTCACGCACCCCCTCCCGCGAGGAGGCCGGCTTGCCGCCCACGGGTTTCGTATTCTGCTGCTTCAACAACAGTTTCAAGATCGCACCTGCGGTGTTCGATATCTGGATGCGGGTACTGGCGCGGGTCGAGGGCAGCGTTCTTTGGCTCCTCGAGGACAACGCCACCGCGTCGCGGAATTTGCGCAGGGAGGCGCACCTGCGCGGGATCCGCGCGGAGCGCATCGTTTTCGCCGGCCGGATGGAACTGGCGGATCACTTGGCGCGGCACAGGTTGGCCGACCTTTTCATCGATACCCTGCCCTACAACGCGCATACCACCGCCAGCGATGCATTGTGGGCGGGATTGCCGGTGCTGACTTGCATGGGATCGACTTTCGCGGGGAGGGTCGCCGCCAGCCTTTTGCACGCCGTTGGGCTTCCGGAGCTTGTCACGCACCGCTTGGCCGAATACGAAGAGCAAGCGTTTCGCCTGGCGACCACTCCAGGAAAGCTCGATGAACTCAGGACGCGATTGGCGCGTAACCGCACCACGCATCCGTTATTCGATACGGACAGGTTCCGGCAGCACCTGGAGAAAGCGTACGTCCGCATGCATCAACAGAGCCGGCAGGGATCGCCGCCTGTGGGATTTGACGTGCAGCCAATCGCGTAAGCGCGGACTGCACCCCGGGGCCGGCCTCAGGTGCGGCGGCGGGCCTTTGCGTGCGCGCCTTTTCTTCCGTGGTGGAGAAATGTGCCCGACTTCCCGCCACGCTTTTCGAGCAGCCTGATTTCCTGCAGGACCATTGCGCGGTCCACCGCCTTGCACATGTCGTAGATCGTCAACAGTCCGGCGCTCACCGCCGCAAGGGCTTCCATTTCGACGCCGGTTCGTCCGCGGCATTCCACGGTTGCCCTGAGCTGGATGGCCGAGGCGGCGCTGTCCGGCTCGAACTCGATGAAAATGCGCGTAATCTGGATTGGGTGCGCGAGCGGGATCAGGTCCGAGGCGCGCTTGGCCCCCTGGATCGCGGCAATGCGCGCCACGCCTAGCACGTCGCCTTTCCTTGCATCGCCTTCGAGCACCATGCGCAGCGTGTCGGCCTGCATCTCGATGCGCCCTCCCGCAATCGCAATGCGGTGGGTTTCGTCTTTCGCACCGACATCGACCATGTGGGCCTGGCCGCGGCGGTCGAAATGCGTGAGCGTTGAGACTGTCTTGGAGGACTGCGCAACGGGTTTTCTGGGCTTGGGGGTTTTCATGCGTTCGCGAGCGACGCGAAGGGGAACTCTAAGTGGCTGCAAGGTATCATAACCGCATGCGTTTCCTCCTGTGCCTGCTGGCCGTGCTGGCGTCGGTGACGCCGCGAGCCTGGGCACAGGTGTCCCTGCCGGACCTCGGGGATGCCTCTTCCAGCGTCCTCTCGCCGATGATGGAGCGCAAGCTCGGCGAGAGCGTGATGCGGGAGATCCGCTTCGGCGAGCCGAATTTCGTCGACGATCCGGAGATCAACGAGTACCTCAACGTGCTCGGCTACAAGCTGCTCTCGGCCATCCCGGGCTCGCGCCAGGATTTCGAGTTCTTCGCGGTGCGCGAGCCGAGCATCAACGCGTTCGCGCTGCCGGGCGGCTTCGTCGGCATCCACACCGGCCTCCTGACCGCCGCGGACAGCGAATCGGAAGTCGCCTCGGTGCTGGCGCACGAAATCACCCACGTCACGCAACGCCACATCGCGAGGCTCTTCGGGGCGCAGAAGCAGATGCAGCTGCCGGCGATGATCGCGATGGCCGCTGCGTTGCTGGCCGCGCGGTCGCGGCCGGACCTTGCGAGCGGCGCCGCGATGGCGGCGCAGGGCGTGGCGATCTCCGGCCAACTCGGTTACTCGCGCGATTTCGAGCGCGAAGCGGACCGCATCGGCTTCCAGACGCTGCAGCAGGCAGGGTTCGACGTTCGGGGCATGCCGGCCTTCTTCGAGAAACTGCAGCGGTTTACCCGGATCATGGACGACGGCTCGGCGCCCGGGTACTTGCGCTCGCATCCGCTCACCGTGGATCGCGTGGCCGATGCGCAGAACAGGGCGCAGAACGCGCCGTATCACCAGCATGCCGACAGCCTGGAGTTCCATCTCGTGCGCGCAAAGCTGCGCGCCGAGCTCAACGAATCGCGCGACGCCGTCACTTACTTCCGCGCGATCCTCAAGGACCGGCGTTTCGCGAACGAGACCGCAGCGAACTACGGCCTGGCCGTGGCGCTCCTGCGCAGCCGACAGTTTCCGGAAGCGAAAACCGAAGTCGCGAAACTGCGCAGCGGGACGGTCCGCAGCCCGATGATCGAAACGCTGGCCGCGCGGGTGCTCAAGGCAGCGGGCGAGGGTGCGGCGGCGATCGCGCTGGTCAAGGAGGCCATGGTCAAGTATCCGTACTACCGGCCGCTCGCCTATGCGCACGTATCCATGCTGCTGGAGGAAAACCGCATCGACGAGGCCGCGAGCGTGTTGCGCGAGCAGATCCGCCTTTACCCCGGCACCGCACAGCTGCTCGGCATGCAAGCCAAGACCTACGCGGCGCAAGGCAAGCGGCTATTGCAGCACCAGGCGCAAGCAGAGGTCTACGTGCTGCAGGGAAGCCTGCCGGCGGCCATCGAGCAGCTGCAGCTCGCGCAGACATCGGGCGACGGCAATTTCTACGAGCTCTCGGCGGTCGAGGCGCGCCTCAAGGAAATCCGGGCACGGCTGGCGGCGGAGACCAAGCTCCCCAAGTAGCCTACTTCCTCGCCGGCTCGCAGTAGGCCTCATACAGGAGGTCGAAAGTCTTTTCGGCCTCGCCGAGCAGCTCGTCGTCGCTGGCGGAGCGCCGCAATGCCCCCTGCAGGAGCGTTTGCACGCCGGCGGCCTCCGGCACGCGGTCTCCGGTGCGCACTTCCAGGAACCGCACGATGCCGCCGATCTTCGCCAGCGCGGCATTTTTTTCCATGTCGAGCTGCGCAAGCATTTCCTCGAAAGTAATCCGGTTGCCGCTGTTGGCGAAACGCGCGCCGTCGAAGGCAAAGCCGACTGCGCCCGGCGGGGAGTCCTGCGCTTTTTCCAGCCAGACCATGCTGGCTTCCGGATCGATGAACCGGCGGATCAGCCAGGCACAGGCGAGCCGGTCGGCCCATAGCGGACGGCGCGTCGCCCAGGTCCGGCCGAGGAATTTCTCCCTGGTGACGGTGCTCGGCGCGGCCTGCGTGGGAAACATCAGCTCGCGCACCTCGGCCTCAGCCGCCGCCAGTGCCTCCTTGGCCTTTTCGCGCGCGGGTGTCGGAAAAAAATCGAGCAAGGCGATCGCCTCGAATTCGCGGCGCTGCTTGTGGAGCACGCGGGAGATGGCGCTGGGGTCGGCGAGCCCGAACCCCACCCTGAGGCTTTCCACCGTCTTGGTCAGGTCCTCGTAGCGCGCGGAGCGGTCGAAGAGCTGCCTGAAACTCGCGAATTGGCCCTCGTCCAGCGGTGTGGCTTTCACGGCCTGGGCGTGGCCCGCGTTCATGCTGATGTATTCGACCAGCCGTTCGACGGCCTGCCGGTTGGCCAGGGTTTCCGGCAGCAGGAAAACCCCGTCGCGCATGATTGCAGCGCCTAAGGCATCGAAGGTGCGCATCACGCGCATGCGCACCGCCGGGTCATCGGTCGGGAGCGTGGCCACGACGAGCAGCCAGCTGGTGATGTCTTGCGAGGGAGATTTGGGCATCTCTGGGGCGGCGTGCACGCCTGGAAATTACGCGGCCAAGCCAATGCGATTATTGCACAGCGTTTCGATGCGGGAAGTGTGCATAAGTTCCGAAATCAGGCTTGCTTATCCGGGAATCAAAATATCCGCCTTGGCGCGCGCTGGGACGCTCTAGAGAATACGCCGCACCAGAAGAACCACGCGAGGGCAGCGATGCCGCCTGCAGCAGCTGCCGGAAAAGCCGGCACGACTCGAATCGAGCACACCACCTGCTACATGTGCGCCTGCAGGTGCGGCATCAAGGTGACCCTGGAGGATGGTGCACTGCGTTTCATCCAGGGCACGGCCAGCCACCCGGTCAACCAAGGCGTGCTTTGTGCGAAGGGCTCGGCCGGCATCATGAAGCAGCACTCGGCCGCAAAGTTGCGCCAGCCGTTGAAGAGAAAGCCCGGGACGGAGCGCGGCGCCGGCGAGTTCGTGCCGATCTCGTGGGACGAGGCGCTCGACACGCTTACCGCGCGCCTCGCGAACATCCGATCGACCGACCCGAAAAAGCTAGCGTTCTTTACCGGCCGCGACCAGATGCAGGCGCTCACCGGCCTCTGGGCGCAGCAGTTCGGCACGCCCAACTGGGCTGCGCATGGCGGCTTCTGCTCGGTCAACATGGCGGCCGCGGGGCTGTATTCGATCGGCTACTCGTTCTGGGAGTTCGGCGCGCCCGACTGGGACCGCGCGAAGTATTTCGTGCTCTGGGGCGTTGCCGAGGACCATGCCTCCAACCCGATCAAGATCGGCCTGGACAAGCTCAAGCGCAACGGCGCCAAGTTCGTCTCGGTCAACCCGGTGCGCACGGGCTACTCGGCGATCGCGGATGAGTGGCTGCCGGTGCGGCCCGGCACCGACGGGCTTCTGGCGCTCGCCATCGTTCATGTGCTGCTCTCGCGCAGGCTGGTGGACGAGGAATTCCTCATTCGCTACACCAACGCGCCCTGGCTGGTGGTGCAGTCGCCCGGCAAGAAGGGTGACGGGCTCTTTGTTCGCGACGCGGCCGGCGCGCCGCTGGTTTATGACCAGAAGGCCGGGGCGCTCGCAAGCGGCATGGACATCGGCACGGCCCCGGCGCTGTTCGGCGAATACGAAACGCCCGATGGCCGCCGCGCAAAGACGGTGATGAGCCTGGCCGTCGAGCGCTACATGGATGAGCGCTACTCGCCGGCGGCGGTCGCCGCGCAATGCGGCGTCGATGCCGCCACCATCGAGCGCATCGCGCTGGAGATGGCGCACGTCGCCTTCCAGGAAACGATCGAGCTGCCGATCGAATGGACCGACGTCTACGGCCGCAAGCACGACAAAGTGATCGGCCGTCCGGTAGCGATGTACGCGATGCGCGGAATCTCGGCGCACTCCAACGGCTTCCAGACCTGCCGCGCGCTCCACCTGATCCAGATGCTGCTCGGCGCGCTCGAAGGGCCGGGCAATTTTCGCGCGCGCGCGCCTTTCCCCAAGCCGATCCCGCCGGCGATCCTGCCGGAAAACGATGCCGCGGTCATGAATGCGCCGGATACGCCGCTGGGGCGACCGCCACTCGGATTCCCGGCGCGTCCGGAAGACCTGGCAATCGAC
The DNA here is from genome assembly GCA_031376265.1 of Pseudomonadota bacterium. Classification (GTDB taxonomy): domain Bacteria; phylum Pseudomonadota; class Gammaproteobacteria; order Burkholderiales; family SG8-39; genus SZAS-79. The sequence goes on from JANMDK010000329.1 coordinate 6,508, forward strand.
AAAGAGGGCAGGCCGCTGCGCATCGACAAGGCCTATTCGTGGGAATCGCCGATTGCCGCGCATGGCGCGATGCATAACGTGATCGCGAATGCGGTGGCCGGCGACCCGTACAAGATCGACACGCTGATGCTCTACATGGCGAACATGGCGTGGAATTCGTCGATGAACACCGCCGGGACGCAGGACATGCTGCGCGCCAAGGACAAGTCCGGGGAATACAAGATTCCTTTCATCGTGGTTTCGGACGCCTTCCATTCGGAGACCGTGAATTTCGCCGACCTGGTCCTGCCGGACACGACGTACCTCGAAAGGCACGACGCGATTTCGCTGCTGGACCGGCCGATTTCGGAGCCCGATGCGGTGGCCGACTCGATCCGCCATCCGATCCTCCCGCTCGATCGCGATGTCAGGCCCTGGCAGGAGGTCCTCATCGAGCTCGCCTCGCGCCTCAGGTTTCCCGCTTTCGTTGCGACCGACGGCAAGCGCAAGTTTTCAGGCTACCCCGACTTCATCGTCAACTACGAGCGCGCGCCCGGCGTGGGATTCCTCGCCGGCTGGCGCGGCGCTGACGGCAACTCCCCGTTGCGCGGCGCGCCGAACCCGAAGCAATGGGACGCTTATATCGCCAACAAGTCGTTCTTCGCGCATCACTGGAAAGACAACCAGAAGTACATGCGCTTCGTGAACCGCGACTACCAGGAAGCCGCGGTGGCCGCGGCGTTCATCGGCAAGGTCGAGCCGATCGTCATGCAGATCTATTCCGAGCCCCTGCAGAAATTCCGACTCGCCGGGCAAGGGCTGTACGAGGGCCCTTGTCCCAGCGAGGCCGAGGACAAGCAAAGGCTCGCGGACTTTTTCGACCCGCTGCCGGACTGGTACCTGCCGCTCGAAACGTCGCGCATCGAAACGGATGCCTATCCGTTCTCCGCAATCACGCAGCGGCCGATGATGATGTATCACTCGTGGGATTCGCAGAACGCGTGGCTGCGCCAGATCCTCGCGCAGAACTTCCTGTACATGAACACGCGCTCCGCCGCGAGGCTGGGCCTCGCCGATTTCGACTGGGTGTGGGTCGAATCGCACGCCGGCAAGGTGCGCTGCCAGCTGAAGACCATGGAAGGCGTCGAAGAAAGCACCGTATGGACCTGGAACGCCATCGGCAAGCAAGCCGGTGCCTGGGGCCTTGACAAGGATGCGACCGAAGCCACGCACGGTTTCCTGCTGAACCACCTGATTTCGGAGAGCCTGCCGAAGACCGCCGGCGAGCGCAGGCTCACCAACTCGGATCCGATCACCGGCCAGGCCGCGTGGTTCGACGTCCGCGTGAAAGTCACCAAGTCGGCCGAGGCCGGCGCCTGGCCGGTGTTTGCGCCGATTGCGCGACTGCCGGGCGACGACGCGCCGCGGCCCGAAGTCATCCGCTGGGGCTGATCGAATGACGACGAAAAAACTCGGCCTGGTCATCGACCTCGACACTTGCGTGGGATGCCATGCCTGCGCGGTCGCGTGCAAGGAATGGAACGGTGCCTCCGCGCTCTCCGGCCCGTTGTCGGATTACGAGCCCTACGGCAAGGAGCCCTCGGGCGTTTGGTTCAACCGGATCCGGCACTACGAGACCGGCACCTATCCGCAGAACAAGACGATCAACGTGCCAATGTCCTGCATGCATTGCGAGGATGCCGATTGCGTGACGGTCTGTCCCACGGGCGCGTCGTACAAGCGCGAGGACGGCATCGTGCTGGTCGACCAGGACAAGTGCATGGGCTGCAATCTTTGCGCGTGGGCTTGCCCGTACGGCGCGCGCGAGCTCGACGAATCCTCGGGCACGATGAAGAAATGCACGCTGTGCGCCGACCGGATCGAAAACGAGCTGCTGCCGCCTGAAGACCGCCAACCGGCCTGCGTCCTGGCCTGCCCGACGCATGCTCGGCACTTCGGGGATCTCGGCGACCCCGAGTCGGGCGTTTCGAAGCTTGTCGCGGAACGCGAGGGGTTCGGCATGCTGCCTGAGCTCGGCTACAAACCGGTCAATCGTTACCTGTCGCCGCGCAGCGCGCCGCAGGTGCCGCTGGCGAGGTCGGCCGCTCCCGCCCCAAGCCTCTCCGAGCGCATTGCAGGCTGGGTCAACAAGCTGGTGGAGCGCTAGGCGAGATGAAGCCCGCGCTGTCGATCGTATTCTTCACGGTGAGCTCAGGCGCCGGACTGGGCCTCCTTGCGCTCGTCGCGCTTGCCGACTTGCTGCACCTCGGCGGCGGATTGTCCCGGCAGCAGCTGTTGACCGGGGCGATCCTCGGCTTCGTGCTCGTCGCGGCGGGCTTGCTGGCCTCGACGATGCACCTGGCCAATCCGAAGAACGCGTGGCGTTCCTTTGCGCGCTTTCGGACCTCCTGGCTTTCGCGCGAGGCGGTGTTCGCGGTCCTTTTCATGGGCTCTTCGATCGGCTACATCGCAAGCGTTGCCTGGCAACCCAATCCGGCGCGCGGGATTCTTGCAGTCGTCGTCGTGCTGCTTGCGTGGATCGTGCTCTATTGCACGGCGATGATCTACGCAAGCCTCAAGCCGATCCGGCAATGGCACACCCGGCTGACGCCGTTGTGCTATCTGCTGTTCGGGCACTATTCGGCCAGCCTGCTGCTCCTGTGGATCGCAAGTCGCGGCGAAACGAATCCCGGGCCTTTCGCCGCGATTGCACTCGTCCTCATGTCCGCCTCGGCTGTCGCGAAAGGCGCGTGGATGGATCGATCCGAAACCGGCGAGGGCCCGCGCATCCAGTCGGCGCTCGGGCTGCCCAGCATTGCACAGGTCAAGCTGCTCGACGCGGGGCACACGCACGGGACTTTCCTGACGCACGAATTCGCTTTCCAGCTAGCCCGCAACCACGCGAAGCGCCTGGCCGACGTTTTCTGGATCGCCGCATTTGTGGTGCCTGCGGTCGCGCTCGCTTTCGTGCCCGGCGCCGCGCTGGGCGCAGCGCTCGCGTGCCTTGCCGGCCTCCTCGCGGAACGCTGGCTTTTCTTCGCCGGCGCGCAGCACACCGTGAACCTGTATCACGGCGTACAGCGCACCTGAATCCGCGCTCCCGTCAAGGGTTGAAAAGCCCGGGGGACTGCTTTATAACCCCGGGCATGTCACAGCCTTCCGAAAGCACGATGCACTTCGACGCCGAGCTCGACGCGCGCGGGCTCAATTGCCCGTTGCCGATCCTGCGCACGAAGAAGAAGCTCTCCGAGCTCGCCAGCGGCCAGGTGCTCAAGATCGAGGCCACCGATCCGAGCGCGGTGAAGGACTTCCAGATGTTCGCCAAGCAGACCGGCCACCAGCTCCTCGCCCATCTCGATGAGGGCAAGGAGTTCACTTTCTTCATGCAGAAGAAGTAGCGCGTGGACCAGGGCGCACGCTGGATCAGGCTCGACCCTGACGGCGTATCGGGCGTCGTAGCTGTCTGCAGGGGATTTGCGCGATCGACCGGCGGGCCCGCCGACCCGGTCTGTTTCTGGGGCCGCGCAACCGCTTCCGCCTGGCTCGATGACGGCCTCTGGGCCGAGCCCGGCGAGTTCGTTTTCGCGTTGCTCGTTCCGGTGTCGAAAGTCCCCGGGCGCCGGGATCGCTGGCTCTCCTGGGGACTCTCGCCCCTCGTGGCGGCATTCCGCCGTTTCGGCGCTCACGCGTACCTGGATGGCGACGCCCTCTGCCTGCATGGCCGCCGCATCGGAGGAGGCAGCGCTCGGGAGATCGACGGGTTCGCCGTGATCCTCGGCGTGTTCCCCGGCGAGCCCCCGCGCCCGGCGGAAGAAGCCGAGCGCGGCAAGCTGCTCGAATTCGATCCCTGGCTCTCGGCCCTGAACCGCGAAGGCCGCGCCCGCCAGCTGCTCGCGGCGTTCCGCACGGCGCTCGAGGCGCAGCACGGCTGGCAGTTCGATACCGGCTGGCCGAGCGAGGCCGAGCTTTCGGCAATCACTGCCGAAGCGGTGCAGTGATCGACGGCCGATGACCGCACCATGACTTCGCGTCGACGGGCACTGGCCGGCGCCGCGGGCGCCGGGCTGGCGCTCAACCTCGGCTGGGTGGGCAAGCTGCTCGCGGCGGACCGCATCGCCACGGGTGTTCGCACGGTAACCGGCGAGGTCAGCGTCAACGGCGCCCCGGCCGCGCAGGGAACGCAAGTGCGCGCGGGCGACTCTGTCGTCACCGGCCCGAACGGGGATGTGGTGTTCGTGGTCGGGCGCGACGCGTTCATGGTCCGTGGCGGCTCGAACATCGAGCTGCTGCGCACCGGCAATTCTTCGGTGCTCAAGGGGCTGCGCATCGTCACCGGCAAGATCCTCTCGGTGTTCTCGCCCGGCCGGCCGCGCGAGATGCAGTCGCTTACCGCGACCATCGGCATTCGCGGCACCGCGCTCTATGTCGAGGCAGAAGCCGACCGCACTTACGTCTGCACATGCTACGGAACGGTCGAATTGCGCTCGCGCGCTGATCCCGCCGCTCTCGAGACTGTCCGGACCAAGCACCACGAGCAGCCCCGCTACATCATGGCGAGCGGCGCGCCGCAGATGCTCATGGGGGCCCCGGTGATCAACCACACCGACGCGGAATTGATCCTGCTGGAGAGCCTCGTCGGTCGCCGTCCGCCCTTCGGGACAGCCCAGCCGTACCGCTACTAGCGGCGCTATTTCACGACTTTCGTTTCGGAGATCCGCTCCCCGCTTGACTCTCAATGGAATTTTGTGCCGGTACCGGTACATTCCCTGCTTCGGGAAAGCTATGCCGGCGGCGAGTGCCCGTCGGGCCGGGCGAGGATACCCAGCCGCTCGTAGACCGGCCGGATTTCGCGCCGGATCTCGGGCAGCTTCCGCCAGTACAAGAGCGCCCCGATCATTGCGATGCCGCCGCCAAGCCCAATCGTCGCCGGCGGCCCGAAGTACTGCGACAGCCAGCCCGCCACAAGAGCGCCGAGCGGGCTCATGCCGAGGAAGCTCATGATGTAGATCGCCGCCACCCGCGCGCGCAGGCGGTCCTCCACGAGCGACTGCAGGAGCGTGTTGGTCGACGCGGCGGTCAGCATGATGCCGGCGCCGATGAGGTAGACCAACGGGACCGCCATCCAGAGCTCGGTGCAGAACGAGAAGGCGACGAGGCTGGCGCCCGCCGTCGCCACGGCTGCCGGCAGCAGCGTAAAGAGCCCGCGCACCGAGGGACGGAGCGCAAGGTAGATCATGCCGCTCACCGCGCCGCATCCCGCGGCGCTCAGCAGCAGGCCGAGCGTGTGCGAGTCGCCATGGAACACGGTCTTGGCGAAATAGGGCATTAGCGACTGGTAGGGCTGCGAGGCGAAGCTGGCGAGTGCGAGCAGCATCAGCGCGCAACGCGTGGGCAGGAAGCCGAGCGCCCAGCGGAATCCCGCGGTGAACTGGGTGATCCAGGCCTCGTTCGCCGGATCGGGCGTGCGGGGTTTTACCCGGATCGCGACCAGCGCGGAGAGCACCGCGAAGTATGAGACCGCATTCAGTGCGAACCCCCAGTTTTCGCCAAAGGCCGCGATGACCGTGCCGCCGATCATCGGCCCGACGAACCGCGCCGCGTTCATGATCGTCGAGTTCCAGGCAATCGCGTTCGGCAGGTCGTCCTTGCCCTCGACCATCTCTATCAGGAAGGATTGCCGGCTGGGGTTGTCGAACGAATTCACCAGGCCCAGCACGAAGTTGCCTGCCACGAGATGCCATGCCTCGATGTGGCCGGAAGCGACGAGGACGAACATGGTCGAGGACTGCAGCAGCGCGACCGTTTGCGTGCAGAGGAGCACTTTGCGCTTGGACAGCCGGTCGATCCACACCGCCGCCACCGGCGAGAGGATGAGGAATGGGATCTGCAACGCAAAGGTGGCCAGCCCCAGCAGGAAGGCGGAGCCCGAAATCTTGTAGATCAGCCAACTGGTGGCGATCAGCTGCAGCCAGGTGCCGATCTGCGACACGCCCTGGCCGATGATGAAAAGGCGGAAGCTTTTGTGCCGGAAGGCGCGTAGCGCGGGTTTCATCTCTTCGCGCGCCGCGCCGCAGTCATGCCGAAGCGCCGCGCGGCGCGGTCATTGCGCCGCGAGCTTGTCGAGCTGGGGCTTGAGCTTCTCGAGCGTTGCCTCGAATCCGGCGAGGCGCGCCTTTTCCTGGTCCACGACCTTGGCCGGCGCGCGCTCGACGAACGACGCATTGGCCAGCTTGGCGCGCGCCTTCTGCGCTTCGCCCTCGATGCGCGCGATCTCCTTGCCGATGCGCTCGCGCTCGGCGGCCGGGTCGATCTCGATATGCAGCATGAGCCTGTATTCGCCGGCCATCGCCACCGGCGACTCGGCTTGCGGAAGCTCGGCCACCACATGGAAATCGGACACCTTGGCCAGGACCTGCAGGTACGGCGCCAGGCTTGCGAGCACCTTTGCGTCGCCGGCGGCGTACAGCGGCACGCGCAGCGCGGGCGACACGCCCATTTCGCCGCGCAGGTTGCGCACCGCGTCGACCAGGCTCTTGAGCAGGGCCATCTCGCGCTCTGCCTGGTCGTCGATCCTGGCCGGCTCGGATTGCGGATAGTGTGCGAGCGAAATCGATTCGCTGTTCTTGCGTCCGGCGAGCGGCGCGACCGTTTGCCAGAGCTCTTCGGTGATGAAGGGGATCACGGGATGCGCGAGGCGCAGCGTGGCCTCGAGCACGCGCAGCAGCGTCCTGCGCGTGCCGCGCTGCTGTTCCGGCGTCCCGTTCTGCAGCTGGACCTTGGCCAGCTCGAGGTACCAGTCGCAATACTCGTCCCAGACGAAGTGGTAGATCGCGCCCGCGAGGTTGTCGAAGCGGTATTCCGCGAATCCCGTTGCCACCTCGGCTTCGGCGCGCTGCAGCCTGCTGGTGATCCAGCGGTCGGCGAACGACAAATCGACTGCGTCCTTGTCGTCCGCGCCACAGTCCTTGCCCTCGGTGTTCATGAGCACGAAGCGGGTTGCGTTCCAGAGCTTGTTGCAGAAGTTGCGGTAGCCCTCGCAGCGGTTGAGGTCGAAATTGAGTGTGCGCGCAAAGCTCGCAAGCGAGGCGAAGGTAAAGCGCAGTGCATCGGCGCCGAACGAGGGGATGCCGTCCGGGTAATTCCTCTTTACGTACTTCTCGATCTTCTGCTTGTGGTCGGCGCGCAGCAGCCCGACCGTTGACTTGGCGAGCAGCTCAGGCAGCGTGATGCCGTCGATGAGGTCCAGGGGATCGAGTGTGTTGCCCTTGGACTTGGACATCTTCTGGCCGTCCGCATCCCTCACCAGCGCGTTGATGTACACATGCCGGAAAGGCACCTTGCCGGTGAAATGCAGGGTCATCATGATCATCCGGGCGACCCAGAAGAAGATGATGTCGAAGCCGGTGACCAGCACGGACGAGGGCAGGAAGCGCCCGAGGTCCTTGGTCTCCCGGGGCCAGCCGAGCGAAGTAAATGGCACCAGCGCCGAAGAAAACCACGTGTCCAGCACGTCGTCGTCGCGCCTGAGCTTCCCGGTGCTGCCCTTGGCGGTGGCAAGTTTTTTCGCTTCGTCCTCGGTGCGCGCCACGAAGATCGCGCCGGACTCGTCGTACCACGCCGGAATCTGGTGGCCCCACCACAGCTGCCGCGAGATGCACCAGTCCTGGATATTCTCGAGCCAGTGGTTGTAGGTGCTGGTCCAGTGCTCGGGGTAGAACTTGACGTCGCCCTTTGCTACAGCGTCCAGACCCGAGCGCGCGAGGCCGTCGGTCTTCACAAACCACTGGTCGGTGAGCATCGGCGCGACGCCCACGCCGGTGCGGCCGGACTTGGGCACCATCATCTTGTGCGGCTCGGCGGCAACCAGGAAATCGCCTGCGACGAGCTGGTCGACCACCGCCTTGCGCGCGACGTAGCGGTCCATGCCCTGGCACTGCTTCGGACCGCTGTCGTTGATCTTCGCGTCGAGCGTGAAGATGACGATCAGCGGGAGGTCGTGCCGAAGCGCCGCGCCGTAGTCGTTGAAGTCGTGCGCGCCGGTGATCTTCACGCAGCCGGTGCCGAAGTCGCGCTCGACGAAGTCGTCGGCCACCACCGGAATCGTGCGGTCGCACAACGGCAGGATCACGCGCTTGCCGACCAGGTGCTTGTAGCGTGGATCTTCGGGATGGATCGCCACTGCGCCGTCGGCGAGCATCGTCTCGGGCCGCGTCGTGGCGATGGTCATGCCGCGCAGCATGACCGGATTGCCTTCCTTGTCCGTGGAGGGCTGCGGGCCGTCGACGAAGGGATAGAGGATTTGCCACATCGTGCCCGTGGTCTCTTCGCTGTCGACCTCGAGGTCCGAGACCGCGGTGCCGAGCACCGGGTCCCAGTTGACGAGGCGCTTGCCGCGATAGATGAGGCCTTCCTCGAACAGGCGCACGAACACTTCGACGACCGCGCCGGACATCTTCTCGTCCATCGTGAAGTAGCCGGAGTTCTGTCCTTCCGTGTCGGCATATGACCAGTTGGCGGAGTCGCCGAGCCGGCGCATCTGGCGGGTGATCGTCGAGCCGGACTCGAGCTTCCAGTCCCAGACGCGGCGGATGAAGGCTTCGCGCCCGAGGTCGTGCCGCGACTTGCCCTCGGCCTGCAACTGGCGCTCGACCACGATCTGCGTCGCAATGCCCGCATGGTCGGTCCCGACCACCCAGTTGGTGTTGAACCCGCACATGCGGTGATAGCGGACCAGCGAATCCATGAGCGTCTGCTGGAACGCATGCCCCATGTGCAGCGTGCCAGTGACGTTCGGCGGCGGCAGCTGGACGCAGTAGGCCGGCTTGCCGGGCGCGTCGCCCGCCTCGAAATAGCCCCGGGCTTCCCATTCGGCGTACCAGCGACGCTCGATGGCGTGCGGCTCGAAACTCTTCTCGAGAGACATTAAGGTCTTGTCACAGCAAGGAAAAAGGCGAAGTCTGCCATTATACCAACCGGGCTCGCCGCCCCGGTCGCTTCAGGGCGAGCGCTTTGGACCGATCCCCTGCTTCGCCAGCGCGGCGGCGACCGCTTCGCGGACAAGGTGCCTCACTCGCTCCGCGAGATCCACGCGCATCCCGTCGAGCGTCTGGTCGACGACTTCGGCAATGGTGCGATTCAGGCGCAACTGCAGCGACTGGTCCAGTTCCTCGAGGACGCGCTCCAGCACCGCGGCTTCGATGCCTTCGGCCAACGTGCCTTGATCGACGATCTCGGTAAGCACCGGGATGTCGTCTTCGGTCGGCACGGACGGGGCCGGGTCATTGCCTGCCTCAAGCGTGGTTGCAGGTTGCGCTGCTGGCTCAAGCCCGGCAGCTTCAGCGGGCGAGGCAGACGGTTGTTGCTGGTGGCGCTTCAGCAGCGCGTCGACGCGCTCGACAAGGGGATTGGACTCGCTCACGGAGGGATCGAACTAGCTGCGCGTCGCCAAGTCGTGGGTGCCGATGGCATAGCCGCGCTCTTTGTAGAACTTGAAACGTTCGCGCCCGAGGCTGCGGCCCGCATCGTCCTGCCCGACGATTTCGAGGAGCCTCTCGTAGCGCTCGAAGAAAGGGGGGCAGTCGTCGGCGAGATTGAGGAGCACGTCGCTCTCCGGCGGCTCGGGCGTCCCGGCGGTGATGAGCACCGGCGTGCTCGCGGCGAGCGGATCGCTGGCGAGGCAGTGCGGGATGAACGAAAGCTGCTGCCAGGTCCACAATAGGGTGTCGATGCGGCGCGCGGTCTCGCTGGCCGGCGCGTAAATCAGCAATTTCTTTTTCTGCGCGTAAGCCTTGCCGGCGAGCCTGCACGCGACCTGCAGCCGGTCGTCGGCGTTGAAATAGAAGTCGATCGACGTCAAGGCCGGCCTTAAGGCTTCACGCCGGCGTGGCGCAGGGCGAAGCGGACCAGCAGCGGCACCGGCCTGCCGGAGGAACCCTTGTCGCGTCCGCTGCGCCAAGCCGTGCCGGCCACGTCGAGGTGCGCCCAACGCATCTTGCGCGTGAAGCGCGCGAGGAACGAGGCCGCGGTGATCGCGCCGCCCGGACGCCCGCCGATGTTGGCCATGTCGGCGAAATTCGAGCGTAGCCCTTCCTGGTAGTCCTCCCACAGCGGAAGCCGCCAGACCCGGTCCCAGGCATCGTTCGCCGCCGCGTCGAGTTCGGCCGCGAGTTTGTCGTCGTTGGCGAAAAGGCCGCTCGCGATATGGCCGAGTGCGACGACGCATGCGCCGGTGAGCGTGGCAATATCCACGATGACGTCGGGCTCGAATCGCTCGGCGTAGGTAAGGGCGTCGCAAAGGATGAGCCGACCCTCGGCATCGGTGTTCAGGATTTCCACGGTCTGCCCGGAGAGCGTGGTGACGATGTCGCCGGGGCGAGCGGCATTCCCGCCGGGCATGTTTTCGCAGGCCGCGACCAGGCCGATGACGTTGATCGGCGCGCGCATTCCGGCGAATGCGCGCATCGCGCCGAGAACGCTGCCCGCGCCGGACATGTCGTATTTCATCTCGTCCATTTCGGGCGAGGGCTTGAGTGAAATGCCGCCGGTGTCGAAAGTGATGCCCTTGCCGACGTAGACGATCGGCTTCTGCTTCTTGGGCCCGCCCAGGTACTTGAGCACGATCAGCTTGGGCGGCTGGTGCGAGCCGCGCGCCACCGCGAGCAGGGAGCCCATGCCGAGCTTTTCCATGTCGCGCTGCTCGAGCACTTCGAAACCGAGCTTGAATTCGCGCGCGAGCTTTTTCGCCTCCTCCGCGAGGTACGTCGGCGTGCAGACGTTCGGCGGCAGGTTGCCAAGGGTCTTGGCCAGGTCCATGCCGTCGGCCAGCGCCACGGCTTCCTTGAGCGCACGCTCCGCGGGCGCCGGCACGGACGAGCCCGCGATGGCGAGCGTCACCGCCGAAAGCTTTGCGGGCGGCGATTTCTTCTGCGTCTTCAGCGCGTCCGAGCGGTAGAAGGTCTCCCGGATCCCGCTGACCGCGTGGCGAACGTTCCACGCGAGGTCGCGGCCGTTGACCTTTAGGTCCGCGAAAGCGATCGTCGCGTCCGCCGCGCCCAGGTTCTTGAGCGCGCCGGCCGCGGCCCGGACCGCGTCGCGGAACGCAGCTTCGGCAAACTCCTTTTGCTCGCCAAGGCCGACGAGCAGCACGCGCTCCGCGGCAATGCCTGCGACCGAATGCAGCAACAGCGTCGAGCCGCCGCGCCCCGAGAGGTCGCCCGACCTGAGGACTGCGGAGATGCGTCCGCCGCCTGCCTTGTCGGCGGCCTGAGCCGCGCGAGTGAGCGCGCATCCCTGCCATATGCCGAGCACCAGGCAACCAGCCTTTTTCTTCTCGGGGCCGAAGGCTTTTATGCTAAATTCCATCGCAGTTTCCTTGTTGCGTTCAGCGCCAATCTTCGCACGATTTGCGTCGCGCCGCGAAGAGCGGCAGGCGCAGCTTCCAGCCACGCGCAGACTCTCGCTTTCCATCTCGCGCAAACCTTCCGGCCCATGATCTTCCAACGCGCGCTGCTCCGCGAATTCGCAAGTCTCGCCGGTGCCGTGTTCATGACGCTGTTCCTGATCGCGATCACGGTGCGGCTCATCCGCCTGCTCGGCCAGGCCGCGGGCGGCAAGCTGCCCTCGGATGCGGTGGTCGCCTTCCTCGGGTTCTTCTCGGTCAACGCGCTGCCGATCCTTCTTTCGCTCACCGTTTTCATTACCATCCTGCTGACGCTTACGCGCAGCTATCGCGATTCGGAGATGGTGATCTGGTTCAACTCGGGGCTTTCGGTGGCGGCCTGGATGAAGCCGGTGCTGCTGTTTGCCGGGCCGCTCGTCGCGGTGATCGCGGCGCTGTCCCTTTTCATCTCCCCCTGGGCGGTGCAAAAGAGCGAGGAATACCGGGTCGGCATGGACAGGCGCGACGAAGTCTCGCGCGTGAATCCCGGCGTCTTCGGCGAGTCGACCGCGCGCGACCGCGTATTCTTCGTCGAGTCCGTGTCCGGCGACGCGCTCACGGTGCAGAACGTGTTCGTCAACTCGGTCCAGCACAAGAAGACCGGCATCATGATGAGCAACAAGGGCTACGTCGAAACCGCGCCGAACGGCGACCGCTTCCTCGTGCTGCTCAACGGCCGCCGCTACGAGGGCACCCCGGGCGAGGCCGAGTTCCGGGTCATGGAGTTCGAGCGCTACGAAACGCGGATCGAGGCGAGGGAAGGCGGCACGCCGAACGAGACGCAAAAGAGCCGCTCCACGCTCACGCTGCTTGAGACGCCAACCAACGCCAATCTCGGCGAGATCGTGTGGCGTCTCGGGGTGCCTGTCTCCGCGCTAGTGCTCGCTCTGCTCGCGATTCCGATGAGTTTCGTCAACCCGCGCTCCGGGCGCTCGCTCAACCTGCTCTATGCGCTGCTCACCTACATGATCTACTCGAACCTGATCTCGCTTTGCCAGGCCCGGGTAGCGCAGGGCCAGATGTCGTTCATGACCGGGCTGTTCCTGGTGCATGGCGTGATGATCGCGGCGCTGGTGCTGCTCTTCGCGCGGCGCATGGGCTATTTCAGGCTGAAGGGCTGACCCCTTGGCGGCTAGAACGATCCAGCGCTATCTCGCCCGGCAGATTTACGCTGCGACCGCGTTCGTGCTTGTTGGATTCCTTGCGTTGTTCGCGTTTTTCGACCTCGTCAACGAGCTCGGCGATCTCGGCATCGGCGACTACCACCTGCGTGAAATCCTGACCTACGTGGCGCTGACGGTGCCGGCGCACGCGTACGAGCTGTTCCCTGTCGTAGTGCTCATCGGGACGCTCTACGTCCTGGCGTATCTAGCCAGCAATTCCGAGTACACGGTCATGCGCGCTGCGGGCTTCTCGCCCCGGGACGCCGGCCTGACGCTCATCAAGATCGGCCTGGTTTTCGTGGCGGCCACCTTCGTGCTCGGCGAATGGATCGCGCCGATCGCGGAGCAGGCTGCGCAGACGCTCAAGCTGCGCGCCAAAAGCTCGCTGATCGGGCAGGAGCTCAAGTCGGGCCTCTGGTTCAAGGACGAGCGCTCTTTCATCAACGTGCGCGAGGCGCGGCAGG
>JANMDK010000393.1:0-26160 GCA_031376265.1 Pseudomonadota bacterium
GATCAGCGCCGGCCCCGAGCTGAACGCGCGCATCGCGCTCGGCGACGCCATGTGGCTCGAAGTCCGCGAAACCATGCGCGTCCCCGGTCGCGTCGAGGTCGACGAAGCGCGTCTCGCCCGCATCGGTTCCCCGGTGGCCGGCCGAATCACCGACCTCGATGCCACGGTCGGCCAGGTCGTGCGCCGCGGCCAGGTGCTTGCGACGCTGAACAGCACCGAGCTCTCGAGCGCGCAGCTCAACTTCCTGCGCGAGCAGTCGCAGCGGCTGCAGGCGCTCCGCGCGACGGAGCGCGCCGAGCAGCTGCTCAAGGCGGACGTCATCGGCACGGCCGAAGTCCAACGCCGCCAGAGCGAGCTGACGCAGGCCGAGGCCGAATTGAATGCGGCCCGCGACCAGCTCAAGGTGCTCGGCATGTCCGAGAGTGCGATCCAGCGCCTAGCCGACACAGGCACGATCACTTCGCGCACCCAGGTCGTCGCTAGCGTTAGCGGCACCGTGATCGAGCGCAGGATCACCGAGGGCCAGATGGTGCAGCCGGCCGACAGCGTGTTCCTGATCGCCGACCTTTCGCACGTGTGGATCGTGGCGGACATCCCGGAGCAGGCCTCCGGCGTGGCGCGCGTCGGAGAACCCGCGGCCGCCGAGATTGCAGCGCTGCCGGGACAACAAGTGCAGGGCAAGCTCGCGTTCGTCAGCCCGACAGTAAACCCGGAGACGCGCACAGTGCGCGCGCGCATGAACCTCGCCAATTCCGAAGGCCTCTTCAAGCCGGCGATGCTCGCGAGCATGCTGATCAGCGGCAAGCCGCAGAAGCGCCAGCTGGTGCCGGCAGGCTCCATCGTGCGCGAAGAGAATCGCGACCACGTTTTCGTGGCGGCTGGCGGCGATGCCTACCAGATGCGCCCGGTAAGCCTCGGCCCCGAATACGAAGGGCGCCGCGTGCTGCTCGAAGGGCTGCGCGAAGGAGAGCGGATCGTCGTCGAGGGCGCTTTCCACCTGAACAACGAGCGCAAGCGCCGCGCGCTGGTGACCGGTAAGTAGCGCGATGCTCGATGCCCTCGTGCGCGTCGCTTTGACGCAGCGGCTCGTGGTCACGGTGCTGGCGCTGGTGCTGCTAGTCTTCGGCATCAACGCTGCGCGAAAGCTCTCGGTGGATGCTTTCCCCGACGTGACCAACGTGCAGGTGCAGATCGCCACCGAAGCGGCCGGCCGCTCGCCCGAAGAGGTCGAGCGCTTCGTGACCGCGCCGATCGAAGTCGCAATGACCGGCCTGCCGGCGCTGACCGAGTTGCGCTCGCTGTCCAAGCCCGGGCTGTCGCTGGTGACCCTGGTCTTCACCGACGCAACCGACGTGTACTTCGCGCGCCAGCTCGTGCTGGAGCGCCTCATCGAGATCGGCGGGCGATTGCCGGTGGGCGTCACGCCGGTGCTCGGGCCGGTGTCCACCGCGCTTGGCGAGGTCTACCAGTACACGCTCGATCGCGCGGACGACGGCAAGCGGGAACTCACCAAGCAGGAACTCACCGAGCGCCGCATCGTGCAGGACTGGGTCGTGCGTCCGCTGCTTCGCTCGATCCCGGGCGTGGCCGAGATCAATTCCACAGGCGGCCACGTAAAGCAGTACCAGGTGCTGGTCGAGCCGGACCGCCTGCGCTATTACAAGGTGACGATCCAGGACGTGTGGCAGGCGCTGGCGCGCAACAACGCCAACTCCGGCGGCGGGGTGCTGCCGCAGCGTGCCGAGCAGTACCTCGTGCGCGGTATCGGCCTGGTAAAGAACCTCGACGACATCCGCAACATCGTGCTCAAGGAGGTAGGCGGCACGCCGGTCTACATCCGCGACGTGGCCGAGGTGGGCTTCGGCGAAGAAGTGCGCCAGGGCGCGATGATCAAGGACGGCTACACCGAGGCGGTCGGCGGCGTGGTGATGATGATCCGCGCCGGAAACGCCAAGGACATCGTGACCTCGGTGAAAGCCCGCGTGAAGGAGATCAACGATCGCGGCATGCTGCCCGGCGGCCTGCGCATCGTGCCCTACTACGATCGGTCCGAGCTCGTCGACGCCGCGTTGTGGACCGTGGTCAAGGTGCTGCTCGAAGGCGTGTTCTGCGTGATGGTGGTGCTGTTCCTGTTCCTCGGCGACCTGCGTTCGTCGATCATCGTGGTGGGCACCCTGCTGCTCACGCCGCTGGCCACCTTCGTGGTGATGAACCGCTACGGCCTCTCGGCCAACCTCATGTCGCTCGGCGGGCTTGCGATCGCGATCGGCCTCATCGTGGACGGATCGGTGGTGGTTATCGAGAACGCCTACGCGAGGCTCGGCAAGCCCGAGGGGCAGAGCCGCGCGCGGGTGATCTTCGAGGCGGTGCAGGAAGTCGCCACGCCCGTGGTCTTCGGCGTCGGCATCATCATCCTGGTATTCCTCCCGCTAATGACGCTTTCGGGCATGGAAGGCAAGATGTTCGCGCCGCTCGCTTACACGATCGCGATCGCGCTCGCGATCTCGTTGGTGCTCTCCCTTACGCTGACGCCGGCGCTCGCCTCGTACCTGCTCCGCGGCGGCAACGAGCACGACACCTGGCTGATCCGGGTGCTGAAGCGCCCCTACCTCGGCCTTTTGCGGCGTGCCGTCGCGTACGAGAAGCTGACGATGCTGGTCGCGGTGCTGCTCTTTCTCGGCGCTCTCGCGCTGGTCCCCTTCCTCGGCACCGCGTTCATTCCCGAGATGCGGGAAGGCACCATCTCGCCGCAGATGGACCGCGTGCCGAACATCTCGCTCGACGAGTCGATCGAGATGGAGAAGGACGCGCTTCGCAGGATCCTCCAGGTACCGGGCGTGAAGTCGGCGGTTTCTCGCCTGGGCCGCGGCGAGTCGCCCGCGGACCCGGCGGGCCCGAACGAGTCAGACCCAATAGTTTCTCTCAAGCCGCGCAGCGAGTGGCCGAAGGGCTGGGGGCAGGACGAGATTGCCGCGGCAATCCAGGAAAAGCTGGGTGGCATGCCGGGCATCCAGCTCGCGATGGCGCAGCCGATCTCCGATCGCGTAGACGAGATGGTCACCGGCGTGCGCTCGGACGTTGCGGTGAAGCTCTTCGGCGACGACCTCGAAGTCCTGCGCACCAAGGCCAACGAGATCGCGCGCGTTGCGGCCACCGTGCGCGGCGTGCGTGACATGCGGGTCGAGCGCATCGGCGGCCAGCAATACCTCACGATCTCGATCGACCGGGAGGCGATCGCGCGCCAGGGGCTCAACGTGTCCGACGTCCAGGGCGTGATCGAGACGGCGATCGGCGGCAAGGTGGCTACCGAGATTTACGAGGGAGAGCGGCGCTTCCAGGCCGTGGTGCGCCTTCCAGAGCGCCTGCGCGACACGGTGGGCGAGATCCGGGCAATCACGCTGACCGCGCCGGGAGGCGCCCAGGTTGCGTTGGAAAGCCTCGCGAAGATCGAGGTTTCCGACGGACCTGCGCAGGTGAGCCGGGAGTCTGCCCGCCGCCGCATCGTTGTCGGCATCAATGTGAAGGACCGCGACCTCGGCGGATTCGTCGCGGAGCTGCAAGAAGCCGTCGGCTCGAAAGTCGCGTTGCCGGAGGGCTACTCACTTGTCTGGGGCGGCCAGTTCCAGAACCTCGAGCGCGCGCTGGGCCACCTCACCGTCATTGTTCCGGTGACGATCGCGGCGATCTTTTTCCTCCTTTTCATGCTCTTCAATTCGCTGCGCTTCGCCTCGCTCATCATTACCGTGCTGCCCTTTGCATCGATCGGTGGCGTGATCGGGCTGGCCCTCACGGGGGAGTACCTGTCGGTGCCCGCGTCGGTGGGCTTTATCGCGCTTTGGGGCATCGCGGTGCTGAACGGGGTGGTGCTCGTGACTTACATCCGCAAGCTCAGGGATGAAGGCATGGCCTTGCGAGAAGCGGTGATCGAAGGCGCCACCAACCGCTTTCGCCCGGTGATGATGACCGCGACCGTGGCGATGCTCGGCCTGATCCCGTTCCTGTTCGCCGACGGGCCGGGCTCGGAAGTGCAGCGGCCGTTGGCGATTGTCGTCATCGGCGGCCTGATCACCTCGACCCTGCTCACGCTGGTCGTGGTACCCGCGATCTACCGGTTGTTCGAGGAAAGGAGGATCGAGGCATGAAGGAGATCAAGGCGGTGATCCAGCCGCAGAAACTAGCGCGGCTGCGCGCCGCGCTTTTCCATCTGACGGGGTTCAACGGCATGACCATCTCGCGCGTGGAGGGAATGAGCCGCCCTGGCGGCCCCGGCGAAGCGGTGGCCGAGCGCAGCATCAAGGAAGAGCTCACCGACTATAGCGGCAAGATCTTCATCACGCTCGTGGCGGAAGACGCGAGCGCGCCGGCGATTGCGGCGGCCATCTGCGAGGCGGCGACCACCGGGCAGAAAGGCGACGGGCTCGTGTGGATCACGCCGGTGGAAACGGTGCTGCGCATCCGCGATTCGAAGCCGGCGACCTGAGCCCTACTCGATCTTCGCACCCGAAAGCCGGATCGGCTCCGCGTAGCGTTTCTGCTCGGCCTGCATGAAGCGCGTCAGGTCGTCGCCCGGCGCATTCAGCACCGTCATGCCCTGCAGGTTCGTGAGCCGGTCGACCACCGTCGGATCCTTGACCGCCGCGCTGAAGGCCGCGTGCAATTTCCTCACGATCGGGTCCGGCGTGCCCGCGGGCGCGACCACGGCGTACCACGAGTAAACCGCATAGCCCGGGAATCCCTGCTCGGCGAAGGTCGGCACCTCCGGCAGCTGCACCGAGCGCCGGTCGTCCGCGACGCCGAGCGCCTTGACCTTGCCGGCCTTGAGCTGGGGAATCGCGTCCGGGATGTTCGACATCAGCACCTTGACCTGGCCGCCGAGGATGTCCTGCATCGCAGGCGCCATGCCTTTGTACGAGATGTGCTGCATGTCGATGCCGGCGATGGTCTTGAAGAGCTCGACCGCGAGGTGCGACGAAGTGCCGTTGCCGAACGAGGCGAAATTGAGCTTGCCGGGATTGGCCTTGGCGAGCGTCACCAGCTGGTTGACCGTGTTGGCCTCGAAACTCGGGTGCGCAATCAGCACCTGGTTCACGCGCGCCACCAGCGACACCGGGGTGAAATCCTTGATCGGGTCCCAGGGCGCCTTCGGCATCAGCATCGGCACCAGCACGAAGCTGTTGGCCATGAAGAGCAGCGTGTAGCCGTCGGGCGCCGCCTTCTGCACCGCCTGAGTGCCGATGGCGGTCGCGCCGCCGCCGCGCGGGTCGATCACGACGGGCTGCCCGAGCGTCTCCTGCAGCTTGGGCGCAAGCAGACGGCCGAGCGTGTCGAGGGTGCCGCCCGCGGGGAAGGGCACGACGATTCGGATCGGCTTGGACGGGTAGTCCGCTTGTGCGAAAGACGCTAACGGCATAACGCAGAGCGGCAGCAAAGCAAGCGCCGAAACGAGGGCGCGGCGAATCGAATTCATTTGATCTCCTTGGATTTGTGCTTTGTATCGAGCAAGTCCTGTGCCGGACCTCATCAAGCGCCCACAAACAGCGAGCTGGCGCGGGCCCAGACCCGCTCGGCGGCGGCCTGGCACTCGCGCCGCGCTTCTGAGCCGTCGATTTGTGCCGCTTTGCGGTCCGCAACGACCGCGCGGCCGTCGACCCAAACGTCGGTCACGTCGCTGCCGTTGGCGTTGTAGACGATGTTCGAGACGATCTGCGCCGGCCGGATCGGGCTGACCCACGGCAAATCGAGGTCGAGCAGCACGATGTCCGCTTTCTTGCCGGCTTCCAGCGAGCCGATCTCGCGCTCCATGCCCAGCGCGCGCGCGCCGCCCAGTGTAGCCATCTCCAGCGCCTTCGCGCCGTCGACGATTGCCACAGACCCGGACTGCTGCCTTGCGAGCAGGATCGCCGAGCGCATGATCTTAAACATGTCGTTCGAGAGCCAGTCGGAGCCGAGCGCGATCGAGGCTTTGTTCTCGTACAGCGTCTTCATCGGCGGGAAATAGCCGCGTTTGCCCACGAGGTACGCGGTGTGGCTCATGTGCGCGCCGCTTGCGGCAAACATTTCCGCATCCTCTTCGGACATGAAGACGCAGTGCGCAGCCACAAGCGAGGAATTGAGGTAGCCGAGATCGGCGAGGAACTTCACCGGGCTGCGGCCCTGCGCCTTGACGACGTATTCGCGTTCGCCCGGCACCTGCGCCAGGTGCGTGTGCAGGCCGAAGCCGTACTTGTCGGCGAGTTCCTTGGTGCGCACCAGCGTCGATTCGGCGCACGTGTCAGGCGCGTTCGGCCCGAAGCGGCAGGTGATGCGCCCGTCGGCCTTGCCGTGCCATTCCTCGATGAAGCGCAGCGCCTCGTCGATGCAATGCTCGGCGTCGGCCGGCACGAAAGTGCGTTCCACCACGCCGGGGCGCACGTCCACCACTGCGCTGTCACGAATATTCTCGGCCATTACGGCGCGCAGGCCCACGTCGCGAACGACCTTGGCGACCTCGCGCTCGAACTTGCCCATCTCGTTGACCGTGGTGGTGCCGGTGCGTACGCACTCGAGCGCATGCATCGAGGCCAGCCAATACACCTCCGGCGCCTGCGCGTAGACGTAATGCAGCGGCATCGCGATCTTGAAGAGGCCGCCGGAAACGCCGGCCGAGTTTCTCGACACATCCTCGGTCAGCCCCTTGTTGAGGCCACCGATCATGTGGATGTGGGTGTTGATGAAGCCGGGCAGCACAGCCTTGTCTCGCGCATTCACCGTGCGGTCAGCGTGGAATTTCGCGGAAATCTCGGCTGTCGTGCCTACGCCCACGATGCGGTCGTTCTCGAAGGCAACCGCGCCGTCCTCGATCGGCGCGCCAGCAACCGGGATCACCCAGCCGTGCTGGATGACGGTAACCATCAGGCGGTCACAGGGTCGATAACCGCAGCGTTCGGGCAGACATCGCGCAGCAGGCGGCGCGTCGGCTCGATCGCTTTGCCTTTGCGCACGACGAGGCGCGGGACGAGACGCGACTTGCCAACCGCCGAGCCGCCCTGCCGGTCGCGGAACGTCCACGGCTCCTTGATCTCTTCCAGCACCGTCACGTCGGCGCGGCTGCCGGGTTTCAGCGATCCGATCTCGTCGCTCATGCGAAGAACATCGGCCGGGTGCTGCGTGGTCGCGCGGATGACGAAAGGCAGGTCCATGCCCAGCGCCATGAGCTTCGACATCGCGCCGCAGAGGCTGAAGTCGAGCTTGGAGTCGTCATTATGCGATTTGAAGTCGCCCTGCACGTCGGTGCTGATCGTGTAGGGAAAGAGCCCCGCCTCGACCATGCGGCGCGCAGTGTCGAAGCTGAAGTTCACGCCATGGCCGAGGTCTAGGTGCACGCCGGATGCGATCGCGTTGAGCAACTCCTTCGAAGGCTTCTTCCGGTTGCCGAGGATGCCGTCCTCGCGGTTGGAGTAGCAGTGCGCGAGCAGGTCGCCGGGCTTTGCGAAGTGCAGCACTTCGGGCAGCACGCTCTCGGCCTTGGGGCGGTTGCGTTCGTCGGCTTTCCAGAGCTCGCCCGTGTGGATGTAGAGCGGCAGCTTGGTGCGGTCGGCGATTTCGCGCGCCCGCTGCAGCATCACGCTGCCGTAGTTCGACCAGCTGCTTGCTTCGCCATGCCCCTTGATGCCGCGAATCACCTTCGGGTATTTCTCGATGAAGCGCTGCATCACGTCTAGATCGATGAGCGTCGGGTTCTGCGCGATCGGCCCGCCCTTGGAGCCGCGCAGCGTGCCGGTGAGGTTCACCGAGAGAAAGCAGAGCACCTCGGTGATCGCAGGATCGACAAGGAAAGTCTTGAACCCGTCGAAGGTCCAGGCGCCGCAGCTGCCCTGGTCGACCACCGTGGTCGCGCCGGCATGCACGCCCGCCTCGTCCGGGTTGAGGCCGAAATCGGTAATGTGCTGGTAGACGTGCACATGCAGGTCGATGAGGCCCGGGGTGACGACGAGGCCGCTGACGTCGCGGACTTCCTTCGCCTCGGACGCTGGCATGTCCGCCGCGAGTTTTTCGATTCGGCCGGCGCGAATCGCGACGTCCAGCTTTGCGTCGATTGCCTGTGCGGGATCTAGCACCCGCCCACCCTTGAGCAACAAGTCGTATTTGAACTCGGTCGTCATCGTGTGGTCTCCAGGACATGGTCCGCGACCTGGCTGCACGTGGCGAACCACACGCCGGGATAGCCGCGGACGAACTGGATGAAATCGCGCAGCAGCTTCAGGCGCGAGGGGCGGCCGATGGCCTGCGGATGCATGATCAGGTCGAAGAGCGCGCCGCGCTCGTAGTACTCGTGGAACTCCTCCTTCCAGATCGTCAGGATGTGTTCGTTTGTCTGGATCGCGCGCTGGCCGCGCAGGCTATAGACCGTGTAGGGCACGTCGTCGAGCGACCAGTGCCACGGGATCTCCACTACGCCGGTGCTCTTGCCGCCGCGCGTGTGGATGTACGGGTGCAGGTCGTCCATGTACGAGCTGTCGTAGACCATGCCGTACTTCTGCAGCAGCGGAATCAGCCGGTCCGTCGTCTCGCCGGCCGGGCAGCGGTAGCCGCGCGGCTTGAGCTTGAAGAGGCGATGCAGTGCTTCCAGCCCGAGTTCGATCTCGCGCTCCTCCTCGACCGGCTTGTCGGGCTCCGGCCAGAAGTGGAGATACCCATGGTGGCCGACCTCGTGGCCGGCCTCCAGGATCTGG
This sequence comes from Pseudomonadota bacterium, assembly GCA_031376265.1. Taxonomy (GTDB): domain Bacteria; phylum Pseudomonadota; class Gammaproteobacteria; order Burkholderiales; family SG8-39; genus SZAS-79. The sequence continues at coordinate 8,712 of JANMDK010000393.1, forward strand.
GCGACGCGCGCGGTATGGTTCTCGGCCGTCCAGCCGGGCACGAAGAAGGTCGCCGGCAGGCCGGTGTCCTTGAGCACTTTGAGGATCTCGGGAATCGCGATCTTGGCGGCGTAGGTACCGTGCGAGATCAGCGCCGGGCGCTGCGCGTTCGTCGTGTCGCGCGAGAGCCACATCGTCTCGGCGTCGAAGTCGAAGGTGAGCAAAACCGCGCACTTCTTCCCGTCCGGCCATTGGACCGGGACGGAATCGCGCGAGATATCGGGGGAAAGGGGGAGTCGGTCGACGGTGGCCATGGTGCGGACCATGTTACGGGCGGTACGAGGCTGTCACAACTCGATACGCAAAACGCATAGCTGCCGGAGTAGAGTTCGCGCATGGCTTCAGTCGAAAAAACCGGGAAGAAGGTGCTGGCGGCGGCGCTCTGCCTGTTCGCGCTCGCGGCGGGCTGCGCGAGCCTGCGCAGCGGCGACTGGCGCACCGCAAGCCACGCCGCGGTGGGCAGCGCGCCCGACCCGGCGGTGACGAAAGAGGCGGTGGTGCAGGTCTACGCGGCCCGCGCCTTTGGCTGGCGCGGCCTCTTCGGGGTTCACACCTGGGTGGCGACCAAACCTGCAAATGCAGGCACCTACACGGTCTACGAGGTCATCGGCTGGCGCGCCCGCTGGGGGGATTCGGTCGTCGCGATCCACGACCGCACACCGGACTCGCGCTGGTACGGTGCGGCGCCCGAACTGCTCGCCGACAAGCGGGGTGCGGCTGCAGAACCGCTGGTAGCGCGCATCGACGCCGCGGCGCGCGCCTATCCGTGGAAAGGCGAGTACACGATCTGGCCCGGGCCGAATTCGAACACCTTTACGGCCTGGATTACCCGGGCAGTACCGGAATTGCAGGTCGACCTGCCGCCGACCGCGATCGGCAAGGACTACAACCGCAACCTGTTCGATGCCGCGCCCAGCGGTAATGGTGGCCAGGCGAGCATCGCGGGGCTGATTGCGCTCACGGCCAGCGGCGTCGAAGGGCTGGAAATCAACCTGCTTGGGTTGACTTTCGGGCTGAACCCCTTCGATCCGGCGATCAAGCTTCCTCTCGTCGGGCGCATCGGCCCGGACCGGATTCTTCGAAATTAGGTTTCGGAGCGCCAAGCGGGACGCGGCTCTCCTGTCAGTTGATGTACTGGTATCGGTTCATTTTATGCGACCGAACCTTCGAATCACAACTTAAATTTCCGGCAGTCCTAACCACTTTTCTGTTTCTGACGAGCTGACGCTATCATTGACCCAACGGACAAGCACTGGAGACTGGTCAAAGTGATCGGTATCTTCGGCAACAACACATCCTGAGCCTTCGACGTGGAGGTGAAATGAAGCATCCCAAGCTGACACGGGACGAGCGCGCCTGGTTGAGCGAGTACCGCAAGGCACTCGACGAGCAGTACCCCAATGCGGTCCGGAGACTGCTGATCTATGGTTCGAAGGCGCGTGGCGATGCAGGGCCGGACAGTGATCTCGATGTATTGCTGATCGTGAGCGACAAGGCGGCCAGGCAAAAGCGGCAGCTGCGTTGGGTCGGCTATATGCTGTCCGCCGCTTCGAGCGCCGTCCCGTCGATTCTCGCGTACACGGAAGAGGAATGGGCGAGCCGCGAACGTAACGGATCCGCGTTCCAACGCGCCGTAGAGCACGACGCAGTACAAGTGCCATGAACCGTGACCTCGTCCTCGCCGGACCCGTCGGAATACCGGCCACCCCGACCATATCGAGGATGTCCTCTATATGGTCGATCCGGCAACTCCTACACTGAAGTCGCCTAACCCGCCCGCAGCTGCAGCCCGCGATGCAACTGCTCGGCCGCGATCAGCAGGCGCGGCAGCATGGTATGCAGCGCGATCTCCTTGGTCATGCGCAGCGAGTTCACGCTGATGTTGAGCGCTGCGCAGACCTTGCCTTCGTGGTCGTTGACCGGGACCGAAAGCCCGCAGATGTGCTCCTCGAGCTCGCCCTGGATCCACGACCAGCCCTGCTCGCGGTCCTCGGCGATCAAGCGCCTGAGCTCGTCGCGGTCGATGACCGTGCGCTCGGTGTACTGCTGCAAGGTGGCGCGCTCGAGGTGGCTTTCGAGCTCGCGCTCGGGAAGCCCGCCAAGGAGGACGCGGCCCATCGAGGTCACGTAAGCCGGCAGTCGCGTGCCGACCACCGAGCCGCCGGTGACCACTGCGCGCACCGAGTTGCGGATCACGTAGACGATCTCCGCGCCGTCGAGCACTGCGAGCGTGCAGGTCTCCTGCACGTCGCCGACCAGCTGCTCGAGGATCGGGTGCGCATACCCCCAGAACGGCGACGAGGAGGTGTACGCGTAGCCGAGGCGCAGGATCTTCGGCGTGAGGAAGAAGAGCCGCTCCTTGTGGCCGACGAAGCCGAGTTGCTCCAGCGTATAAAGCAGCCGCCGCGCGCCCGCGCGAGTGAGGCCTGCGCGTTGCGCGACCTGCGAGAGCGTCATCCGCTCGTGGCCCTCGCCGAAGGCCATCACCACCAGCAGTCCCCGCGCGAAGGCCTCGACGAACTGGCCGCCGGATTCCCGCGCGGTAATCGGGAAACCGGGATGCGGCGTCATGGTTTCTCTCCGGTTCTTTCGATCAGCGCGTCGACGATGATCGTGTCGGTGTCCCGCTCGCCGGCCATCACCGGGTTAAGATCGATCGACGCGATCGATCCTCCAGCGTTGTCCAGCAGGGCGCCCAGACGCACCGCGAGCTTTGCAAGCGCCCCCAAAGCGATCGGCGGCTCGCCTCGTACGCCGGCATAAAGCGGCGCAATGCGCAATTCGTTTAACCGTTCCACGACGTCAGCCTCGCTGAAGGGATAACGCAAGAGCGCGATGTCAGGCAGCGCCTCGACGTACTTTCCGCCATCGCCCAGCATCACCAGCGTGCCGAAACGCTCATCTACCCTCGCGCCGACCACGAACTCGTGCTGCGCCTTGCGCATCGCGGCGACGATGACCGCGCCATCGGCGACCTTCATAACTTTAAGCTTGCGATCGATGGCTTCGAACGCCGCCATCGCTTCGGCCGGCGTCCTGCAGTTGAGGTGCACCAGCCCGTGCTCGGACTTGTGCGGGATCTCGGCCGAGCAGGCCTTGACCGCGACCGGTGAACCGATCGCTTCGAACGCCGCCTGCGCCTCCTTGCCGGTCCTACAGAGACGGAAAGGAACGGTGGGAAAGTCCTGCGCTGCGAGCAGCGTGAGGCTCTCGGCTTCGGACAGGAACCTGCTTGTGCCCTTGGGCAGGCTTACTTTCGGAAAGGCGATCGGTTTCGCCGCCGGACGTTGCATGAGCTCCGTGTGCGCGACGAACTGGCCGATCGCCGCCACCGCGTCGATGTCATGCGAGAAGGCAGCCAAGCCCGCCGCGCGGAACTGCTCGGCCGTGGACTCCAGCGGTGCCGCGACCGCGAGAGGCTTGCCGGTCTGCGCGACATACGCCGCGCAATCCGAAACGAACCTCGGCACGTCGTAGCCCAGGCCCGACGCCGCGAGGCTCACGAAGATCGCGTCGGTCGCATCGCGATTGGCAAGCACCGGCAACACATCGCTGAACAGGCCGCTGTTGGTCAGCAGCGCCGCGGTCAGGTCGATCGGGTTGCCGGAGGCGCCGAACTCCGGCAGCTTGGCGCGCAACTCCGCGCGCGTTGGCTCGTCGAACTGCGCGAGCGTCAACCCATGCTTCTCCGCTGCGTCGGCGGCCATCACGCACGACGCGCCCGAATTGCTGATCGCCACCAGCCGCCGGCCTTTGGGTTTCCATCCTTTGAGGTAAAGGTCCGCTGCGTTCACGAGGCTGCGGATGTCCGGCACGCGCCAGATGCCGTGCTGGCGGAAGAAGGCATCGACGACGCGGTCTTCAGTCGCCAGCGCGCCGGTGTGGGAATTGGCCGCCGCCGCGCCGCGCGCCGAAACGCCGGCCTTGAGCGCGACGATGGGCAGGCCGCGTTCGCGGGCCACCTCGGCTGCGCGGGCGAACTTGGCCGGATCGGCGATCGCTTCCAAATAAAGCAGCAGCAGCTTCACTTCCGGGTCGAGCGCGACTGCGAGCGCGAAGTCCGCCACCGTGAGGTCGCTTTCGTTGCCGGTGGCGTGCGTGTGGCGCACGCCGATGCCTTGCCTGCGCAGGAACGCGTAGGGCACCACGCTCATCGCGCCGGACTGGCTCACGATCCCGACCGGGCCGTTCATCGGCTCGACCTCGCTGATGATCGTGGAGAAGGTCGCGATCGCGCCGTTCGAGAAGTTGGCGATGCCCTGCGTGTTCGGCCCGACGATGCGCATGCCTGCGGCGCGCGCGGTGCGCACCATCTCGTCCTGCGCTTTCTTTCCGGCTTCGCCGATTTCGCCGAAGCCGGAGGTGATCACCACGGCCACCTTGACGCCGCGCTTTGCGCAAGCGGCCACCGCATCCACCGCGCCCATGCCGGGAACGGCGACGATCGCGAGGTCCGGCGCTTCGGGGATCGAGGCGACATCCGGGTAGGCCTTGAGGCCCTGGATCTCGGCGCGATTCGGATTGACAGGGTAGATGCGCCCCTTGTAGCCGGCGCGCAGCATGTACTTGATCGGGCGGCCGCCGATTTTTTCGGGGTTTTCGGAAGCGCCGACCACCGCGACCGATTTGGGGTCGAGCGCTGCGGTGAGGCGGTCGTCTTCGATTGTTGTTGGGCTCATCTCAGCTCCAGCTTGCATCGCGCTTTTCGCGGTAGGCACGCATCGCCTCGGCAAAGTCCTCCGATGCGAGGCCCTTGCTTTGGAAGTCCATGTAAAGCTCGAGCGCCGCCTCGAAGTCGGCGGTCGAAACCAGGTTCATCGCTCGCTTGGTCGCGCGCGCGCCCTGTGAGGCGTTGGCGACGGTCTTCTCCACGTAGGCATCGAACTCGGCGTCGCGGTTTTCGTCCGAGACCAGCCTGGTCACGAGCCCGATGCGCAGCGCCTCGGTGCCGTCGATCGGCTCGCCCCAGAGCGCCATCTCCTTGGCGCGGCCGACGCCGACGAACCTGGCGAGACGCCACACCGCAAGCCCGGGCAGCAGGCCTTCCTTTGCCGCCGGCAGCCCGAATTTCGCCGTCGGCGTGCCGATGCGAAAGTCGCACGCAAGGCCGAGCTGCACGCCGCCGCCGAGCGCGTAACCGTGCATCAGCGCGATCACGAGCTTGTCCATCGTCTCGATGAGTCGCAGGCATTCTTCCCAGAGCCGGAAATTGTGCTCGCCGATCTTGCCGGTGGAGAGATCCTTGAGGTCGATGCCGGTGCAGAAGGCGCGGCCTTGCCCGCGCAAGGCGAGGACTCGCACCGAGTCGTCGCTCGCCACCAGTTCGAGCGCGGCCTTGAAATCGTGCTTGGCCGGATACGACATCGCATTCAGCCGCTCGGGGCGGTTGAACAGGATCGTGGAAAGCTTACCCTCGCTCGTATAGACCAGGTGCTCGAATTCGCGGCGCATCTTGAGCGCTGTTCAGTCGGCTTTTGCGCCGGACGCCGTGACCACCTTGCGCCACTTCTGCGACTCGGCCGCCGCGAACGAGGCGAAATGCTCCGGCGTGTCGGCGATGATCGTGAGCCCCTGCGCCTCGAGCTTCTGCGTGTTCTGCGGGTCGCGTAGCGCCTTCACGAACTCTGCGTTCAGTCGATCGACGACCGGCTTCGGCATGCCCGCGGGCCCGACGACGCCGAACCAGGCCGTTGCCTCGTAGCCGGGCACGCCGGCTTCATCCATCGTGGGGATCTCCGGCGCGAGCGGGCTGCGCTTGAGGCTCGTGACCGCGAGGCCCTTGAGCTGGCCGTTTTTCGCGCGCGGCAATGCGGTGGGTAGGTTGTCGAACATGATCTGCACCTGCCCGGCGAGCAAGTCTTGGAGCGCGGGGGCGCTGCCTTTGTACGGCACGTGCGTGGCCTGCACGTTGACCGCCATCTTGAACATTTCGCCGCACAAGTGGCCGGTGGTGCCGGTGCCCATGGAGGCGAAGTTGATCGCGTTCGGCTTGGCCTTGGCCAGCGCCACGAGGTCCTTCACGCTGGCCACCGGTACCGTGTTATTCACCAGCAGCATGTTCGGCACAGAGCCGGTATTCACGATCGTCTGGATCTCCTTGTCGGCATCGAAGCCGAGGTCCTTGTAGATCCACTTGTTGATCGCGAGCACGCCCACGGGCGCCATGAGCAGCGTATGGCCGTCGGGCTTGGACTTGGCCACCATCGCAGCGCCGAGGTTGCCGCCGGCGCCGGGCTTGTTCTCGACGACGACCGGTTGGCCGAGCGCCTCCGACATCTTCGGCGTCAGCGTGCGCGCGATGATGTCGTTGGTGCCGCCGGGCTGGTAGGGCACGACGATGGTGATCTGGCGCGAAGGAAAAGCCTGTGCCTGCGCGAGGCAGGGCAGGGCAGCGAGAAGTGCTGCGGTTACGTATCGCAATTTCATTGCAATCCCTCTTAGCTGGTGCGGTTGTAATTGACTTCGGTGCAGACGTTGAGCACGGCCTGGCGCTTCTCGTTCTTCACGGCGTTCAGCGCGCGCTTGAGCGCGGGGAGCATTTCTTTCGGGTCCTCGACGCGCTCGCCGTAGCCGCCGCTCGCCTTGGCGATTTCCTCGAAGCGCGGCGAGGGCTCGAGCACCGAGAAGGGCGGCTTCTCCGCATTGGCTGCGTGGCCTTTGGGATACATGCTGAGCGTGGCGCGATGCACCGCGCCCCAGCGCGCGTTGTTGTTGATCACGTACAGCACCGGCAGGCCGTGGGCTTCGCCGACGAAGTGCGTCGGGGTTGGATTGCCGAACATGTACGCGCCGTCGCCGATTGCGCAGATCACAGTGGCGTCCGGCCGGCCGAGCTTGGCGCCGAGCGCCGCGCCCATCGCCCAGCCCAGGCCCCCCGAGGGCGGGTGCGAGAAATAGCGTCCCGGCTGGTTGATCGAGAGCTCCTCGAGCACCAGCGGGTACTCGTTGATGATGATCGTGTTCTCGTCCGAGACCGCGTTGATGCAGTGGGTCATCCACTTGGTCGAGATCTGGCCGCTCGTCACGGCCGACCCGGCCGCCATGCGCGTGCGCAGGCGGAAATCGGCCGACTGCTGCGAGATCGCCGCGCGTCGCGCAGCGATCTTGGTTGCCGAACCCGCGTGGCGTTCGGTGCGTTCGGACAGTTTGTCGAGCGTCGGCGCGAGGCTGCCGGCGAGCGCGATGTCGGTGCGGAATCCGCGCAATGGATAACGCGCGAAGAGCGGATCGACGCCGATGTGCACGATCGTGCACTCGGGATTGAGCTTCGCGGTGTCCGGGATCCACGGCACGTCGCTGTCGACCACCAGGATCAGATCCGCATCCGGAAGCATCGCGTGCGGATCGAAGCCGCAGTTCATCGGGTGGTCGGTCGGCAGGGCCAGGTAGCGCGGGCGGTAATGGATCACCGGGATCGCGTAGGTCTCGGCCAGCCGCGTGAGCGCCTGCGCGGATTCCGGCGTGCGCCCGCCGTTCGACGTGATGATCATCGGGTTCTTCGCGTTGCCGAGCAGCTTGGCAACTTCGTCCAGCGTGTCGGGGTCGGCGGAGGGCGGGCTCATCGGAGCAATCGTCGTGCGTTTGCCGATCTTGGTCTCGCCAAGCTGCGAGGCGAGCACCTCGCGCGGCAGCGTGAGGTACACCGGGCCGCAGGGTTCGCTCTTGGCGATGGCGAGCGCGCGGTCGACAACGGATTCGACCTGCGAGGGATGGCGCAACTCGTAGTCCCATTTGACGAACTCGCGCAGCATGCCGCCCTGGTCGAACTGTTCCTGCGCCCAGTTGATGTAGTTATTGCGCGAGCCGAGCAGGCCGCCTTCGGTGATCGGCGTGCGGCCGGCGGTGAAGAGGACAGGAATGTTCTGGCGCGCGGCGTTGAAGAGGCCGTTGATCGAATTCGCGGTGCCCAGGCCCACGTGAACCATCATCGCCTGCGGGCGGCCGGTGACCATGTAGTAGCCGTGCGCCATCGCGATGCCGACGTTTTCGTGCGGCACGATGATCGGCTCCGGCATCTGCCAACCCAGCGTGCGGCCTTTGGCCAGCGCCTCGACCAGCGGCGGGAAGTCGGTGCCAGAGTTGCCGAAGAGGTAATCGATATCGAGTGTAGCGAGCAGGGCAAGATACGCTTCGGCTACGGTTTCTGGCTTGAATTCAACGGTTTGGCCGGTCTTCATGGAGCCTCCAGAGCCGGCGCTTAAGGCCGGATTGTTCGCAGTAAGAACAGTTGTTTGGTTGATGAACCAATCCTACGCCCGGCGAGGAGCGACAAACAGGGGTGTTCCGCAAATTGTGTACGCAACCTCACTTTGTCAAAATTATTTTGTCAGCTAAAATCCGCCACATGAACTGCGCAGAAAAGCTTGTCGAGGTTTTTGGCAGCCAGGCCGATGTGGCCCGGGCTTTCCAGCTCGACCGCGCGGTGGTCAACAACTGGGTCAAGACCGGCTACGTGCCGGCGCGTTGGGCAATGGAAGTCGAGCAACTCACCGGCGGGCGCATCCTCGCCGTCGACGTGCTAAACGACGCCGCCGCGCGCAAACCCGTCAGAGTGAAATCCAGGCCCGACGACTTCGCCGGCGCCACCCTTGGGAGTGACGCAATGAGCAAATTTGCCCCCGCGAAACGCATCCAGTCTTTCCACCCGCCGCAGCGCACGCTGATGGGCCCGGGTCCGACCGAAATCCACCCGCGCGTGCTCACCACGATGAGCCAGCCGGCGATCGGCTACCTCGACCCGATCTTCGTCGAGATGATGGAAGAGCTGAAGTCGCTGCTGCGTTATGCATACCAGACCAAGAACCCGCTCACTTTTCCGGTCTCCGGCCCGGGTTCGGTCGGCATGGAGTACTGCTTCGTCAACATGGTGGCGCCCGGCGACAAGGTCGTCGTCTGCCGCAACGGCGTGTTCGGCGGCCGCATGATCGAGAACGTCGAGCGTGCCGGCGGCGTGGCCGTGATCGTCGAGGACAAGTGGGGTGAGCCGGTCGACCCGCAGAAGCTCGAGGACACCCTCAAGAAGAATCGCGATGCGAAAGTGGTCGCCTTCGTCCATGCGGAAACTTCGACGGGCGTGCAGTCCGACGCCAAGACGCTGGTCGAAATCGCGCACAAGCACGATGCGCTCACGATCGTCGACGCGGTGACGTCGCTGGGCGGCACCCCGGTGCTGGTCGACGAATGGGGTATCGACGCGATCTACTCGGCGAGCCAGAAGTGCCTTTCGTGCACGCCGGGACTTTCGCCGGTGTCCTTCTCGGAGAAGGTCGTCGAGCGCGTCAAGGCGCGCAAGGACAAGATCCACAGCTGGTTCATGGACATGAACCTGCTGCTCGGTTACTGGGGCGCGACCAACCGGACGTACCACCACACCGCGCCGACGAATTCGCTTTTCGCGCTGCATGAGGCGCTGCTGCTGATCCGCGAGGAAGGCCTCGAGAACGCCTGGGCGCGCGCAACGCGTCACCACATGGCGCTCAAGGCCGGACTCGAGGCGATGGGCATGAAATTCCTCGTCAACGAGAAATACCAGCTGCCGCAGATGAACGCGGTGCTCTGCCCCGAGGGCGTAAACGAAGCGGAAGTGCGCAAGCGCCTGCTGAACGAGTTCAACCTCGAGATCGGCGCAGGCCTCGGGCCGCTGGCCGGAAAAATCTGGCGCTTCGGCCTGATGGGTTACTCGTGCCGCCCGGAGAACGTCATGGTCTGCCTCTCGGCGCTTGGCTCGGTGCTCGACGACATGGGGCTGCCGATCCACGTGGGCGATGCCGAATCGGCGGCGCACGGCGCGTACGCGCAGATGCACGTGAAGGACGCTCAGCGGAAGAAGAAAGCCGCGTGAGCTAATACTGTAAATTTTCCGTGAAAGCCGCCTACACAACGGCTTCCGGGATTAATCTGCCGAACTATGAGCGCTGAGGACAAGCAAGCCCATCCCTTTGCGCAATGGGCGAACCTGGAGCTGCCCCGCCTGGGCACGCGCGTGGTGTACGCGAACGACGAGTTCTTCGCCGCCAAGGAGCGCCTGATCGACCCGGCCGAGCCGGTGTTCATCAAGGGCAAGTACGACAACCACGGCAAGTGGATGGACGGATGGGAAAGCCGCCGCAAGCGCGTCCCGGGACACGACCATTGCATCATCCGGCTCGGCGTCCCCGGCGTGGTTCGGGGCGTGGACATCGACACCAGCTTCTTCACCGGCAACTACCCGCCTTTCGCCTCCATCGACGGCTGTAGCTCGGAAGACGAGATCCCGGGCGAAAACGCCGGCTGGCGCGAGATGCTTCCGAAGATGAACGTCAACGGGAATTCGCACCACCTGGTGCCGATCGCGGACGGTCCGCCGGTCACGCATCTGCGCTTCAACATTTATCCGGACGGCGGCGTCGCCCGGTTGCGCGTCTACGGCGAAGTCCGGCCCGACTGGAGCCGCCGCAACCCGGACGAGACCATCGACCTGTTCGCGCTCGAAAACGGCGGCCGCGCGCTCCTCTGCAACAACCAGCATTTCAGCAGCATGCACCGCATGAACCTGCCGGGCCGCGGCATCAACATGGGTGACAGCTGGGGCACGCGGCGGCGGCGCGAGCCGGGCAACGACTGGGTCATCATCGCGCTCGGTCACCCGGGCGTGATCGAGAAGATCGATTTCGACACCGCGCACCACAAGGGCAACTACCCGGATCGCACCTCGATCCAGGCGGCCTTCGTGGCCGACGCGAAGCTCGAAACGCTGGAGCGTCTGAGCGAACTCTGGCCGGTGTTGCTGCCGGAAACCAAGCTCGAAGCCGACAAGCAGCACTTCTTCACCAAGGAGCTGAACCCACTGGGCTTGGTCTCGCACCTCCGGGTGACGATCTACCCGGACGGCGGCATCAGCCGCCTGCGCATTTTTGGCCGAATCGCAAAGGGTGTCTGAGATGGCTGCGCGAAAAATCCTGGTGATCAACCCGCACTCGCTCGAGGAAATGACGTGCGAGATCGAAGCCGCGGTCGCCCCGCTTCGCATGACGGGCGGCCCGCAGATCGAATGCGTGACGCTTGCAGAAGGGCCGCCCGGCATCAACAGCCAGCAGGACGGCGACAGCGTGATCGCGCCGATGCTCAAATTGATGCGCGCCCGTGAAAAGGAGTGCGCCGCGTTCGTGATTGCCTGCTACGGCGACCCAGGCATCGACTCGATGCGCGAGGCGAGCTCGAAGCCGGTGTTCGGCATCGCCGAGTCTGGGATCCTCACCGCGCTCACCTTGGGCCAGCGGTTCGGCGTGATCGCACTGTCGGCCAAGGGCGTGTCGCGGCAACTGCGCAAGATCGCGACTTTCGGCGTGACCGAGCGGCTCGCGCGCATCCTGCCGCTCGAAATGGCCGCGGCCGACACGCTGGACGAAGGAAAGACTTACGAGCGCATGGTCGACTGCGGCAAGGCCCTGTGCGACAAGCACGGCGCCAACGTGGTCGTCATGGGCTGCGCCGGCATGGCTGGCTATCGCAAGCCGCTGCAGGACGCGCTTGGGATTCCCGTCGTCGAACCCACGCAAGCCGCGGTGGGGATGGCGCTGGCGCGTGTGCAGCTGGACTGGGAAGGCGTAGCCGGGTAGCTCCCAATGCTGCCATTTGTGGCCTGAACCCCAGGCCTGGCGCGGCTCTTCGGGGAATATGTTGCCATTGGATTAGTCCGCTTCAGTCCCCGCGAACTTCACCAATGGCCACGTTCTTGCGCCGAGAGACTAGAGCGAAAATTGACTAGAATGGCGCATGAGTTTCATCCTTCCGGACCAGCAGCCGATCGGCCGCACCATCGGACGCCGTATACAGGCACCGGCCGGCGTTCCGCCGTCGCGCGAGGCGCGGGATGCGCTCGATTCATGGGCAAACCGCCTCACGCGCACGCCCAAAGGCATTTACCGCTATTCGAGCCACGCCGAGATGGAATGCGATCGTGAGCGCTGGCGAGTGCTGGCGGTTGTAGATACCGTCCGGGCGCGTGGCTGAGTTCACACGGCCTGCGACCTGGGAGGACGTCAAGCGCCTCGCGCGCTACCTGGACGAGGCAGGCGCCGAGTACGCGCTCATCGGCGGATACGCCCTCGCGGCGCACGGCCTCGTGCGGCTCACCGAGGACATCGACATCCTGGTTGACCCGAGCGCCGCCAACAGCCGCCGCTGGATCGTTGCGCTTTCCCGCTTGCCCGACGGCGCGGCGCGCGAACTCGCGGTCGAGCCGGACGTATTCGCGCGGGACACGTCATACGCTATCCGCATCAACGACGAGATCACGGTCGATGTGCTGCCGGCGGCGGCTGGCGTTCCATGGGAAGTGCTACGTGATTACGTTGGGGACGTGGTGCTCGACGGCGTACGTGTTCGCGTTCTGAGCCTGGAAGGACTGCTCAAGACGAAGTCCGGTGCGCGCCCGAAAGACCAGCTCGACGCGGCAGCAATTGCCGGCGCGCTGGCCGAGTTGCGGAAGTAGGCGTGGTGACCCGCGAGGGAAGTAGCCCTATTCGGCGCGGATGCCGGCTTCGCGCACGATCTGCGTCCAGCGCGGCACCTCGTCGGCGATGAGATCGCCCAGCCGCTTGGGTGAGCCTGACGTTGCGATCACGCCGAAGTTGACGAAGCGCTGCTGCAGGTCCGGCATCGCCACGGCCTTGCTGACCGCATCGTTGAGCTTCGCCACCACATCGGCCGGGGTGCCCGCGGGCGCGAGGAGGCCGAACCAGATCTCGACCTTGTAGCCGGGCAGCACGCTCGCCACGACCGGCGCGCCTGGCGCGAGCGGCGAAGGCTCGGGCGTCGAGACGCCGAGCAGCTTGAGCTTTCCGCTCGATATGTAGCCGTTCATCGCCGAGGACGAGGTGGTGATCAACACCCTGACCTCGCCTGTCATCACCGCGTTGGACGTCGGCGCCTGGCCCTTGTACGGCACGTGGATCATCTTGATGCCGGCCATGCGAGCGAAGAGTTCGCTGGCGAGGTGGCCGAGGGAACCGATGCCCGCGGAGGCGTACTCGAGTCCGCCGGGCTGGGTGCGCGCGTAATCAATGAAGCCCCTGAGGTCGCTGGCCGGCACGGCGGCATTGACGACCACGAACAGCGGCGCGGTGGACACCAGCGACACGGGGGCGAAATCCCTGAGGCCGTCATAGCCCGCATCCTTGACGAGCAGGGGCGTGGTGCTCGAAGGGCCGTTGTTGGAGAAGAGCAGCGTGTAGCCGTCCGCCGCGGACTTTGAGACTTCGCGCGCGCCGATCGCGCCGGCCGCGCCGGGCTTGTTGTCGACGATCATCGGCTGGCCGAGCGTCTTGGCCATCGGCTCCTGCAGCGCGCGCGCCATGAGGTCCGTGGTGCCGCCGGCCGGGTAGGGCACGACGATGCGGATCGGTTTGGACGGAAAAGGCTGCGCGGCCGCGCTTGCGCACGAGAGAGCAAAGGCCAGCGTCAGCAGCGCACCGGGAAATCTATTCATGGGTTGTCTCCTTGGTTTTCTATTTGCTGCCCAGCCAGGACGCAATGACTTTTGCATTGCTTGCCCCCAGCGGGTCCACTTCGGGTTTCACCTGGGCCTGGCTATTGCGCATCCGGAATGCGGGGTTGGGCGAAAGGTACTCCCCTGCGCCGTCGTGCACCGTTCCAAACGTGCCGCGCGATTTGACCGCGTCGCTCGCCATCGCCTCGCCGACGGTCTGGTAGCGCGAGCACGGGACGCCGCCGTCGAGCATCGCCTTTTCGCACTCGTCGACTGAACGGCTGCCGGCCCACTGGTCGAGCAGCCCCATGAGCACTTCCCAATTGCGCGCCCGATTGGCTCGGGTGAATCGCACATCCGTTAGCCATTCGGGGTGCCCGCAGACGCCCGCCATGTCCTCGAAGTTGCCCTGGCTGATCGGCGCGACGATCAGGAACCCGTCGCGGGCCTTGATTGCGCGATAGAGGGGGCGCGCGTACTTGGCGGGGAACTGCGCCTCCTGGCATTCGTACACGAGCATGCCGAGCATCGCGTCCATCAGCGAGAGGTCGACATAGTCGCCCTGGCCGGAACGCTCGCGCTTCACGAGGGCCGCATTGATCGCGCCGAAGGCAAGCGATCCGGCAAGCACATCGGCGACGAAAATGCCGCTTTTGAGCGGGCGGGTGAGCCCTTCCTGGTATTTCATGTAGGCGAGCTCATAGCCGCAGGCGGCGTGCAGGATCGGCGCGTAGCCGGGCCGTCCGGCAGCTTCGCCCGTCTGTCCGTAGCCGGAGATCGAGCAGTAGACGATGCGGGGATTGAGCGCTGCGATGGTTTGGTAATCCAGGCCGAGGCGCTTCATTACACCGGGCCGGAAGTTTTCCACCACCACGTCCGCCTTGGCCGCGAGATCGACGGCCAGCTGCTTGTCTCCCGGTTTTTTGAGGTCGAGCACGACGCTTTGCTTACCCGAGTTGAGCCCGCCGAAATAAGCGCTGTGGGCGGTGCCGTCGGGCGCTTGCCGCAACGGCTCGCGGCCGCGCATGTGGTCGCCGTCGGGCGATTCGACCTTGACGACTTCGGCGCCAAGGTCGGCCAGGAGCCGCGTGCAATAGGGCCCCGCGATCACCGCGGTGAAATCGAGGACGCGAATCCCTTCCAGCGGCCCGCTCATTTGCGCTTTCCTTTGGAGACGGATTCATAGAGTGCAAGGTGGAATTTCTGCAGGCGCTTGAGCATGGTGGCCATCTCGGCTGCGGCAGCCTCAGCGTCCTTCGCGCGCAATGCCTTGAGCAGGCGCTTGCGCGAAGGCATCACATACGGGTTCGGCTGGTAGCCGACCGCCTCGACGAAATGGCGAGTCATTTCCATAAGCGCATCGGTCAGGATGATCAGCACCGGGTTCTTCGCCGCGCGCGCCAGCAGCGAATGGAATTCGTAGTGGATCTCGGCACGGCGGCCGAGGTCGCCGGCCTTGGACGCCGCCTCGGCTTCGGCGACGTTGGCTTCCAGCGCCTTGAGGTCGGCCGCGGTGCGCCTTGCGCACGCGAGGCGGGCGACTTCGGTGCCGATGAGGATGCGCGCCTCGGTGAGGTGTTCCGGCTGGATGTTGCCCAGCCGGTAAAGATCCGACAGGCCGGCCACCACCGCATCGCCGCCGCCTTCGCGGATGAAGGCGCCGCCCGTGGCGCCTTTCTTGAGTTCCAGCAGGCCGGAGTTTTCCAGCGAGCGCAGGGCTTCCCGCAAGGTGTTGCGGCTGACCCCGAACTGGTCGGCAAGATCGCGCTCCGGCGGCAGGCGGTCGCCGGTCTTGAGCGACTGGCGCGCGAGCTGGTCGCGGATCTGCGCGGTGATCTCCTCGAACGCGCGCCGCGTGGCGACCGGCCGGAAGGCGCGTAGGGTCATGCTGAGCTGGCCGCCATCAGTGGAGGTCCAGCAGGTGGCGGGAAATGATCACGCGCTGGATCTGGTTGGTGCCCTCGAAGATCTGGTTGATCTTGGCGTCGCGCATGTAGCGCTCGACGCCGACGTCGCGCATGTAGCCGGCGCCGCCGAAGATCTGCACCGCGTCGGTCGTTACTTTCATCGCCATGTCGCTCGCCTGGCACTTGGCCATCGACGCCATTTCCGACAGACGCGAGAAATCGCCCGCGTCCACCATGCGCGCGCACTCGTAGACCAGCGCGCGGGAGGCTTCGATCTGCATCGCCATGTCGGCGAGCATCCACTGCAGCCCCTGGAACTGGCCGATCGCACGGCCGAATTGCTTGCGGTCCTTGGCGTATTGCAGGGCGAGGTCGAGCGACCCCTGCGCCACGCCGACCGAGGCCGCGCCGATGGTCGGGCGGTTCATGTCGAGGATGCGCATGCAGGTGGTGAAGCCACGCCCTTCCTCGCAGATCATGTTCTCTTCCGGGATGCGCACGTTGTCGAAGAAGATCTGCACGTTGGGCACGCCGTTGAGGCCCATTTTCTTCTCGTTCTTGCCGATGCGGAAACCCGGGCTCCTGGTGTCCATGAGGAAGCAGCTGATGCCGTTGAACCCCTTCTCGCCGCTGGTGCGGGCGAAGACCAGGATCCAGTGCGCCATGTTGCCCCAGGTGATGTAGCACTTCTGCCCGTTGAGGACCCAGCTGGCGCCGTCCTTTTTAGCGTGCGTTTTCATCGAGGCGACGTCGGACCCGGATTCCGGCTCGGTCATCGCCACCGCGGTCCAGGTGCGGCCCTTGGCGACCATCGGCAACCAGCGCTTTTTCTGCTCCTCGGTGCCGAAATGCAGCAGCGGCAGGATCACGCCGATGGAATTCATGCCCGCGATCAGGGCGCAGGCCTCGGACACGCGCGAGATCTCCTCCCGCGCCATGCACACCGAGGTGAGGTCTCCGCCCGGGCCGCCATACTCTTCGGGCACCCAGAGCTGCATGAGGCCCATGTCGCCGAAGAGGTGGAAGATGCGCTCGGGAATCTTGTCCTCGGCGTCGATGGCGGCGGCGATCGGGCGGATCTCCTTGTCGACCATGCGGCGGATGCCCTCGCGCATGGCGAGCTGGGTTTCGTTGAAGTAGGGCATTGGGGTGCGCTCCGGAGGATTGGCGGTGCTTGATTTCAATGGTTCAACCAATTATAGTCGGCGCACCTCCACCACTGTCAAGCCGGGGACGAAATGAGCGACTGCGAATGAGCGACTACGCCAGGTACGAGTGCCTGAAGATCGAGAAGTGCGGAAAGCTTGCGATCGTTACGCTGAACCGCGCCGAGACGCGCAACCAGATCGACCGCCAGTTCCACCACGAGCTGCAGGACGTGTGGCGCGACCTCGCCGAGGATCGCGACATCTGCGCCATCCTGCTCACTGGGTCCGGCAAGTACTTCAGCGTCGGCGGCAACGTCAAGGGCATGACCGAGCGCCCGGGGGGCGACGTGTTCGCCGAAGGCGAGATGATCGAGCCGCGCAGCGCGCGCAAGATCGTGCAGAACATCCTCGACTGCGAGCTGCCGATCGTCTGCGCGATCAACGGCGACTGCATCGGCCTCGCCGCCACGGTGGCGCTCTTTTGCGACATCACGGTCTGCGCCGAGGACGCGCGCATCGCCGATCCGCACGTGAAGATCGGCCTGGTCGCGGGCGACGGCGGCGCGGTGATCTGGCCGATGCTGGTGGGGCCCAATCGCGCCAAGGAATTCCTGATGCGCGGCAACCTCATCAAGGGCCGCGACGCCGAGCGCGTGGGTCTCGTCAACTATGCGCTGCCGCAGGCTGAGGTGCTGGACAAGGCGAGGGAACTGGCGCAGGAACTGGCGGACGGGCCGACCTGGGCGATCCGCTGGACCAAGCTCTCGGTCAACAAGGCGATCAAGGACAAGGTAAACCTGATCATGGACGCCTCATTCGCGCTGGAGATGGCGACTTTCCAGACCGAAGACCACAGGGAAGCGGTGCGCGCCTTCGCCGAAAAGCGA
>JANMDK010000006.1:0-21115 GCA_031376265.1 Pseudomonadota bacterium
GGCGATGGCGCTGCTGCGCGACCTCACCGAGCACGCGACACAGCGCGAATTCGTCTTCCAGCACCGCTGGACCGTGCTCGACCTCGTCGTGTGGGACAACCGCTGCACGATGCACCGCGGCCGCCCCTACGACGACCAGGCGTACCGCCGCGACATGCGGCGCGTGACGCTCTCGGACTCCGCACCTACGCTCGAGCAGGCAATTTAAAGGGGCCAGGCTCAGATCTAAAGGGGCCAGGCTCAAACCTGACGTAGTTTCATGTTGTCAGGTTTGAGCCTGGCCCCTTTAAGTCCTTTAGATCCACAGCAGCGCGACGATGGTCTTCACGTCGGTGATGCGCCCGTCGCGGACCATGGCGACCGCCTCGGCGAAAGGCAGCTCGATCACCTCGAGGAATTCCTCCTCGTCCAGCGCCTGCTTCTGCTGGGTGAGGCCGCGGGCCACGAAGAGCTCAATCGCCTCGTCCGAGTAGCCGATCGCGTTGTGGATCGTGGTGATGCGCTGCCAGTCGGCGGCGACGTAGCCGGTCTCCTCGAGCAGCTCGCGCTTCGCGGTCCCGAGCAGGTCTGTTTCGCCCCTTTCGATCTTGCCGGCCGGGATCTCGATGAAATCCCGCCGCAGCGGGTAGCGGTGCTGGCGCTCGAGCACCACGCGGTTGTCCGCGGTGAAGGCCAGGATCGCCACCGCGCCCGGGTGTCGGATGTACTCGCGCGTCGCCTCCGCACCGTCGGGCATGCGCACGGTGTCGCGGCGCACGTCGAGCAACCGCCCGGAAAAAAGGCTCTCGCCGTGAAGGAAATGCTCAGTAAGGTCTTGTCCCGCCTTGTCCTGCTTGGCCATGCCCGTCCGCCGCCCGCCGCCCGTAGTCCGCGCTGCCGGCTAAAGCGACTTGATCGCGTGCATGCAGAGCGCGAAGAGCGGCTGCGGCAGGATGCCGAGCACGAGCAGCGCAAGCCCGTTGATGGTGAGCAGAGCGCGCATCTCGGCCGGCCCCTCGACCACGGCCATCTTGGCTGTCTCGTCGGGCTCGTCGAAATACATGAGCTTGACGATGCGCAGGTAGAAGAAGGCGCCGATCAGCGAGAACAGCACCGCGACCACCGCAAGCCAGACCTGGTGCGCCGCGACCGTGGCCGAGAGCACCGCGTACTTCGCGAAGAACCCCGCCGTGGGCGGCAGGCCGGCCAGCGAGAACATCAGGATCAGCATGATGAACGCGTACCACGGCGTGCGCCGGTTGAGTCCCTTGAGGTCCTCCAGCTTTTCGCACTCGAAACCCGCGCGCGAAAGGAACAGGAGCATGCCGAACGCTCCCAGGCTCATGAGCACGTAGACCACTACATAGAACATCGAGGCGCTGTAGGCGTCCGGCGCGTTGCGCCAGTTGCCGCCGACCACGCCCGAGAGCAGCCCGAGCAGCAGGAAGCCCATGTGCGAGATCGTCGAGTAGGCGAGCATGCGCTTGAGGTTGGTCTGCGCTATAGCCGTGATGTTGCCGATGGCCATCGAAAGCACGGCCATGATCGCGAGCATCTGCTGCCAGTCGACGGCCAGGTCGAGCATGCCGTTGACCAGCAGGCGCATCGCCATGACGAACGCCGAAAGCTTGGGCGCGGTGCCGATGATCAACGTGACCGCCGTCGGCGCGCCGTGATAGACGTCGGGGATCCACATGTGGAACGGCGCGACGCCGAGCTTGAATGCGAGGCCGCAGA
The DNA here is from genome assembly GCA_031376265.1 of Pseudomonadota bacterium. Taxonomy (GTDB): domain Bacteria; phylum Pseudomonadota; class Gammaproteobacteria; order Burkholderiales; family SG8-39; genus SZAS-79. The sequence goes on from JANMDK010000006.1 coordinate 1,717, forward strand.
CCGTGAACACCAGCCCGAAGACGAGGATGGTCTTGTCCGGCGTCCCGCTGCCGATCGCCTTGGCGACCTCTGTGATGGTGAGGGTGCCCGTGGCGCCGTAGATCATCGACATGCCGTACAGCAGCAGGCCGGAGGCAAGCGCTCCGAGCACGAAGTACTTCATTGCCGCCTCGGTCGAGGCCGCCGAGTCGCGGTTGAGGGCCACCATGGCGTAGAGGCACAGCGACAACAGCTCCAGGCCCATGTACACCGTGAGGAAGCTGTTGGCCGACATGAGGATCATGCCGCCAAGCAGCGAGAAGAGCAGCAGCGTGAGGAACTCTCCCTTGAAGAGATCCCTGTCGAGCAGGTACTGGCGCGAGTAGACGAGCGCCGCCGAAGTGGCGATGTACGCGGCGAGCTTGAGCAGGTGCGACATGGCGTCGGCGACGAACAGGCCGCTGAACGTATAGAGCGGCATGCTCTGCGTGCCGATCATCACCATAAGCGTGAGGCTGGCGCAGCCCACCAGCGTGAGCTGGGTGAGCAGGTAGCTCGCGGTGCGCCTTTCGCTCTTCACGAACAAGTCGATGATCATGACCACGCAGGCCATGACGAGCAGGAAGATCTCGGGCAGCGCCGGCAGGAAATCCGGCATCGGGAAGGGGATGACCGCGGTCTTCATAGCTTGGGCAGCGCGACGTGGCGCAGCAGGTCGTTGACCGAGGCGTGCATGACTTCGGTGAAAGGCAGCGGGTAGATGCCCATGAAGAGCACCGCGACCGCCAGCGCCGAGAGCACCGCGAATTCGCGACCGTTCAAGTCCTTGAGCGCGGCGACGCGCTCATTGGCCACGGCCCCGAAGATCACGCGCTTGTACATCCACAGCGTGTACGCCGCGCCGAACACCAGCGTGGTTGCGGCCAGGAAGGCAACCCAGAAATTCGCCTTCATCGCCCCCATGATGACCATGAATTCGCCGACGAAGCCGCTGGTGGCCGGCAGGCCGCAGTTGGCCATCGCGAAGAGCATGAAGAACGAGGCGAACCTGGGCATCGTGTTGACCACCCCGCCGTAATCGGCGATCTGGCGGCTGTGCATGCGGTCGTACATGACGCCGACGCATAGGAACATGGCCGCCGAGATGAAGCCGTGCGAGATCATCTGGATCAGCGCGCCCTCGACCCCGTAGGCGTTGAAGATGAAGAAGCCCAGCGTGACGAAGCCCATGTGCGAGATCGACGAATAGGCGATCAGCTTCTTCATGTCGGTCTGCACCAGCGCGACGAGGCCGATGTAGACCACCGCAATGAGGGACAGCGCGATCATCAGCCAGGCGAGGTTCCGGCTGGCGTCCGGCAGGATCGGCAGCGAGAAGCGGATGAAGCCGTAGGCGCCGAGCTTGAGCATGATGGCCGCAAGCACCACCGACCCGCCGGTGGGCGCCTCGACGTGCGCGTCCGGCAGCCAGGTGTGCACCGGCCACATCGGCACCTTGACCGCGAACGCGAAGAGGAAAGCGAAGAAGAGCAGCTTTTGCGCATGCAGCGGCAGCGGCAGCTTGTGCCAGTCGAGGATCGAGAAGCTGCCGCCGGACTTGGAGTAGAGGTACAGCAGCGCGACCAGCATCAGGAGCGAGCCGAGCAGCGTGTAGAGGAAGAACTTGAGCGCGGCGTAGACCCGGTTCGGCCCGCCCCAGACGCCGACGATGATGAACATCGGGATCAGGGTGGCCTCGAAAAACACGTAGAACAGCACGCCGTCGAGCGCGGCGAACACGCCGTTCATGATCCCCGAGAGGAAGAGGAACGAGGCGAAGTACTGCGCCACGCGGTTCTCGATCACCGTCCAGCCCGCGATCACCACCAGCACGGTGATGAAGCTGTTGAGCAGGATGAACAGCATCGAGATGCCGTCCACGCCGAGGTGGTAGTTGACGTTGAACTGCGCGATCCAGGGGGTGAGCTCGACGAACTGCATCGTCGCGAGCTTGGTGTCGAACCCGGAATAGAGCGGGATCGTCACCAGGAACCCGAACAGCGCCCCGACGAAAGCGATGGTGCGCGCCAGCGGCGCGTTGCGGTCGTTGCCGGTGGCGAGCACCAGCACGCCGGCCACGATGGGCACCCAGATCGCGAGGCTGAGCAGGTGGGACGAGGTTTGCATTCTTGTTTTTTAGGAGAGCGCTTTTTTTACCAGGGCTGGCTAAGGTCGTGCAAACCAGATCGTCAGCAGCACGAACACGCCGATGATCATCGTGAATGCGTATTGGTATACGAGGCCGGTCTGGAACAGGCGCACCACGCCCGAGAACCAGCCGACGAGGCGCGCCGAGCCGTTGACCGCAAGGCCGTCGATGATGCGCATGTCGCCGTACTTCCAGAGGCCGGTGCCGGCCACCCTCGCCCCGCCGGCGAGCAGCCAGGAATAGAGCTCATCGAAGCCGTACTTGCGCTCCACGATGGCGTACAGGATGCCGAACTTCCCGGCCACGACTTTCGGCAGGTCCGGGCGGGCGATGTACAGGTACCAGGCCGTGACTGCGCCGGCGAGCGCCAGCCAGAACGGCAGCGCGGTGAGCCCGTGCAGCATCATCGACCAGACGCCGTGGAAGTGCTCCCTGAGCTCGGCCACGGCGCCGTGCTCCGGCAGGACCAGGATCGACGAGCCGAAGTAATCGCCGTAGACCACGGTGCCTATCGTCCAGCCGGCGACTACCGAGGGAATCGCCAGCAGCACCAGCGGCAGGGTCACCACCCACGGCGTTTCGTGCAGGTGCTCCCTGGTGTGCTCGTCCATGCGCGGCGTGCCGTGGAAGGTCATGAACACCAGCCGCAGCGAATACAGGCCGCCGAAGAACACGCCCGCCAGCGCCGCGAGGTACGCAAAGGTCGCCCCAGGCGTTTGCGAGGCATGCAGCGCCTCGATGATCGTGTCCTTGGAGAAGAAGCCGGCGAAAGGCGGGAAGCCGGCGTTTGCAAGCGCGCCGATCAGCACCGTCCAGTAGGTGATCGGCATGTACTTCTTGAGCCCACCCATGCGGCGCATGTCCTGCTCGTGGTGCATGGCGATGATCACCGAGCCCGCGCCGAGGAAGAGCACCGCCTTGAAGAACGCATGCGTCATGAGGTGGAAGATGCCGACCGAATACGCGGAGGCGCCGAGCGCCATCGTCATGTAGCCCAGCTGCGAGAGCGTCGAGTAGGCGACCACGCGCTTGATGTCGAACTGGGTGATCGCGACCATCGCCATGGACAGCGCCGTGATCGCGCCGATGATGAGCACGACCGAGAGCGCGGTCTGCGAGAGCTCGAAGAGCGGCGACATGCGCGCCACCATGAAGATGCCGGCGGTGACCATCGTGGCCGCATGGATCAGCGCCGAGATCGGGGTCGGGCCTTCCATCGAATCCGGCAGCCAGACATGCAGCGGGAACTGTGCGCTTTTGCCCATCGCGCCGACGAACAGGCAGATGCAGGTCACCGACATCAGCAGCCACGGCGAGCCCGGGAAGACCTCGATCGTCTTGGACGCAATTCCCGGGGCCTGCGAGAACACCGCGCTGTAATCGAGCGTGCCGAAATGGGCGAGGACCAGGCCGATGCCGAGCAGGAAGCCGAAGTCGCCGACCCGGTTGACGAGGAACGCCTTCATGTTGGCGTAGATCGCCGTCGGGCGCGTGTACCAGAAGCCGATCAGCAGGTACGACACCAGGCCCACCGCCTCCCAGCCGAAGAAGAGCTGGAGGAAATTATTCGCCATCACCAGCATCAGCATCGAGAAGGTGAAGAGCGAGATGTAGGAGAAGAACCGCTGGTAGCCGGGATCCTCGGCCATGTAGCCGATGGTGTAGATGTGCACCATGAGCGACACGAAGGTCACCACGATCATCATGATCGCGGTGAGCCGGTCGATGAGAAAGCCTATCTCGAGCCGCGTCTCGCCCATGGTGATCCAGGTATAGACGCTGCCGTTGAAAACGTTGCCGGCCATGACGTCCTGGAAGACCACGACCGAGCAGACGAGCGAGATCAGCACCGAGAGGATCGTGACCGAGTGCGCCCCGGCGCGGCCGATGGCGCGGCCGAAGAGCCCTGCAATGATCGCCCCGACCAGCGGCGCGAACGGGATGATGAGGTAGATCGCCTTCATTTCCCGCATCAGCCCTTGAGCGAGTCGAGGTCGTCGACGTTGATGGTGTTGAGGTTGCGGAACAGCACCACCAGGATGGCCAGGCCGATGGCCGACTCGGCCGCCGCGACCGTGAGGATGAAGAACACGAACACCTGCCCGGCCGCATCGCCCATGTAGTGCGAGAAGGCGATGAAGTTGAGGTTGACCGCCAGCAGCATGAGCTCGATGGCCATGAGCAGGATGATCACGTTCTTGCGGTTGAGGAAGATGCCCACCACGCTGATCGCGAAGAGCAACGCCCCGAGCACGAGGAAATGAGAGAGGGTGAGCGTCACTCGTCTTTCTCCGACGGCATCGAGACCATGCGCACCCGGTCGGCCCGCTTCACGCGCACCTGCTCGGACGGGTTCTGGCCCTTGGTGTCCTTGCGACGGCGCAGGGTCAGCGCGATGGCTGCGATGATCGCCACCAGCAGGATCACGGCGGCGATCTCGAACGGGTACATGTAGTCCGTGTAGAGCAGCCGGCCGAGCTCCTTGGTGTTGCTGTACGTGATGCCGTAGTCGCGGGGCTTGGGCAGCAGGAAATCGAAGTAGCGCCCGCCGAGCACCAGCGCCATCTCGGCCACCATGAGGATGCCGACCGTGGCGCCCAGCGGCAGGTAGCTCCAGAAGCCCTCGCGAAGCCGATCGAGGTTGATGTCGAGCATCATCACAACGAAGAGGAACAGGACCATCACCGCGCCGACGTAGACCAGCACCAGCGTGATCGCGAGGAACTCGGCGCGCAGCAGCATCCAGATCGCCGAGGCGGTGAAGAACGCCAGCACCAGGAACAGCGCGGCATGGACAGGATTGCGGGCCGTCACCACGGACACTGCCGCCACGATGAGGATCGCGGCGAAGAAATAGAAGGTGATCGTTTCGAAGAGCATCTTCTAGCGGAACCCCGAATCGGCCTCGCGGTCCTTCGCGATCTGCGCCTCGTACTTGTCGCCGACCGCGAGCAGCATCGGCTTGGTGTAATACAGGTCGCCGCGCTTCTCGCCGTGGTATTCGAGGATGCGCGTCTCGACGATCGCGTCGACCGGGCAGGCTTCCTCGCAGAAACCGCAAAAGATGCACTTGGTGAGGTCGATGTCGTAGCGCGTGGTGCGGCGGGTGCCGTCTTCCCTCTGCTCCGACTCGATGTGGATCGCCAGCGCCGGGCAGACCGCCTCGCAGAGCTTGCAGGCGATGCAGCGCTCTTCGCCGTTGGGGTAGCGGCGCAACGCGTGCAGGCCGCGGAAGCGCGGGCTCGCGGGCGTTTTCTCCTCGGGGAACTGCACGGTGATCTTGCGCGCGAAGAGGTGCCGGCCGGTCAGCGCCATGCCGCGCAGCAGCTCGAGCAGCAGGAACGAGCGGAAAAACTCAATCATGCGTTGCATGGCCGCTCCTTATTTCGCAATTCATTTCCATAAGGACCAGGGGGTCTGCATCCATGCGCCGATCACCACCAGCCAGACAAGCGTGACCGGGATGAAGATCTTCCAGCCCAGCCGCATGATCTGGTCGTAGCGGTAGCGCGGGAAGGTGGCCCTGAACCAGACGAACAGCGACACGACGAAAAACATCTTGATCGCCAGCCAGCCGATCGGCGGGATCCAGTTGAACACGATGCTGTCGACCGGCGACTGCCAGCCGCCGAAGAACATGATTACGGCGAGCGCCGAGATCAGCCACATGTTGGCGTACTCGGCGAGGAAGAACAGCGCGAACGCCATGCCCGAGTACTCGACCATGTGGCCGGCGACGATCTCGGACTCGCCCTCGACCACGTCGAACGGCGCGCGGTTGGTCTCAGCCACGCCGGCAACGAAGTAGACGACGCAGATCGGCAGGAGCGGCAGCCAGTTCCAGGAGAGGATGTTGAGGCCGCGCGAAGCGAAGATGCCCCTGCCCTGCTGGTTCACGATGTCCGAGAGGTTCAGGCTGCCGGACACCATGAGCACCACGACGAGCGCAAAGCCCATTGCGATTTCGTAGGACACCATCTGCGCGGCCGAACGCATCGCGCCGAGGAAAGCGTACTTCGAGTTCGAGGCCCAGCCGGCGATGATCACGCCATAGACGCCAAGCGAGGTGAGGGCCATCACGTACAGCAGCCCGGCATTGATGTCCGCAAGCACGAGCTCCGGCGCGAAAGGCACCACCGCCCAGGCCGCCAGCGCCGGCATCAACGCCATGATCGGCGCGAGGAAAAAAAGCTGCGTGTTCGCCTGGGTCGGCGAGATGATTTCCTTCATGAGCAGCTTCACGCCGTCGGCGATCGGCTGGAACAGGCCCAGCGGGCCGACGCGGTTCGGGCCGATGCGGATCTGCATCCAGCCGATGAGCTTTCTTTCCCACAGTGTTAGGTAAGCCACGCCGAGCATCAGCGGCACCACGATGCAGACAATGAAGAACAGCGACGTCACCAGCTCGAAGACCGCAGGGCCCCAAAGGGGGCCGAGACGCGTCTCGGAAAGGGTGAGGAGCCTGTCGAGCATCAGGCGGCCGCCTTTACCGAAATCTTCTCGACGCTGAGCGTGCCGAACATCGGGCCGAGGCCCGCGGTCGATTCATGGCCGGCGGCGATGCGCACGCATTGGTCTGGCACCCGCCCATCCAGCGTGGCCGGCAGCTCTGCCAGGCCATTGCCCTGGCGTACCCGCACGAGGTCGCCGTCGGCGAGGCCAAGGCCGGCCAGCGTTTTCGAATTCATGCGCGCGCGCGGCGGCTTCGCATCGGCGGTCTTCTGCAGCGGCTCCGAGCGGCGTACCAGCGAATCTGTGAAATAGATCGGCACGTCCGCGATGCGCTGCAATCCGGCGGCGGGTGCGTTGTTTGCCTGCGCGGTCACGCCCGTCTTGTTGGAAAGCAACGACGCCACGTCCCTGCCCTGCAGGCATTCGTTGCGGACTTCCTCGGCGTTCTCGAAGCCGAAGCCATCGAGCCCCAGCAGGCTGCCGAGCACGCGCAGGACTTTCCATGCCGGGCGCGATTCGCCCAGCGGCTTGACCGTCGCATTGAAAGTCTGCACCCGGCCCTCGGTGCTGATGAAAGTGCCGGGCGTTTCGGTAAACGGCGAGATCGGCAGGATCACGTCCGCGTAATTGACCGCGGCGTGGAGGTACGGCGAGAGTGCAACGACGAACCCGGCCTTGTCCAGGGCTCCGCGAGCTAGGCGCCCGTCGGCGCAATCGAGGTCGACCTCGGCATTGAGGACCATGACCGCCTTAGGCGGCGCGGCGAACATCGCGGCCGCATTGACCTTGCCGTTGGCCCTGGCGATGTAACCGCCTACGCTGTTGGCCGCTTCGCCGAGGAAACCGACCTTGCCGCCCACCTGCGCCGCAATGGCCTGCGCGGTTGCGTGCAACTGGGCTGCCTGCGGATGCTGCTGGGCGAAGTTGCCGAGCAGGATCGCGACATTCTTGCCGGACTTGAGGCTCTCGCCGATCGGCCCGTCCATAACCTTGGCCAGCGCTGCGGGCAGGTCGGCCGGCGGCACAATGGCCTTGTTGGCCACCCGCATCAGCAGGTCGTCATCGGTAGAGTGCAGCAGGTTGATCTTGAGCCCGCGCTTGGCCGCCTGGCGCAGCCGGTTGGCGATCAGCGGGTGGTCCTTGGTGAGGAACGAGCCGACGATCAGCACGCGGTCGAGCGCGGCGAGCTGGTTGACCTGCATTCCAAGCCACGGCGCGCCTTCGAGCTTTCCGTCGGCAGAGAAATCGGATTGGCGCAGGCGGAAGTCGATCTTCTCGCTGCCCAGCGCCCTCACCAGCTTCTGCGCAAGGTGCATTTCCTCGAGCGTCGAGTGCGGCGAGACCAGCGCGCCGGCGTCCTTGCCCGCCGCCTTGAGCCCGGCGGCGACCGTCTCCAGCGCGGTCTGCCAGTCGGTGTTCTGCCAGAGGCCGTCGCGCTTGATCATCGGCGCCGTCAAGCGGTCCGGCGTATTGAGGCCTTCGTACGAGAAACGATCCTTGTCCGAGAGCCAGCACTCGTTGATGTCCTCATTCTCGAGCGGCAGCACGCGCATGACCTTGTTCTGCTTGACCTGCACGACGAGGTTGGAGCCCAGGCCGTCGTGCGGCGAGATGCTCTTGCGGCGGGCGAGCTCCCAGGTGCGGGCCGAATAGCGGAACGGCTTGGAGGTGAGCGCGCCGACCGGGCACAGGTCGATCATGTTGCCGGAGAGCTCCGAATCCACGGTGCGGCCGACGAACGCGACGATCTCGGAGTGCTCGCCGCGGCCGATCATGCCGAGCTCCATGTTGCCGGCGATCTCCTGCCCGAAGCGCACGCAGCGCGTGCACTGGATGCAGCGGCTCATCTCGTATGCCGCGACCAGCGGGCCGATTTCCTTCTGCAGCACGACGCGCTTTTCTTCCTGGTAGCGCGAGTTGCTCTTGCCGTAGCCGACCGCCAAGTCCTGCAGCTGGCATTCGCCGCCCTGGTCGCAGATCGGGCAGTCGAGCGGGTGGTTGATCAGCAGGAACTCCATCACGCCGTTCTGCGCCTTTTGCGCGCCGGGCGAATGGGTCTTGATCTTCATGCCGTCGGTGCAGGGCGTGGCGCAGGCCGGCAGCGGCTTTGGCGCCTTCTCGACCTCGACCAGGCACATGCGGCAGTTGGCCGCGATCGAAAGCTTTTTGTGATAGCAGAAGTGCGGCACGTAAATGCCGAGCTTGTTGGCCGCTTCCATCACGGTGGCGCCGTGCTGGACTTCCACTTCCTTGCCGTCAACTTCGACTTTGAGCATGGTTTCCTATGCCGCCTTGGCGATTTGGGGCGTGTGGGCACCGGACCTGCCCCACTTCGGCTCGGATTGCGGGCCGCCGACGAGGCATTGCTTGTTCTGGATGTGGTATTCGAACTCGCTGCGGAAGTGCTTGAGGAAGCTCTTGACCGGCAGCGCCGCCGCATCGCCCAGCGCGCAGATCGTGCGGCCGGCAATGTTGTCCGAGACGTTGTTGAGCAGATCCAGGTCTTCCGGGCGGCCCGCGCCGTTCTCGATCCGGTTGACCACGCGGTATAGCCAGCCGGTGCCTTCTCGGCACGGCGTGCACTGCCCGCACGATTCCTCGAAATAGAAATACGAGAGCCTCTCCAGCGCCCGCACCATGCAGGTGGTCTCATCCATAACGATGACCGCGCCGGAGCCGAGCATCGAGCCGGCCTTGGCTATGGAGTCGTAGTCCATGTCGGTGGCCATCATCACGTCGGCCGGCAGCACCGGCATCGACGAGCCGCCGGGAATCACCGCCTTGAGCTTGTGGCCGTTGCGCATGCCGCCGGCCATCTCGAGCAGCTTGGCGAAGGGCGTCCCGAGCTTGACCTCGTAGTTGCCGGGCTTGTTGACGTGCCCCGTCACCGAGAAGAGCTTGGTGCCGCCGTTGTTCGGCTTGCCGAGCGCGAGGAAAGGATCGCCGCCGTTGCGCATGATCCAGGGCACCGCGGCGAACGTCTCGGTGTTGTTGATCGTGGTGGGCTTGCCGTAAAGGCCGAAGCTCGCGGGGAAAGGCGGCTTGAAGCGCGGCTGGCCTTTCTTGCCCTCGAGCGACTCGAGCAGCGCGGTTTCCTCGCCGCAGATGTAGGCGCCGTAGCCGGGCGTCGCGAACAACTCGAAGCTGAACTCCGAGCCGAGGAGGTTCTTGCCGAGATAGCCGGCGGCGCGCGCCTCGGCCAGCGCCTCTTCGAAGCGCTCGTAGACTTCCCAGATCTCGCCGTGGATGTAGTTGTAGCCGGCGGTGGTGCCCATCGCGTAGGCGCCGATGATCATGCCTTCGATGGTCGAATGCGGGTTGTAGCGCAGGAGGTCCCGGTCCTTGCAGGTGCCGGGCTCGCCTTCGTCCGAGTTGCACACGAGGTACTTGGCGCCCGGGAAGCCGCGCGGCATGAAGCTCCACTTGAGGCCGGTCGGGAATCCGGCGCCGCCACGGCCGCGCAGGCCGGATTTCTTGATCTCGGCGATCACCTCCTCCGGCTTCATGCCTGAGGAAACGATCTTCTTGAGCGCCGCATAGCCGTCGCGCTTCTCGTAATCGGCAAGGCGCCAGTTGTTGCCGTCGATGCCGGCCATGAGGATCGCGTCGGGTCCGTAGTTCAGCATCAGGCCTTCCTCAGCTCGTCCACGAGCTTGTCGAGCTTGTCGTTCGACATGTAGTCGCACATGCGCTTGTTGTTGACCAGCACCACCGGCGCCATCGCGCAGGCGCCCATGCACTCGCCTTCCTTGAGCGTGAACCGGCCGTCGGCCGACGTCTCGTTGAAATCGATGCCGAGCTTCTGCTTGAGGTGGTCGGCCGCCGCGAGCGAGCCCTGCAGCCCGCACGGCAGGCAGGTGCAGATCGTGAGCTTGAACTTGCCGGTCGGCGCGAGGTTGTACATGTTGTAGAACGTCGCGACCTCGTACACCGCCACCGGCGGCATGCCGAGGTACTGCGCGACGAAATCCATGGTCTCGGTCGCCAGCCAGCCTCTTTCGTCCTGCGCGACGACGAGCGACGCCATCACGGCCGACTGCTTCTGCTCCGGCGGGTACTTGGCGACCTCGCGGTCGATCTTCTTGAGGGATTCTGAGGACAGCATCAGCGCACCCAAATCGGGGACAGACCACGTTTTCCGGCGCGGGCGCACCACGGAGTCAAACTGGTCAGGGAAAACGTGGTCTGTCCCTGATTGTTCATCGATCGATCTCCCCGAAGACGATGTCCTGCGTGCCTATGATCGCCACTGCGTCCGCGATCATGTGGCCGCGCGCCATTTCGTCGAGCGCCGCGAGGTGCGGGAAGCCCGGCGCGCGGATCTTGAGGCGGTACGGCTTGTTGGCCCCGTCCGACACGAGGTAGATGCCGAATTCGCCCTTTGGGTGCTCGACGGCCGCATAGGCCTCACCCGCCGGGACGTGCATGCCTTCCGTAAAGAGCTTGAAGTGGTGGATCAGCTCTTCATGTTCTGCTTCATGCCGACGCGCGGCGGCGGCGCGATCTTGTGGTTGTCGACGATCACCGGGCCCGGGTTCGCGCGCAGCCAGTCGATGCACTGCCGGACGATGCGGTTCGACTGGCGCAATTCCTCGATGCGCACCAGATAGCGGTCGTAGCAGTCGCCGTTCACGCCGACTGGAATGTCGAAATCGAGCTTGTCGTAGACCTCGTAGGGCTGCTTCTTGCGCAGGTCCCATTCGACGCCCGAGCCGCGCAGCATCGCGCCGGTGAAGCCGAGCGCCTTGGCGCGCTCAGGCGTTACGACGCCGACGCCGACCGTGCGCTGCTTCCAGATGCGGTTTTCGGTCAGCAGGGTTTCGTAGTCGTCGATGCAGGCCGGGAAACGCTTGGCGAAATCCTCGATGAAATCGAGCAGCGAACCGCCGCGGTTCTCGTTCATCGAGCGGATCTGCTTGTCGTTGTGCGCTTTCATCGCCGTGTACTGCGGCATCGTTTCCGGCAGGTCGCGGTAGACGCCGCCCGGGCGGTAATACGCCGCGTGCATGCGTGCGCCGGAGACCGCCTCGTAGCAGTCCATGAGGTCTTCGCGCTCGCGAAAGCAATACAGGAAGACCGTCATCGCGCCGATGTCCAGGCCGTGCGCGCCGAGCCAGAGCAGGTGGTTGAGGATGCGCGTGATTTCGTCGAACAGCACGCGGATGTACTGCGAGCGGATCGGCACCTCGATGCCGGCGAGCTTCTCGATCGCCATCACGTAAGCGTGCTCGTTGCACATCATCGAGACGTAGTCGAGGCGATCCATGTACGGGACCGACTGGATGAACGTCTTGTGCTCGGCGAGCTTTTCGGTCGCGCGGTGGAGGAGACCAATGTGCGGGTCGGCTCTCTGGATCACCTCGCCGTCGAGCTCGAGCACGAGGCGCAGCACGCCGTGCGCGGCCGGGTGCTGCGGGCCGAAGTTGAGCGTGTAGTTGCGGATCTCGGCCATTCGCCCTATTCGCCTTCCGCGTAGTGCTCTTCGCGCACGATGCGCGGGATGATCTCGCGCGGCTCGATGCTGACCGGCTGGTAGATCACGCGCTTCTGTTCCGGGTCGTAACGCATCTCGACGTAGCCCGAGAGCGGGAAGTCCTTGCGAAACGGGTGCCCGATGAAGCCGTAATCCGTGAGGATGCGTCGCAGGTCCGGGTGTCCGTCGAAGACGATGCCGAAGAGGTCGAAAGCCTCGCGCTCATACCAGTTGGCCGCCGGCCAGACGCCGATCAGCGATTCGATCATCGGGAAATCGTCTTCCGGGCAGAACACCCGCACGCGCACGCGCCAGTTGTGCGTGACTGAGAGCAGATGCGAGACCGCGGCATAGCGGCGGCCGGCGGCGTCTTCTGGCGCACGGTCGCCATAGGTCGAGTAATCCATGCCGCAGAGGTCGACGAGCTGCTCGAAGCGCAGGTCTTTCGCATCGCGCAATTGCTCGCAGACGGCGATGTAGTCGGCCGCCTTGACCTCGAGCGTCAACTCGCCCAGCGCCTCGGTGAGCGAGGCCATGCGCGCGCCGATCGTTACCTGGAGCGCGTCGTGGAGGCGCTGGAGTTTCGGGGTCATCTCAGCGCGCGATGGTGTTGGTTCTTTTGATCTTGTTCTGCAACTGCACGAGGCCGTACAGCAGCGCTTCAGCCGTCGGCGGGCACCCGGGCACATAGACGTCCACCGGCACGATGCGGTCGCAGCCGCGCACCACCGAGTACGAGTAGTGGTAGTAGCCGCCGCCGTTGGCGCACGAGCCCATTGACAGCACCCAGCGCGGCTCGGCCATCTGGTCGTAGACCTTGCGCAGCGCCGGCGCCATCTTGTTGCACAGCGTGCCGGCGACGATCATGAGGTCCGATTGCCGCGGGCTCGGGCGGAACACGATGCCGAAGCGGTCGAGGTCGTAGCGCGCGGCGCCGGCATGCATCATTTCGACCGCGCAGCAGGCCAGGCCGAACGTCATCGGCCAGAGCGACCCGGTGCGCGTCCAGTTGATCAGCTTGTCGGCCGTGGTGGTGACGAAGCCTTCGTGCAGGACGCCTTCTATTCCCATTCCAGGGCTCCTTTCATCCACTCGTAGACGAAGCCGACCACGAGGATCGCGAGGAACACCATCATCGACAGGAACCCGAACAGGCCTATCTCGTTGAGCACGACGGCCCACGGGAAGAGGAAGGCGATCTCGAGGTCGAAGAGGATGAAGAGGATCGCGACGAGGTAGTAGCGCACGTCGAATTTCATGCGCGCGTCCTCGAAGGCCTCGAAGCCGCATTCGTACGGGGAGAGTTTTTCCGCGTCGGGCCGAGAGGGGCCGAGCAGCTTGCCCAGGACCATGGGCACGACGCCGACGACGACGGCGACGATGATGAAAAGCAGCACCGGAAAATACTCAGCGAGCATTCGCTTGGGCCTTGCAGCACTGCCCCGGAATTTTTTTACGCATTCCCGTTTTCGCGTTGTCGATGCCGCAGGGCCGGTTTCTCCCCCGGCCCTGCTCTTGAATGGTGCCCACGAGCAGACTCGAACTGCTACGGCTGTTTAGGCCACCAGCCCCTCAAGCTGGCGTGTCTACCAATTTCACCACGTGGGCGGTGCCGCAATTATCCCTCAAAAACCCGCGACGACAGGATTCCGCCGCGCGTTTTGTTGCTCAGTTCGGTACTTCTTTCGCCTTGCCGGTGCCTGCATCCTTGACAGCATCTTTCGGCGCTTCCTTCGGTGCATCCTTCACCGCGGCATCCTTGCCCGGCTCCGCGGCTTTCTTCGTTGCGGCCGGCTGCTCGGCCTTCACCGCGTCCATGACGCCGCCGCCGGCCTTCGGCTTGTGCGTGGCGAGATACGCGAGCCCGAGGCTCGTAAGGAAGAAGACAGTCGCCAGCACCGCGGTCGCGCGCGAAAGGAAATTCGCCGATCCCGATGCGCCGAAGAGGCTGCCAGAGGAGCCGCCGCCGAAGCCCGAGCCCATGTCCGCCCCCTTGCCGTGCTGGAGGAGCACGAGGCCGATCACGGCGAGCGCCACGATGACGTGAACTGAGAGTAAGACGTTGATCCAGGTTTCCAATCGATACCTCGTTGCGTTACTTTTGTGAAGCGGCGGCCTTGCAGATCGCGACAAAGTCCTCCGCTACCAGCGACGCGCCGCCGATCAACCCGCCATCGACATCGCCCATCGCAAAAATTTCCACTGCATTGCCCGGCTTGACGCTGCCGCCGTAAAGAATTCGCAGCCCCTTTGCGACGCCCGCGTCCTGCGAGGCGACGCGATTGCGCAGGAAAAGATGCACGTCCTGCGCCTGTTGCGGCGTGGCAGTCTTGCCGGTGCCTATTGCCCAGACCGGCTCGTACGCCACAACTGCCCTGGCGAGCGATTGCGCGCCCGCCGACCCGATCACTGCATCCAGCTGCCTTGCCACCACCTCTTCTGTCCGCGCCGACTCGCGCTCCGACAGCGATTCGCCGACGCAGAGGATGGGCGTGAGCCCGGCCTTTTGCGCCGCTGCGAACTTGGCCGCTACCTGCGCATCGGTCTCGCCGTAAATCGCGCGGCGTTCCGAATGCCCGACGAGCACGAAACGGCAACTGAACTCCGCCAGCATCGGCGCCGAAACCTCGCCGGTAAAAGCGCCCGAAGCGAACTCGCTTACGTTCTGCGCGCCGAGCAGGAGCCCGGAGCCGGCCACGCGGGCCGAAACCTGGTCCAGGTAGGGGAAAGGAACACAGACTGCGCATTCGATGGCGCCGAAACCGCCGGCCGCCGCGAGGAGCGCATCGAGCAATCCGGCGTTCGCCGCCCGGCTGCCGTGCATTTTCCAGTTTCCGGCTACCAGCCGACCGCGCTTATTGACTTCCAATGGCAACTTCCAAGGACCGCTTTCGGGGACAAAAGCGTGCGATTTTACCGCGTGGGCGTCAGGCGGGTCAAACCAAAACTGCCCGGAAGATCAAGAGATTGGATGCGGGTTCAGAGGCAAAACCCGCCGGGAAAATAATCTACGACTTCTGCAGCGTCTCCGGCGGCGGGGGCAAAGCCTTCCGGATGCGGGCCGCGGTCCACGCCCCGCTCCCCTTGCCGGCGCCCTCGATGACCTCGCCCCTGACGCGGCCGGTGTAGTCGACACCACCCGCGGTGAAGGACAGGCGATCGCCGCGCAGGCGGCCGCCGCTGACCTGCAGGACCTTGTCGCCGGCAACGAGTTGCCCGCTGACAGTCTGGAACTCTTGGCGCAGCGTGAGTTCGCCCTGTGTCACAGCCTGCGTCATTTTCCATACGCCGGCCACCCTGGCCGGCACGATCCAGAGGTGCGCGACGCAGTACGACTCGCAGCCCTCCTTCTCGGTTGCGTAGACTTTCTCGTCGGCCTTCCACTCCGCCATCGTGAAGGTGTTGGAAACGATGCGCGTGCCCGGCGCGAGGTTCAGCAGCTTAGGGCGCAGCTGGAGATTGATCCGGTCGAGCAGGAACATCGTGATCACCGTCGCCTTCGAAAAATCGCTGTCGAAGAGGTCTTCCTTGGCGAACGTCGCGCGCTCTGCGACGCCCTCGGCCTGGGCGTTGCGCTTCGACAGCGCGACCATGTCGGGGTTGTACTCGATGCCATGCGACCGGATGCCGCGCTTGGCTGCCGTGATCACGGTGCGACCGTCGCCGGAGCCGAGGTCGATGAGGTAGTCCTTCGGCGTCGCCTTTGCCATGTTGAGCATCTTGTCGACGAGGGCCTGCGGCGTCGGCACCCAGATCTCGTCCTTGCCGGCCTGCCCTACGGACGGCTCGAACGGCGGGAAAGGCTGCTGCGCCTGTCCGGAAGCGCTCGCCGTGAAAAAGCAAATCGCAACCGGGAGAATCGCGCGCCGGAACTGCCTCATCGCCGGCCTCATGCGCCCGCCGCCTTCCTGACCACGGCGGCAATCGCCTCGGCGCCCTTCTCGATGGCCGCGCGCGGTTCGCCTTCGACCATCACGCGCAACACCGGCTCGGTGCCCGACGGACGCAGCAGCACCCGGCCTCGACCTTCGAGCGCGCTCTCGACTTCCTTCTGCGCCGCGGCTATCGAGGGATGCCTTTTGAAGTCGAAGCCGCGCGACACCTTGACGTTGACGAGGACCTGCGGGTAGAGCTTCAGGTCTGCGGTGAGCTCGGCCAGCGTCTTGCCCGATTGGCGGATCGCGGTGAACACCTGCAGCGCCGAAACCAGCCCGTCGCCGGTGGTGTGCTTGTCCAGGCAGATGATGTGGCCGGAATTTTCGCCGCCGTAGAGCCAGCCTTTTTCGCGGAGCAATTCGAGGACGTACCGGTCGCCGACCTTTGCGCGACCGAACGCGATCCCCATGCGCCCGATGGCCTGCTCCATGCCGAGGTTGGTCATCAGCGTGCCGGCCACGCCCGCGACTTTCTCTTGACGCGCGCGATGCCCGACCACTGCATAGAGCAACTCGTCGCCGTCGTAGATTCGGCCGGTCGAGTCGGTCATGAGGATGCGGTCGGCGTCGCCGTCCAGCGCCACGCCATAGTCGGCCTTGGTGCGCTTCACTTCCATGACGAGCTGGTCCGGCGCGGTCGCGCCGAACATGTCGTTGATGTTGAAGCCGTCGGGCTTCACGCCTATGGGCACCACGTCGGCGCCCAGCTCGTGGAAGACGTCCGGCGCAACGTGGTAAGCCGCACCATGCGCGCAGTCGACGACGACCTTGAGGCCCTTGAGGTCGAGCTCCGCAGGAAAACTGGATTTGCAGAACTCTATGTACCGGCCCGGCGCGTCGTCGATGCGCTTGGCGCGGCCGAGCTGCGCCGCGATATTGCAGCCCATCGTGAACTCGAGCGCCTGCTCCATCTTCGACTCGAACTCGTCGGGCAGCTTGAAGCCGTCGCTCGAGAAGAACTTGATGCCGTTGTCCGGGTAGGCGTTATGCGAAGCGGAGATCACCACGCCGGCCATCAGGCGCCAGGCGCGCGTGAGGTAGGCGACGCCGGGCGTCGGCAGCGGCCCGCAGAGCAGCACGTCCACGCCTGCGGCGGTGAAGCCGCCGATGAGCGCGGCTTCGAGCATGTAGCCGGAGATGCGCGTGTCCTTGCCGATGAGGACGGTCGGCCGCTCGGAGGCCGGCCCCTTGTGCCGCTCGGTCAGCACCCGGCCGGCCGCATAGCCCAGGCGCATGACGAAATCCGCCGTCATCGGCGCCTGGCCTACCGTGCCTCGCACGCCGTCGGTCCCGAAATATTTTCTGCTCATCCAGCCTCCACAGCTTTCCAAACCGCGAGCGCGTCACGCGTCTCGGCCACATCGTGCACCCGCAGTATTGTCGCCCCTCGCTGTGCCGCGAGCAAAGCCGCCGCCACGCTGGCCGCGACGCGGTCGTCAGCAGCACGGCCGGTGATCCTGCCAAGCGTCGACTTGTGGGACAGCCCCGCCAGCACCGGCAGGCCGATCGCGGCCACGCGGCGAAAGTCGTTCAGCAACCGGAGGTTATGCGCGGCGGTCTTGCCGAAACCAAAGCCCGGGTCGATGACGATGCGGTCCCGCGCAATCCCGGCCGCTTCGGCAGCGGCGACGCGCTCCGTCAGGAATGCCAAGACTTCGGCGACCACGTCGTCGTAGTGAGGATCCTGCTGCATCGTGGAAGGCGTGCCCTTCATGTGCATCAGGCAGACCGCGCAGCCGGACGAAGCCACCGCTTCGAGCGCGCCCGGCGCCGCCAGGGCTTCGATGTCGTTGATCATCGATGCGCCCTCGGCCAGTACTGCGCGCATCACCGCCGGGCGGCGCGTATCGACCGACACGGGCACCGGCAACCGGGCAATCGAACCGAGCACCGGCAGGAGGCGTTGCAATTCCTCCTCCTCGCTGACCGGTTTGGCGCCGGGGCGGGTCGATTCGGCACCGAGGTCGATGATCGCCGCGCCCCGCTCGACGAGGCGCGACGCCTGCACTATCGCGGCATCGGCATCGAGGAATTTTCCGCCGTCGGAAAAAGAATCGGGCGTGATGTTGACCACGCCCATGAGCAGCGGGAAATCGAGCGGCAGCGAGAACCTGCCGCAGCGGAGCCTTGCTTTCAGCTCGCTGCAGGCGCCGCTGCACTCGGAGCGTTATCCGACGGCGGCGGAGTGGGCGTCGAAGGCGCGGCGACCTTGGGTGGGCGCGGCGAATTGCCGGCCATGATGTCGTTGAGCTGGTCGGCGTCGAGCGTCTCCCATTCGAGCAAGGCCGCGGCCATGGCTTCGACTTTGTCGCGGTTTTCCTCGATCAGCCGTCGCGCAAGCGCGTACTGGGTGTCGATGATGCGGCGAATTTCGGCGTCAACCTGGCGCATCGTGTCTTCGGAGACATTCTTGTGCGTCGTGATCGAGCGGCCGAGGAACACCTCGCCCTCGTTGTCCCCGTACACCATGGTGCCCATGACATCCGACATGCCCCACTGCGTCACCATGCGTCGGGCCAGGTCGGTCGCGCGCTCGAAATCGTTGGAGGCGCCGGTGGTCATCTGGTGCATGAAGATCTCTTCCGCGATACGTCCTCCGAACAGCACTGCGATCGTATTGAGCAGGCGATCGCGGTCCTGGCTGTAGCGGTCTTCGGCCGGCAGTTGCATCGTCACGCCGAGCGCACGGCCACGCGGGATGATCGTGACTTTGTGCACCGGGTCGGTCTTGGGCAGCATCTTGGCCACCAGCACGTGCCCCGACTCGTGGTACGCGGTGTTCCTGCGCTCTTCCTCCGGCATGACCATGGAGCGCCGCTCGGCGCCCATCATGATCTTGTCCTTGGCGCGCTCGAAGTCTTCCATGTCGACCAGGCGCTTGGTCTTGCGCGCGGCGAACAGCGCCGCTTCGTTGACGAGGTTGGCGAGGTCGGCGCCCGAGAAACCCGGCGTGCCGCGAGCAATGATGTCCGCCTTGACGTCGGGCGCGAGGGGGACTTTCCGCATGTGGACCAGGAGGATCTGCTCGCGGCCGCGGATGTCGGGCAGCGGCACCACCACCTGGCGGTCGAAACGGCCCGGACGCATCAGCGCCGGATCGAGCACGTCGGGCCGGTTGGTCGCCGCGATCACGATCACGCCAACATTGGCCTCGAAGCCGTCCATCTCCACCAGCAGCTGGTTGAGGGTTTGTTCACGCTCGTCGTTGACGCCGTTGGCCGGCAGCGCGGCGCCGGCCTCGGCGGCGGCAACGACGAGCGCGAGCAGACGCTAAACCAGCTGTTAGTCGAGATGGACGGCTTCGAGGCCAACGTCGGCGTGATCGTCATCGCCGCGACCAACCGCCCGGACGTCCTCGACCCTGCGCTGATG
>JANMDK010000014.1:0-3995 GCA_031376265.1 Pseudomonadota bacterium
CTTGCCAAGGCGCCGATGGTCGCGCTTTTCGGCCTCCTCGAGCATCTTGAGGTAGGCCTCCTGGTCTTCTTTCTTCGTCCAGGCAGTCCCGTAGATGCGCGTCAGCATCTCGTTCTTCGAGTCGCCGCGCCAGTACGCGCCCGCGACCCGCATCAGCTTGAAGACCTTGAGCTTGCCGGTCGAAGGCACGTGCGGCCCGCGGCAAAGGTCGATGAAATTGCCCTGTCCGTAGAGCGAAATAGGCTCGGCTGAGGGAATCGACGCGATGATCTCGGCCTTGTAGGCCTCGCCCTGCTTCCTGAAAAATTCGACAGCGTCGTCGCGCGGCATTTCCGAGCGCACCACCGGCAGGTCGCGCTTGGCGATCTCGCCCATGCGTTTCTCGATGGCGACGAGATCCTCGGGCGTGAACGGCCGCTTGTACGAGAAGTCGTAATAGAAGCCGTTTTCGATCACCGGCCCGATGGTGACCTGCGCCTCGGGGAACAATTCCTTCACCGCATGCGCAAGCAGGTGCGCGGTCGAGTGGCGCACCACCGAAAGTCCGTCGGGGTCCTTGTCGGTGACGATCGCGAGGTCCGCATCCTTTTCGATGCGGTAACTCGTGTCGACGACCTTGCCGTCGACACGGCCGGCGAGCGCGGCCTTGGCCAGGCCCGGGCCGATGGATTGCGCGACTTCCGCCACCGTCACCGGGGCGGGGAAGCTCTTGACCGTGCCGTCAGGAAGACGAATCTCGGGCATCTGAATGAAAAAACGCGGCAGTGCCGCGCTCTTTTTTCCTAAATTGGTAGGCGCGATTGGACTCGAACCAACGACCCCCACCATGTCAAGGTGGTGCTCTAACCAGCTGAGCTACGCGCCTGGGGTTACCTCTACCGAAGCGCTGGATTTTAACCCAGAATCCTGCGCATCGTTCATGACTGGAGCCCGTCCTTGGACCTGATCCTGTGGCGCCACGCCGAAGCCGAAGAAACCTGGCCGGACCTTCCCCGCAAGCTCACCGCGCGCGGCGAAAAAGATGCGGCGCGGGTAGCGAAGTGGCTGCGCCAGCAACTGCCGGCAAAATTCACGGTCGTCGCGAGCCCCGCGGAACGAACGCAGCAGACGGCAGGCGCGCTTGGGGTTCCGTTCACCACCGTGCAGGCGCTGGCCCCCGGCGCAAGCGTGCCCGAAATCCTCAATGCCGCCGGATGGCCCGCCGAAGACGGCGCGGTCGTAGTGGTCGGGCACCAGCCCGGCCTCGGGCAGGCGGTTGCGCATCTCGTGTCCGGCGAGGAAACCGATTGGACGATCAAGAAAGGCGGTTTCTGGTGGCTGACCGGCCGCCAGCGGCACGGCCTGGACCAGGTTGTCGTCACAGCAGTGCTCTCGCCCGACCTGCTTTAAGCCTCCGCCGTCTTCGCAATCTGCGCGGCGCGCTTTTCGGACACCGCGCTGATCCGCAGCTCCATGCCGACGGCTTTCCAGATTGCGCTCTCGGCCTCGAAAGCCGACCCGGTCAGCGGGTTGTCGTCCAGCCAGGCCTGCGGCACTTCGATCGTGAATCCGCCCGCGTCCCCGGCAACCCGCAGCGGCGGCAGCACGGCATCGGTCCGGCTGCGCATGAGCAGCGTGGCCAGGCGCAAGGCGAACACCAGCAGCCAGTCGGTGCCTTCGAGGCCGGCGTCATGCATCTTGCCGAGCTTGCCGCGATGCGCGAGCACGATGCGCGCTAGGCGCTGCTGCTCCATGCGCGAGAACCCCGGCATGTCCGCGTTCGACAACACATAGGCCGAGTGCTTGTGGTACCCCGCATGCGCGATCGACAACCCGGTCTCCGACAGGCGCACGGCCCAATCGAGCATCAGGCGGTCGGCGTCGTCGTCGGTGCGCGGCACCAGGGAATCGTAGAGGCGCAGCGCAAACGTCCTGACGCGCTCGGCCTGCGCGTCATCGATGTGGTAGCGGCGCACGAACTGGCTCACCGTCGCCTCGCGCATGTCGCGATGCTCGACGCGGCCGAGGAGGTCGTACAGCACGCCCTGCCGCAGCGCGCCTTCGGAAACCTTCATGCTGGCAATGTCGAGCGCATCGAAAACCGCGAGCAGGATCGCGACGCCGCCCGGAAGCACCGGCACCCGGTCGGCGCGCAGGCCGGGCAGCAGGTCGGGATCGGCCCGGCCGATCTTGATGAGTTGCGAGCGCAGGCCCTCCAGCCCTTCGCGCGTGATTCCAGCCTCGGCCGAGCCCGCCTGCGCGAGGAGTTCGCCGATCGCCTTGATCGTGCCCGAGGAGCCGACCGCCTCATCCCAGCCCGCGGCCTTGTAATCCTTGACGATGCTGGCGATCTCGTTGCGCGCGGCCAGCTCGGCGGCCTTCATGCGCGCCTTGTCGATCACGCCGTCCGGAAAATATTTGAGGCTGAAACTCACGCAGCCCATGTAGAGGCTCTCGGTCAGCTGCGGCTCGAGGCCGACGCCGATGATGAACTCGGTCGAGCCGCCGCCGATGTCCACCACCAGCCGCTTTTGCGTGCCTGCGGGCAGCTCGTTGGCAACGCCGAGGTAAATCAGCCGCGCCTCCTCGCGCCCGGCGATGATTTCGATCGGGAACCCAAGGGCATCGCGAGCCTCGCGCAGGAATTGCGGCGAATTCTTCGCTACCCGAAGTGCATTGGTGCCCACGGCGCGAACCGCCTGCCTGGGGAATCCCCGCAGCCGCTCGCCGAATTTCGCTAGCGCCTCCAGCGCGCGCGCCTGCGTGGCGCGGTCGATGCGCTTGTCCGCGGTCAGCCCGCCGCCCAGGCGGACCGCCTCCCGGAGCGAATCGAGCGGGTACACCTGCCCGTCGACGATCCGCACGATGGCGAGGTGGAAGCTGTTGGATCCGAGATCCACGGCGGCGAGATGTTCGTGGCGTGCCATTTGCCGACGTTAGCACCCGCGAATGGCCCGGGCAACGCTCCAAAACACCGGACCCGTTGACTTATTGAGTCACAAATCCGTCATATGGCCGTATTAAACTGCTGCTTTCCGGCACAAATGAATCGACGCGGGACATGAAGCGTTCCTCGCCACACGCGCATTTCCTGAACCGCGAGCTCGGCATCCTCGGGTTCAATCGGCGCGTGCTGGCGCAGGCTGCGGACGACTCCGTCCCGCTGCTGGAGCGCCTGAGATTCCTTTGCATCGTCTCCTCCAACCTCGATGAATTCGTCGAGATCCGCGTCGCCGGGCTCAAGGAGCAGATCAAGCTCAACGTCCACGAACCCGGGCCCGACGGCAAGGGCGCGGTCGAGATCCACCCGGTCGTGCTTCGCGAGGTGCGCGAGCTCGTCGACGCGCAATACAAGCTGCTCAACGAAACGCTGCTGCCGCAGCTCGCCGCCGAAGGCATCCATTTCCGCCGCCGCGCCGACTGGACCCCGGCGCAGCGCCAGTGGATCCGCGATTACTTCTTCCGCGAGCTGCTGCCGGTGCTCACGCCGATCGGGCTGGACCCGGCGCACCCGTTTCCCAAGGTGCTCAACAAGAGCCTCAACTTTGTCGTCGAGCTGGAGGGGCGCGACGCCTTCGGCCGCAATTCGGGCGCCGCTATTGTGCAGGCGCCGCGCGCGCTGCCGCGGCTGATCCGCCTGCCGCGGGAATTGACCGAGGGCGGGGAAGAATTCGTCTTCCTCTCCTCGATCCTGCACAGCCATGTCGAAGAGCTCTTCTCCGGAATGACGGTGCTCGGCTGCTACCAGTTCCGCGTGACGCGCAATTCGGACCTCTTCGTCGATGAGGAAGAAGTCAAGAACATGCGCATCGCGCTGCAGGGCGAGCTGCTGCATCGCCACTTCGGCGACGCGGTGCGGCTCGAAGTCGCCGACAACTGCTCGGAAAAGATGATCGAGTTCCTGCTGCTGCAGTTCAACCTCCAGCCCGAAGACCTGCACAAGGTCGAGGGCCCGGTGAACCTCTACCGGCTTCTCGAGGTGCCTGACCAGGTCGAGCGCCCGGACCTCAAGTACC
>JANMDK010000060.1:0-2213 GCA_031376265.1 Pseudomonadota bacterium
GTATTCGGCGTTACGCGGGCGAAGCTACGACCTGATCGTCCATCTCACGGAGCATCCGCGCGGGGCGTGGCTTGCTCGCCGGCTTGGTGCACGCTGGTCCGTTGCGCCTGCCGTGCCCGATCGAAGCACTTTCTGGGAAAAGAGCTTCACGCACCTTTACGCCTTGCCAAGGAACGGGCGCCGTCACCAGGTCGAACTCAACCTGGACGCGTTGCGGCGCATCGGGCTGCAACCCTCGCTTGACGATCGGCAGGCGCGCATCGTTGCGGGGGCCGACGCCGAGGGCATGGTTTCGGCGCTGCTCGCCGGCGCCGGGATCCCGGATCGTGGGTATGTCCACCTGCACCCGGCGTCCCGCTGGAAATTCAAGTGCTGGCCTGCCAAAGAGAATGCCGAGCTGATCGACAGGCTGGCCGGGAGGGGCGAGCGCATCGTCCTGACAGCGGCGCCTGACGCAGCCGAGCTCGCACTGGTCGGAGAGATCCTCAGGCACACAAGCGTTCCGGTGCTCAATCTCGCCGGCAAGCTTTCGATCAAGGAGCTCGTCGCGGTCATTGCGCGAGCGAAGCTCTCGGTCTGCGTGGATTCGATGCCGATGCACGTGGCGAGCGCGACCGGCACTGCGGTCGTCGCGCTCTTCGGGCCGAGCGGCGAGCACGAGTGGGGGCCGTGGCGAACGAAATGCGAAGTCGTCACCAGCAGCCATCCCTGCCGGCCGTGCGGGAACGATGGCTGCGGCGGCGGCAAGGTCAGCGAATGCCTCACCACGCTTGACGTTAAGCGGGTTTTTGCAGCGGCCGAGCGCTTGCTGTCCGCGGCATAGGCCTCGAGGCGATGCGGCTTGCGTTGATCCGCCAGCGGTACACGCCGTTCGGCGGTGCGGAGCGGTTCATCGAGCGGGCGGTCGGCGCGTTGGAAAAAAGCGGCGCCTCGATCACCTTGATCACCCGGGCATGGAAAGAGGGCGAAGGACGCCGCGCCATCATCGTCGACCCGCCGTACGCAGGACGCTTGTGGCGCGACGCCTCCTTTTCCCGCGGTGTCCAGGCCATGCTCGGCCGCGAGCGCTTCGACCTCGTGCAGTCGCATGAACGCATCCCGGGATGCGATCTCTATCGGGCCGGGGACGGGGTGCATCGCCAGTGGCTCGATCACCGCCTGAAGGTTGCGCCATTGGCGGAGCGGATCGGCATCCGCCTGAATCCGTTCCACTGGTACGTGTGCGCCGCGGAAAGAAAAATGTTCGAGCACCCGGCGCTTCGCGCGGTGATCTGCAATTCCCGCATGGTGGCCGGGGAGGTTGGCGCCCGGTTCTCGATCGCGCCGGAAAAGTTGCATGTGATCTATAACGGCGTCGACCTGGCGCATTTCAACCCGGCGCCGCGCGAGGCCACGCGCCAAGTGGCCAGGCAAAGGTTCGGATTCGCGGACAGCGATCGCGTGTTCTGCTTCGTCGGCTCGGGCTTTGCGCGCAAAGGCCTAACGACCGCGATCGATGCCCTCGCCGCGACCGGAAACCGCAGCATGAAGCTGCTGGTGGCCGGCCGTGACCGCTCTGCAGCCCGGTTTGCGTCGCAGGCGGCGTCGAAGGGCGTTGGCGATCGGGTGACGTTTGCAGGCGCCGTCGAAGACGTGCGTGCCGTCTACGCAGCGTCCGATTGCTTTATCCTGCCGACTCGCTACGATCCCTTCCCGAACGCGGCGCTCGAAGCGCTCGCCTCGGGATTGCCGGCAATCGTAAGTACGCAATGCGGGGCCGCCGAAATCATCGAGCCCGGCCGGAACGGCTGGATCTGCGAACCCGACGCACCGGCGCAGCTTTCGAAACTGATGATCGTCGCGGCCGATGCGCCGCGTGAGACCATCGGCGCGGCGGCAAGAATGACTGCAGAGGCATTCGGCATCGACAGCATGGCCGATCGGATGATCGGACTCTACGAGAAATTGCTCGGTCGGCCGCCGGCTGCCGGCATTGGAGGATCCTGAGTGAGTCGAGATAACGCGGGCGGTCCCGAGGGCGGGCATGGCTGACGCGGGACTCAGCGGCCGCACGCTTTACCTGCGGTTGCTGACCTACGTGCGGCCCCACGCGCGCATTTTCGCGATCGCTGTGCTGGCCATGGTGGCCACCGCGGCGACCGAGCCCCTGTTTCCGGCTCTCATGAAGCCGCTGCTCGATGGCGGCTTCGGCAGCCGGAACAGCAACCCCCTGT
>JANMDK010000064.1:0-5111 GCA_031376265.1 Pseudomonadota bacterium
ATCGATCAGGCGCGAAAGCGGCTTGTCGCGGGGGAAAGTCGGGTCGGCCAGCAGTCCATCCACGCCCATGAAGAGCGACTGGATGAGCTTGACGTTCTTGAGCTGCCCGGCAATGCCTTTCTGCGGACGGGCGACGAGCGCCACGTCGATGGCGGCCGGATCGAAATTGTCCGGCGTGAAAAAGCGGTCCTGCGGCAGAAGCCTGGAGAGGCCGGGAATCCAGCGGTCGGGTTTTTCGAAGTCGGAGAGGAAAAGGATGTTCATTCGATCGTGATGTTCATTGCGTAGGCTTGAATCCGGATGCGCGAATCACCGGACCCCACTTGTCGTAGTCGGTCTTGAGGATCGCCGCGAGCTCCGCAGGCCCCAGGCCGGTGGGCTCGAGGCCCATCTGCTCGAGGCGCTGCTTCATGTCGGGCGCGCGGATCGCTTCGATCGCTGCCTTGGCATAGCGGTCGACGATGTCCTTGGGCGTTTTCGCCGGCGCAAAGAGTGCGTACCAGCCGTTGCCCTCGATGTTGTGGCCGAGCTCCTTGAAGGTCGGCACGTCGGGGGCGAGGCTCGAGCGCTGGCTGCCGGCCACGGCGAGCACCCGCGCCTTGCCCGAGCGCACCAGCGTCAGCGCATCGGACAGGACGAACATCGCGGCCTTGATCTCCCCGCCGGCGAGCGCCTGGAGTGCCGGCGCTGTGCCCTTGTAGGCGATATGCGTCATGTCGATGCCGGCGCTCTTCGCGAAAAGCACGCCGAAATAGTGCGGCAGGCTGCCGGCCGCGGCAGAAGCGTAGTCGCCCATCTTCGGATCTTTCTTCACCAGCGCGACGTATTCGGCGACGTTCTTCGCCGGGAGCTCCGCGTTCACGAGCAGCGAGAGCTGGAAATTCGTCAGGTGCGCGATCGGCTCGAAATCCTTGAACGGGTCGTAGCGCAGGCTCGCGCCGTGCGAATGCGGGAAAGCCGCCATCGTCGCTACCGGCGTCAGCAGGATCGTCGAGCCGTCCGGCGGCGCGGCCTTGACGGTTTCGTTGCCGATGATGCCGCCGGCGCCGGCCTTGTTCTCGACGACAACGGCTTGGCCGAGCAGCGGCCGCATGCGGTCGCCCAGCAATCGCGTGAGCGTATCGCTCGATGCGCCGGGCGGATAGCCGAGCACGATGCGCAAAGTCTTGTCCTGCGCAGCGGCTGTAAACGCGACGCCGGCAAGCATCACTCCAACGAGCAGACGCAGCGTTTTCATCGTTCTTATCTCACGTAAATCGAGGGGTCGGATGGTAGCATTCCCGACACTCGAATATTGCTGGAGCAGCCCACCGTGCAACGCAAGACCGCGCAGAAAAACAAGCACAAGATCGGCTGGATCGGCATGGGGCGCATGGGCTACGCGATGGCCTCGCGCCTGCTCGAGGGCGGGTGCGAGGTCACGGTCTGGAACCGCACGCGCAGCAAGGCCGAGCCGCTTGCGGAACACGGCGCGAAGATCGCGTCGAAAGTCGTTGACCTGGCGGGCTGCGACATCGTCTTCACCATGGTCTCGACCACCTCGGACCTCAAGCAGGTCTTGTTCGAGAAAGGCGGCCTGTTGTCGGGCAAGAAACGGCCCAAGGTCGTGATCGATTGCTCTTCGATCTCGGACGCCGGTTCGGCGGAAGTGCGCGCGCAGTGCGAGAAAATGGGCGTCGGCTACCTCTGCGCGCCGGTTTCCGGCAACGGCAAGGTGGCGAAGGCGGGGCTGCTCTGGGTCGTGGCGTCGGGCCCGAAGAAACTGTTCACGCTCGCCGAGCCTTACCTGAAGCTCTTCGGCCGCGGCGCCACCTACGTGGGCGAGGGGGAACTGGCCCGCGTCTGGAAGATCGCGCACAACACGATGTTCGGCGTAATCATCCAGTCGCTCTGCGAGATCACGATCCTTGCGGAGAAGGCCGGCATCCCGCGGCACGTCTTCCTCGACTCGATCAACAACAGCGTGCTCGGCTCGATGTACACGCGCTACAAGACCCCGGCGCTGGTGAACCTCGATTTCTCCGTCACATTTACGCCGAAACTGCTGCTCAAGGACATGGACCTGGGCTTGAGCGCCGCGCGCAAGTATGGCGTGCAGATGCCTACCGCAGCCGTGACGCGCGAATGCGTCCAGAACACCGTCGGGCGAGGCTACGAGGATGTGGATTTCTCGGTACTGTTGCTGGAACTCGCCAAGGCCGCGGGAATGAAAGTGAAGTCCGAGAACGTGAAAGTCAGCGACGGGCTGGTGCCGAGGTAGTCCAGTGAAGCTCATTCGCGGCGGCACGGTCGTCAGCCTCGACGAAAAGGTCGGCGACCTGCCCGTGGGCGACGTGCTGATCGAAGGCGATGCGATCAAGGCGGTGGCGGCGAAGCTCGATGCGCCGGGCGCGGAAGTCATCGATGCCTCGGGCTGCATAGTGATGCCCGGCCTCATCAATGCCCACCAGCACACCTGGCAGACGAGCTTGCGCGGAGTGGCTGGCAACTGGACGATCCTTGAATACTTCCACCACGTCCATGCGGGCCTGGCGACGAAGTTCAATCCGGAGGACATCTACATCGCCACGCTTGTCGGGGCGCTAAACCAGATCAACTGCGGCGCGACCACACTGGTGGACTGGTGCCACAACAACCCGACGCCGGAGCACACCGACCGCGCGATCGACGGGCTCACCGAATCCGGGATCCGCGCCGCGTTTTTCCACGGCTCGCCGAAACCCGATCCTAAGCCGGGGCAGCGGCCGTTCTGGGAAGTGCCGCATCCGCGCAGCGAGGTCGAGCGCCTGTTGAAGAAGCTGCCGACGGAAGATGGCCTGGTGTCGCTCGGTCTCGCGATCCTCGGCCCGCATTACTCGACCTACGAGGTCGCGCAACAGGATTTCCGCCTGGCACGCGAGTTCGGCCTCATCGCGAGCATGCACTGCGCCGGTGCGGAGGCGCGCACGCCGGATGGCTGGGACCGTCTCGCGGTGGAAGGCCTGCTCGGCGACAACAACAACATCGTGCACGGCCAGACTCTGAGCGATGCGCAACTGAAGATGATGCTCGAGCGCGGCGTGACTTTTTCGCTGACGCCGGAGACCGAGATGCTGCAGGGTCACGGCTTCGCGATCACCGGGCGGCTAAGAAAGCTCGGAGCCCAGCCGTCGCTCGGCGTGGACCTGGAGTCCGGCATCAGTGGGGATCTCTTCACGGTGGCGCGTGTGGCGCTTGCGAGCCAGCGCGCCTTCGACAACGCCGAGTCGCGAGCCTCGACCGGCAAGCTGCCGGAAACCTCGACGATCCGCGCCCGCGAGGCGCTCGGCTGGATCACGACCGAAGGCGCCCGCATGCTCAAGATGGAAGACCGCATTGGCTCGCTCACGCCCGGCAAGCAGGCCGACGTGATCCTCGTGCGCGCGGACGACCTCAACATGTGGCCGGTGCACGACCCGGTGACCAGCATCGTCATGCAGGCCGGGATCGGCAACGTCGACACTGTGCTGGTCGCGGGGCGGGTGCTCAAGCGCCACGGTAAACTTGTTTACCCGAAGCTCGAGCAGAGAAAGCACGAGCTGGCCGCGTCCGGCCGGCGGATCCTCGCCGAGCTTGGCCTGCACTGAAGGAGCCGAACGATGCCGCTTTCGCACCTCGAGCATTTCCTCATCCAGACCGCCGACCTCGCCGCCACGCGCGACTGGTACGTTGAAGTCCTCGGCATGCGCGTCGGGCCCTCGCCGGATTTCAAGTTCCCGGTGTGCTGGCTCTATATCGGCGAGAAGGATGTCCTGCATCTCACCGAGGGCGGCGCGCACACCAGCGAAAACCGGAAGAAATTCCTCGGCCAGCAGTCGGAAGCGACGCGCGGTACCGGCGTGGTCGACCACGTCGCGTTCCGCGCGACCGGCCTGCCTGAGATGATGGAGCACCTCAACCAACTCGGCGTGAAGTACACCAGGCGCATGGTCGACGACCAGGGCCTTTTCCAGCTCTTCCTCATGGACCCGAACGACGTCAAGGTCGAGCTCAATTTCGCCAACTCGGAAGTAAATGGGGTCAGAGCCGAATTAATGGCCTCGGACCTGACCGCATGACTGGAGACAACGCATGAGCATCCGCAACTTCAACGAAGAGACGCTGACCGCCGAAGTCCTGCGGCGCATGGAAGGCACGCCGGACCCGCGCCTCAAGGAAGTCATGGGCAGCCTGGTCAGGCACCTGCATGCTTTCGTGCGGGAGGTGAAGCCGTCGCAGGAAGAATGGATCAAGGGCATCCAGTTCCTCACCGAGACCGGGCACTGGTGCAAGGACGGGCGGCAAGAGTTCATCCTCATGTCGGACACGCTGGGCGTGTCGATGCTGGTGGATTTCCTCAACTATGGAAAAGCCTCGGGCGCGACGGAGTCCACGGTGCTCGGGCCGTTCTTCGTCGAGGGCGCGCCGGAGATGGCGCTCGGCGCGAACATCGCCAAGGCGGGCACGCCGGGCGAGCCGCTCATCGTCACCGGCACGATCAAGGGTTTGGACGGCAAGTCGATCCCAGGGGCGATCGTCGATGTGTGGGAAACCGGCGGCGACGGCTTCTACGACGTGCAGAAGAAGGAAGGCACCAACCTGCGCGCGCGCTTTCGCGCCGATGCGCAGGGCAAGTTCAACTTCAAGTGCGTGCTGCCGGTGAGCTATCCGGTGCCGCACGACGGACCGGTCGGCAACATGCTCACGGCCACCGCGCGCCACCCGATGCGCCCGGGCCACCTGCACACGATCCTCTCGGCGCCTGGATACGACACGCTGGTCACGCATCTCTTCGTCAAGGGCGACAAGTACCTGGATTCGGATGCCGTCTTCGGCGTCAAGGATTCGCTGATCGTCGACTTCAGGAAAGGCCCGTCAGGCGAGTACAC
This sequence comes from Pseudomonadota bacterium, assembly GCA_031376265.1. Classification (GTDB taxonomy): domain Bacteria; phylum Pseudomonadota; class Gammaproteobacteria; order Burkholderiales; family SG8-39; genus SZAS-79. The sequence goes on from JANMDK010000064.1 coordinate 4,887, forward strand.
CGCGCATTACGACTTCGTATTGAAAAGGGGCCAGGCTCAAACCTGACGAAATAAAAGGGGCCAGGCTCAAACCTGACTAAGTGAAACTGCGTCAGGTTTGAGCCTGGCCCCTTTTATTTCGAAGAAAACGTGGTCTGTCCCTAGCCCCAGACCTCGCGGGCGACCTCGACGATGCGCTCCAGCTTGCGCCACTGGTCGTCCATCGAGAGGTCGTTGCCGTGGTAG
>JANMDK010000068.1:0-8279 GCA_031376265.1 Pseudomonadota bacterium
CTTCCCCCGCCGCGGCGCATGCGGGTATCCGCGGCGCCTATTGCAGCGTCACGTTCCCCGCTTAGATGATTCTAGCCCACTTGGGGATCTCGGCTTCGATGAAAGCGCGGAATTCCTGGGGCGAGCTTCCGGCCACAAGAAACCCCTGCCGTGCAAACGCCTCGCGGAAATCCTCGCTCGCGAGCGCCTTGAGCGTCTCCGCATTCAGCTTCGCGACGATGTCGGCCGGCGTGCCGGCCGGCGCGAACAATCCCTGCCACGAGAGCGCCTCGAAGCCCGGGTAGCCTGACTCCGCCACCGTCGGCACATCGGGCAGCAGCGGATGTCGACGCGCGGAAGTCACTGCGAGCGCCTTGATCTTGCCGCCCTTGACCTGCGGCAGCACGACGAGGAAATCGCCGAACATCGACTGCACCTGCCCGCCGATCAGGTCATTCACCGCGCCGGCGCTGCCTTTGTAAGGGACGTGCACCAGCTTCGTGCCCGAGGCGAGGTTGAACATCTCGCCGGTGAGGTGCATCGAGGTGCCGTTGCCGGGCGACGAATGCGTGACCTGCTCGGGCTTCGACTTCGCATACGCGACGTACTCGGCCAGCGTGCCAGCCGGGAAACCGGGCCCGACCACGATCACCAGCGGCGCCGACACAACCATCGAGATCGGCGCGAAGTCCTTGAGCGGGTGATACGGCAGCTTCGGATTGAGGCTCACGCTGATGCCGTGCGAGCCGGTGACGCCGAGCAGCAGCGTGTAGCCGTCGGGCGAGGATTTGGCTGCGAACTCCGAGCCGACCGCGCCGCCTGCGCCGGGCTTATTCTCGACGATGAAGGGCTGGCCCATCGAGGCCTGGAATTTCTCCGCCAGCTTCCTCGCCAGCAGGTCGGTGCTGCCGCCGGGCGGGAAGGGCACGACGATGCGCACCACCTTGCTCGGGTAGGACTGCGCGTGGGCTGTGGCGACAATTGCAAACGCAATCGCCGCAAATGCGAATCGAAGGATCCCTGGCATGCTCACTCCTGACATTTTATTTACAAACCCCGCGCCATTATTGGTTCTCCGGGTAACTTGCTGACATTTCAGACTCAGAACCGATCCGCCCTGAACGGCTCCAAATCCACCTGCGTCGGCCGCCCGGCCACGAGGTGCGCGATCTCGCGCCCGGTGCTGGCGCCGCCGCACATTCCCACGTGGCCGTGCCCGAACGCAAGCCACGCATTCTCCGTGCCAGGCGCAGCGCCGATCACCGGCAGGCTGTCGGGCAGGCAGGGGCGGTGGCCCATCCACTCGCTCGTGCGGCTGGCATCGAGGTGAGGGAACAATTCCTTGCCCTTGGCGAGCAGCACGCCGGCCCGCGCATAGTTCGGCGGCGCCTTCAGCCCGGCGAATTCCACCGATCCCGCGAGGCGCAGGCCCATCGCCATGGGATTGATCATGAGATTGTGCTCCAGCGCCATGATCGTGTGATTGAGCTTCAGGTTCGAGCTAGCGACCGTGACGTGGTAGCCGCGCTGTGTTTCCAGGGGGATCGGGACGCCGAGCTGGCCGGCGAGCTTCGCCGACCAGGCGCCGCCGGCCACGACCACGGCGCCGCATTCCACCGGCTCGCCGTGGTCGACGCAGAGCGCGCTCACGCGAGAGCCTGAGCGCACGAAGTCGGTGACTGAAGCCTTGACGGTCTTCGCGCCGTCCCGCACGCACTGCGCGTGGATCGCCTTCACCAGCATGGACGGGTCGAGCGTCGATCCGTTCTCGGGCGCAAGCAGGCCGAAACGGAACTTGCCCTTGAGGTCGGGCTCGAGCGAGACGAGTTCGTCTTCCTCGATTTCGCGCAGGTCCACCCCAAGGCTGCGGCGCAGATCCATCCCCCACTGCCACTGGCGCGCCGTTTCGCGCGACGAATACACGTAGAGGCAACCCGAGCGTCGAACGAGATCGGTGGCGCCCGCGCGCTCCAGCAACGGCCCGTAGGACTCGAAGATCGGCGCCAGCAGCCCGCGCAGCGCCTTGGCGATGCGCACCACTTCAGCCGGGGACGAGTACCCGACGAACCGCGCCAGCCATGGCGCAACGACCGGCAGGTACCACCAGCGGATCGTGAGCGGCCCGAGGGGATCCAGCAGCCACCCGGGCGCCTTCTTCCACATTCCGGGCATGCCGACCGGCAGGCAGGCCGAGGGCGAGAGCGAGCCCGCGTTGCCGAACGAGCAGGCCTCGCCCGGCTCACGCGGGTCGACGAAGGTGATCTCGTGCCCGTCACGCTGCAGCCACGCCGCGCTGCAGACTCCCACGATGCCGGTGCCGATGACGGCGACGTGCATCTCAGGACTGGCGCGGGGGGATGGTGACGACGATGCCGCTCAGTTCCTCGTCCAACTTGACCTGGCACGAGAGGCGGCTGTTGGGCTGGCGCTCGGCGGCGACGAAGCCGAGCATGTCATCCTCGTCGGGATCCGGCGCCGGCAAGTTCGCAAGCCATTCTTCACCGACATACACGTGGCAGGTCGCGCAAGAAAGGCATCCGCCGCATTCGGCGTCGATGCCGCGCACGTTGTGCTTGATTGCGGCCTCCATGATGCTCGTGCCGGTGGAGGCCTCGACGTCGCGGCGCGTGCCGTCCGTGAGGACATAAGTGATTTTCGGCATCGATGCTCAGGTCGCGCGCTGAGCGGTCATCTGGGTGACCTCGCCGGTTTCCAGGTCGAACTTCACGCGCGGGATGCGGTCCAGGTTGGTGCCGGTCACCCGCACGAAGCACGACTTCGCGGGATAGTCGATCGAGTGGATGGTGCCGTCCTGGTAGATGCCGGCGCGGCCGGGCGTCAGGCGGTACTTGCGCACCGGCTCGAGCTTCGCCTGGCCTGGATCGGCGCCGTCGTCGGTGCGCGCCCATTCCGTCATGTCGGTGTACTCGGTGGCCTGGCCGTAGATCGCCCACGAGGCGCCGTGGTCGTGCGGCGGCGACTCGCGCGGATTCTCGTTGACGTGCGCGAGCACCTGGAACTTGAGCTCCGGGTCCTCGAAGAGCAGGTGCAGCCCGGGCTTCGATGCGACGCAGTGCTTGCGCACGAAAGCTTCGTCCTGCAGCAACTTCTCCAGGAGCTTGCGCACCTCTTCGCGCCCGGCAGGTCCCGGGTCCCGCTTGAAGATCGCGTGGCAGTCGGAGGTGAAGGCGTCGAGGTCGTACGGCATTTTCATTCTCCGGGGAGTGGGTAGGGCAGGCGGAAGTCTAATCGACTCCGCCCGACTATTTCGAGGCGCCGACGCACGGTTCGCTGAGGTCGCGTCGCAGGCCTTCGTCGAGGGAAACCGACGGCGTGTAACCCAGGTCGCAGCGCAGCCTCGTCGTGTCCGCCGGACCTGCGCTCTTGCCCCGGCCGCGGAAAATAGCGCGGCCGGCACCGGGCGCGAGCCGGCATACCGCTGCGTGCATTTCCTGGAGGCTCAGGTAATTGTTGTCGGGGCCGGCGACGTTGTAAACCTGGTGCGCGGGCTTCGGATGAGTCATTGCCGCCAAAGTGGCATCGGCGGCATCGGACACGTGAGTCAGGTGAAACCGCTCGCTTCCGTCGGCGCCTTCGATGATGACGTCCCTGCCCTTGGCCGTTTCCTTGATCTGCTGGCGAACGAGTGCCATGCCGGCGCTCTTCACCTCGACCGGCCCGAAGACCCCGCCATAGCGCAGCGAAACGAAAGTCAGACCGTACTGGGCGGCGTAGCGCGCGCCGAGCATCTCGCCCAGGCGCTTGGTCATCCCGTAAAGCCCGGTGGAGGCGGAAGGCGGGTCTTCTTCGTTCATCAGGTCGTGGCGCTCGCCGTAGCTGGCGATGCTGCCACCGAACACGAGCCGCGGGATCCCGATCTCCCGGCAGGCTTCGAGCACATTGAGCGTCCCGTCGACGTTGACGCGAATCGCCTCTGCGGGATCCTGCTCGCAGGCGAATTGCAGGAAGGCCGCGAGATGCAGCACGCCGTCCGCCTTCGACTCTTCGAGCGCGCGGTGGAGGGTTGCGGCGTCGGTGATGTCCGCGCCGATCCAGCGCTTGTCCGTGCCGGTCGGCTTCTTGCGCGACAAGAGCGTGACCGAGTGGCCGGCCGCTTCGGCGGCGCTTGCGCAAGCCGACCCGATCAGGCCGGTCCCGCCGATCAGGGCAACGCGCACCTCAGAACATCTCGAAGTATTCGCGGTGCTCCCACTCGCTCACTTCGAGGTTGAAGCGCGCGATCTCGGCTTCCTTGATGCGGCAGTAGTAGTCGACGAAGGCGCTGCCAAGTCCTTCGCGCAGGCACGCGTCTCCCTTTAGCGCAACCAGCGCGTCGCCCAGCGTTGCCGGCAGGGCCTCGGCCTTCGTCTCGTAAGGCGCGTCCGCGGACGGGCCCGGGTCGAGCTTCTTCGCCATGCCGTCCAGGCCCGAGTAGATCTGCGAGGCGAAGTACAGATATGGGTTTGCCGCCGGCTCGCCGACGCGGTTCTCGATGCGCGTCGCCGGGTCGCCGGGGCCGCCGAGCACCCGCAACATGACGCCGCGATTGTCGCGGCCCCAGAGCACGCGGTCTGGCGCGAGGGAATTCGGCCGGTAGCGCTTGTAGCCGTTGATCGTAGGCGTCGAGAGCGCGCTGGCGCCGCGCGCATGCGCCAGCAGGCCGCCGAGATAGTGGCGGCCGATGTCGGAAAGTTGCTCACCCGATTTCGCCGGGATGAACGCGTTTGCGCCGTCGGACGTCCGCTTCAGCGATTGGTGCAGGTGCCAGCCCGAGGACATCACGTTCGGGATCTTCGGCCGGCACATGAAGGTGCCGTGATAGCCGTTACGCCGCAGGATCTGCTTGGCCGCGCTGCGGAACAGGATCATGGAATCGGCCGCGTCCAGCGCGCCCTGCACGCCGAAGGTGAACTCGAACTGGCTCGGGCCGTATTCGCACTCGAACGAACGCAGCGGCAGGCCGAGCGGCGCGAGGTTCTTGCGCAACAGTTCGGCGACCGGCTCGATGAGGTCGTAGCGAACCTCGGTGAGGTACTGGTAGCCCTGCGAGAGCAGTTCGACGTCCGGCGGCGCGCCGGGAAAGCCGGGCGATCCCGCGTCCGACGGCTGCAGGCGCGGATCCTTGATCTTGAACACGTGGAACTCGACCTCGAGGCCCGCGACCATTTCGTGCCCGGTCTCGGCGAGCTTACGGATGCCGTTGGCGAGCAGCGCGCGGGTCGAGAAGGGCACCGGCTTGCCGTTGCCGAAATACGCGTCGCAGAGGATCCAGCCGGTCTTCTCCAGCCAGGGCAGCACGCGAAAAGTCGTCGGGTCGGCGACGATGAGGAAATCGGCCGCGCCCTGCATCTCCGGCATGTCGAAGCCGCCGCCCTTGGTGAAGACGGGGAAGGCCGTCTTGTGCGAGGTGTCCTTGGCAAGCAGCGTGCTGGTAAGCGCAACGCCTTCGTAGATCGCTTTCGCCGCCTCGGCCGCGGTGAGCGTCTTGCCGCGCAGCACGCCGTGCTGGTCCGCGAACGAGAAGCGGACGACTTCGATCCCCAGGGCCTGGAAATCGTTGACGACTTGCATCGCGGCGGTGTGCTGCGCCGCCGTCCACAGGTCGTGCTTCTCGACGAACGTGTTAGCGGCCTTCACGCGGTCTCCCTGGCGAGCCGCGCCGCGGCCCAGTCCGAGCCGCGGCGTCGCTTGAGGTCGGCCTCCTGCCAGTAGTCGTTCCAGGTCGCGCCCGGGCCGATGCCGTCGATCGAGGGCGGCCCCGTCAGGACGCCGGCCGCCGCTTCGTCGAGCACCATGAGCGGCTTTGCGCCTGCGGCATTTTGCTCGATCGCCTCGACCAGCATCTTGCGATAGGCGATCACGCCCTTGTCGGTGGTCCCGAGGTGCTCACGCGTGCGGTCCTGGATCGGGCCGGGCGACTCGACCGCCCACTGGTCGTGCACGTTGATGTCGTGCCCCATGCCGGTGTAGGTGGAGGTGCGCTGCTGCTCGGCATCGAAGCCGTAATGGTTCCACTTGCCGACGCGGGGCTTGTAGTCGGGCAGCGTGTAGAGCTGCAGGCGCTGGTCGCGCATCATTTGCTTGTCCACCGGGCCGGTGAAGCTGGTGAAGATCGCGTACCAGTAGCAGTGCGTGTCGTCGACCGGCACGTGCCACTGCGAGATCGTCATCTCGGCGCTCATCGGGATCACGAAAGCCTGCGGGAACAGGAGGTTCGTGACTCGCACGTGCATGTCGCTCGCATTGAGGGAGCGCAGCGCGATGAGGCGCAGGCCGTAGTCGGTGCGGTCCACCTTGATCTCGGGGCGCTCGAATTCGCGCAGCACGCGCGTGATCGGCATGTCCGAATCGGCCGACGTGCCGCGGAACTGCTTGCCGTAGCCGCCTGAAGTGTCCTCGTCCTCGAAGAAGCGATGGAGGAACGACGCGTGCGCCGGATCGATGCCGACTTCGAGCGCCTGCATCCAGTTGCACTCGAGAAAACCCTTGAACGCGAACGTATGCGAGTCCGGCGCGACGAAACAGTCGAAAGCAGGAAACGCGCTGGGCGAGCCTTCGCCGAACCAGGCAAACAGGACGCCGCTCTTTTCCACCACCGGGTACGAGCGCTGGCGGATGCGGCCGGCGAGCTTGCTGCCGTCGGGCTCGGCGGGCGTCTGCAGGCATTGGCCGCGCACATCGAAAAGCCAGCCGTGGAAAGCGCAGCGCAGCCCGCCGTCCTCGATGCGGCCGTACGCGAGGTCCGCGCCGCGATGCGGGCAATCGCGGTCGAGCAGGCCGTAGCGCCCGTCCTCGTCGCGGAAAAGCACGAGATCCTGCCCGAGCACTTTCACCGCCTTCAGCGGCCGCTTGCCCTCGAGCTCGTCGACCAGCGCGACCGGCTGCCAGTAGTTGCGCAGCAGCCGCCCCGCCGGGCTGTCGGCCCCGGTGCGGGTCATGAGTTCGTTCTGCTCTGCGCTGATCATTGCATACCCCTTTTTCAGTGCAACGCGAACTTTACTTCAGGTTGACTCGGCAGGGACGGTTCGGCATCCTTCTGCGGCTGAAGTTCAGACCAAAAACAAGGGGGCGGGGGCCATGAATAACAACGAACGGCGCAGTTTTCTCAAGGCCGGAGCGGCGATGGCGGGGCTGGCTGGGATTCCGGCCATTGCGCGCGCGCAGGGCGCGAAAATGAAGATCGGGCTCATGCTGCCCTACACCGGCGCGTTCGCCGCTCCCGGGATCGCCATCGAGAACGGGTTTCGCCTCGCGCTGCAGGAGTCCGGCGGAAAGTTCGGCGGCCGCGAAATAGAATTCCTCAAGGTCGACGACGAATCCGAGCCGTCGAAAGCCACCGACAACATCAACCGCCTGGTCACGCGGGACAAGGTCGACCTCGTGCTCGGCACGGTCCATTCCGGCGTGGCGGCGGGCATGATCCGGGTCACCAAGGAATCCGGCGTCCTTCACATCATCCCGAATGCCGGCTTTGGTCCGGCCACCGGGGCGCTTTGCGCGCCGAACATTTTCCGGACCTCGTTTTCCAACTGGCAATCGGGTTATGCCATGGGCGTCGTGATGGCCAAGCGCGCGGTGGCGAAGAACATGGTTACGATCGCGTGGCGGTATGCCGCGGGTGAGGAGTTCGTCAAGGGCTTCAAGGACGCCTACCTCAAGGGCGGCGGCAAGATCACGAAGGAATTGTGGCTGCCGTTCCCGAACGTCGAGTTCCAGGCGCTGCTCACCGAGATCGCGGCGATCAAGCCGGACGCGGTGTTCGCGTTTTTCGCCGGCGGAGGCGCCGGCAAGTTCGTCAAGGATTACCAGCAGGCGGGACTGATGAAGACCATCCCCCTGGTGGGTCCCGGCTTCCTGACCGAGGGCGTGCTGGACGCGATTGGCGGAGCGGGCGAAGGGGTGGAGACGACGCTGCACTATGGCGATGGGCTGGAGACGCCAAAGAACAAGGCCTTCCGCCTGGCTTACGCGAAGACGTTCAAGCTCCAGCCCGACGTATACGCGGTGGCCGGGTACGACTCCGGGCTGCTCATCGATGCGGGCATGAAAGCGGTCAAGGGCGACTTTACTCGCAAGGCCGACCTCATCAAGGCGATGGAAGCGGCAAAGATCGACAGCCCGCGCGGCCCGATGCGCCTGTCGAAAGCGCACAACCCGGTGCACGACCACTACCTGCGCAAGGTCGTCGGCAACGAGAACCGCGTGCAGGGAATCGCGGTCAAGGCACTAGACGACGACCCAGCGATGATGGCCGCGTGCAAGATGTGAACAGGGGAACCCTCACGGCGGGTTCCCCCGAC
>JANMDK010000078.1:0-3550 GCA_031376265.1 Pseudomonadota bacterium
AAACGGCCGGGTGCTGATCTCGGCCCCCGCCTCGGCCACGCCGATGATCAGACTGCGTCCCCAGCCCTTGTGCGTGCACTCCAGCGCCTGGCGCATCACCTCCACGTTGCCGATGCATTCGAAGCTGTAGTCGGCCCCGCCGCCGGTGATCTCGACGAGGTGCGCCACCAGGTCGGCCCCGGCCTCCTTCGGGTTGACGAAGTGCGTCATGCCGAACTTCTCTGCGAGTTCCTTGCGCGCCGGATTGAGGTCCACGCCGACGATCATGTTGGCGCCGGCCATGCGTGCGCCCTGAACCACGTTTAACCCGATCCCGCCGAGGCCGAACACGACCACGTTCGCGCCGACCTCTACTTTCGCAGTGTTGATCACGGCACCGATGCCGGTGGTCACGCCGCAGCCGATGTAGCAGACCTTGTCGAAAGGCGCGTCCTCGCGGATTTTCGCCAGCGCGATCTCCGGCAGCACCGTGTAATTCGAGAAGGTCGAGCAGCCCATGTAGTGAAAGACCGACTTTCCTTCGAGCGAGAACCGGCTGCTGCCGTCGGGCATCAGGCCCTTGCCCTGGGTGCCGCGGATCGCGGTGCACAGGTTGGTCTTGCGCGACAGGCACGATTTGCACTGGCGGCACTCCGGCGTGTAGAGCGGGATGACGTGATCGCCCTTCTTGAGGCTGGTCACGCCCGGCCCGACGTCGACCACGATGCCGGCGCCTTCGTGGCCGAGGATCGCGGGAAAGAGCCCCTCGGGATCGGCGCCCGAGCGCGTGAATTCATCCGTGTGGCAGATGCCGGTGGCCTTGATCTCCACCAGCACCTCGCCTGCGCGGGGTCCTTCGAGTTTTACGGTTTCGATCCTGAGGGGTTCGCCTGCCTTGAAAGCGACTGCCGCGCGTACATCCATTCGTCTATTCCGCCTTTATGCCCACTTGTTTGAAGAGCTTGCCGTACCGGTCGAGCTGGTCCCTGATCGTCCTCTGCAATTCCTCCGGCGAGGAAGCCACGACGCTGAAGCCCTGCGCAACGAGCTTCTCGCGCACGTCGGGCGCGGAGACCGCCTTGACCACCTCTGCGTTCAGGCGCGCCACGATGTCCTTGGGCGTGCCGGCCGGCGCGACGAGGCTGAACGAGGAATAGAACTCGAAGCCCGGCAGGAATTCGGCGACGGTCGGCACATCCGGCAGCACCGCCGAGCGCCTGGGGCTGGCAATGCCGATCGCCTTGAGCTTGCCGCCCTTGATCAAGGTCACGACGGTGGGCAATCCGGAAAATCCCGCATCGACCTGCCCGGTTGCGATGTCGAGCGCCGCGGCGGCCGCGCCGCGGTAGGGAATGTGCGTCATGAAGACGCCGCTGCCCGACTTGAACATCTCCATCGCCACGTGCTGCGGGCTTCCCTGCCCGCCGGAGGAATAGTTGAGCTTGCCGGGCCGCGCCTTGGCCGCGTTCACCACGTCCCCTGCATTGCGGTAGCCGGAGTTCGGCGGCGCGACCAGCGCCCACTCCATCGAGGCGACCTGCGATACGGGCTCGAAATCCCGGAGGATGTCCCACGGCATCTTGAGGTGCACGTTGGGCAGCATGGTCATGATGCTGTCGTTGAACCCGCCGATCGTGTAACCGTCCGGCGCCGCCCTGGCGACGCGCTCGGCGCCGATGAGCCCCGCCGCGCCGGGCTGGTTCTCGACCACGATCGGCTGGCCCATGTTGTCGGCCATCTTCTGCGCGACGATGCGGGCGGCATTGTCGACCGCGCTCGCCGCCTGCAGCGGCACCAGCATCAGGATCGGCTTGCGCGGGTAGCCGGACTGGGCGGACGCGAGCGTTGCCGAAAACGCAAGCGCTGCGAAAAGGAAAATGCGGCTCATCGGCCGATCCTCGCCCAAATTGCTCGGATTTCGTCCGGCAGTGTCATCGGGTCGAAGGGCTTGGGCACCACGTCGAGCGCGCCGCAGGCCTTGAGCTCGGCGATCTCGGCGGCCATGATCTTGGCGGTCATGAAGACCGCGGGCACCCCGGCGAGCGCCGGCATCGCCTGCAAGGACCTGAGCGCAGTGGGGCCGTCCATGCCCGGCATCATGACGTCGAGCAGCAGCAGGTCGGGCGCGAACCCCGGCGCGGCGGCGATCGCCTCGGCGCCGGAAGCGCACGCCTTCACTTCGAATCCGCCCACGTCCGCAAGCGACATCTCGCCGACCATGCGGATGTCCTCCTCGTCCTCCACATAGAGGATCTTCCTAAGCTCTCGCGCCATTGCCTGCCTCCAAAGCCTGCCGGATGGTTGCCACCAGTTGTTCCTCCGTCGAATGCGCTTTGACCAGCGCGCCGTCCACGTCGGCCAGGCGCTCCTGGCTGACGCTCGAGCCCGAGAAAACGATCACCGGCGGGTGCGGGCTCTTCTCGCGGATCCGGTCGAAGAGGTCCCAGCCCGAACCGTCGGGGAGCGAGATATCCAACAGGACGAGGTCGAAGGCTTGCGAGGCGACTTTCTCCTGCGCTTCGGCGAGGGTCGCGGCGGCTTCGGTCCGGGCGAAGGGCTCGAGCAGCACCGCCACGACCGAGCGCAGGCCGACATCGTCTTCCACGTGGAGCACGGAGGGACGCGCGTCCTTCGACACTGCGGGACGCGTCACGAGGTCGACGATGAGCCGCCGGGCCGAATCCTCGTCCGCCTGGTAGACGCGCGTGGCCGGCAGCTCGAACCAGAAGGTGGTGCCGGAGGTCGCCCGCGCCGGCGGGCCCTCGGCCGCCTCTTCCGCAGTCGCCGAATCGAAGCCGATCTCGCCGCCGTGGTACTCGACGATCGCCTTGGCGATCGACAGGCCCAGGCCCGAGCCGCCTTTCTTGCGCGTGTCGGACGAGTCGGCCTGCGAGAATTTCTGGAAGATGCGCTTGCGGAACTCGCGCGGGATGCCCGGGCCGCTGTCGACGATCTCGATGCGCAGGCGCTCGCCTTTCTGCGTCACGTTGACTTCGACCACCCCGCCGGGCGGCGAATACTTGGCTGCGTTGGACAGCAGGTTGGCGATCACCTGCAGCAGGCGGTCGCGGTCGCCGGTGACTCTTGCGGCCGAGATCTCCGACCACAGCATGTAGCTGCACTGGTGTGTGCGGGCATAGCCTTCGTTGTCGGCGATGGACTGGTTCACGATGGCGATGAGGTCGACCGGCTTCATGTCGAAATCGATCTTGCCGGCCTCGATCTTCTCGATGTCGAGGATGTCGTTGATGAGGCGGATCAGGCGCTCGCAGTTGTTCCTTGCCACCGACACCAGGTTCTTCGCCTTGTCGGGCAGCGCCCCGGCCACGCCGCCCTCGATGAGGCCGAGCGAGCCCCGGATCGAGGTGAGCGGCGTGCGCAGCTCGTGGCTCACCATCGAGACGAACTCGCTCTTCATGCGGTCGATGCGCTTCGTCTCGGTGACGTCGGTCGACAATGAGGAGAAGCCGGTCACGTTGCCTGCTTTTGCGCCCTCGCCGTAGCGCGGAAAGTAATGGTCCGCATAGTTTCGCAACTCGCCCCGGACGTTAACCTGGGTGCGCTCGAATCG
>JANMDK010000100.1:0-21661 GCA_031376265.1 Pseudomonadota bacterium
CGCCGAAGTCGGCGGCGTGGTGGCCGGCGTCGGCCAGCGTGTGCTCTCGGGCGTGGCCAAATACATGGTCGGGCGGTTCTTCAAGGCGCTGGAAAAGCACATCGCCGATTCCCGGGCGGCCTAGCCAATACTGCCAAAATCGAGCCAAAGCCCGCGCCCTCCTTGGAGGAGCGGGCGAAATGCTGCCAAGGCAACATCCAGTCTTTACTTTTATACGAATAGTCGTATAATACGATCTGATGAAGCGCGTCCGATTCGTCGGCTCATCCAAGGAAGACCTGTCAGCATTCCCCGCGTCAGCAAGAGCTAGAGCGGGGCATGAGCTGTTCATGCTCCAGGCAGGACGCGATCCATCGGACTGGAAACCCATGTCTGAAGTTGGCCAAGGCGCCAACGAGATCCGGGTGCGCGACGAGACCGGCGCGTTCCGGGTGATCTACGTGGCGAAATTCGGCGACGCGCTCTACGTTTTGCACGCGTTCCAAAAGAAGTCACAGAAGACGGCCCAGGCGGATATTGAATTGGCCGGACGGCGTTACCGTGAGGCGCAAGCATTGGCCAAGGAGGCAAGTCATGGCAAAGGTAAGTGAATCGAGCGGCAACATCTTCCTCGATCTGGGATTTCCTCCCCATGAGGCGGCGGTGATGCTGCTGCGGTCCGAGTTGGCCGAGGCCCTGCGTCAGTGGGTGGAGAGCGAAGGCGTCACTCAGTCTCAGGCTGCCGGGCGACTCGGCATCTCCCAGCCGAGAATCTCCGAGATCATGCGTGGAAAGATCGAACTCATGTCGTTGGACTACATGGTGGGTCTGTGCGCCAAGGTCGGTGTCAGCGTGGAAGTGCGGCTGGCGGCTTGAGGTGACGCAATGAGACGAATCCTGATCGGCACGGCGTTCTTCGCAGCGGCGTCACCGGCAATGGCGGCGGACGCCGACGGCGCTTACTGGAGCCAGCGTCCCGAGAACTGCCGCGAAATTCGCCGCGTGCTAGGTTCTCAGGAACGAACACCGGCGGTTATGAATCTGCGCGGCTGGGTCGCCGGCTACATTACCGCATACAACCGGCAGACCCCGGAGACCTACGACATCCTCGGGATCAAGGATTTCGAGGACGCGATGCGCTTCATCGACGGATTCTGCAAGAGCCAACCGCTGGGTAACCTCACCGGCGCAATGGAGGCGCTGACCGAGGAACTGGGGCCGGAGCGACACCGCACGCGACGGCAGGCGGGGAAGTGATCTAGAGCGGCACGTGTCCTCTCGCCGTCCTCCCGCGCTCCCGCGCAATTTCCCCTGCCCCTGCCGCAGTTCCGAAGAGACCGCGCCAGCCTATTCGGCCTGCTGCCAGCCTTGGCATGACGGACTCGAGGCAGGCGTTCATGCGGCTACGCCTGAAGCGCTCATGCGGTCCCGTTACAGCGCCTACGTCGTGGGACTCATCGACTACCTGCTCGCGACGTGGCACCCGTCAACCGCGCCGGGAGAACTCGAGTTGTCGCCCGTGAAATGGATCGGCCTGGAGGTGCTCCATGCCGAGGCCATCGGCGATGCGGGGGTGGTGGAGTTCGTCGCGCGCTGCCGCGTCAACGGGCGCGCGCAGCGCATGCACGAGACCAGCCGTTTCGTGCGCCAGGACGGGCGCTGGTATTACATCGACGGGCGAATTGTCGAGGATGAGTGAGCCGCCGGCTTTCCGCTGCTATGTTCGATACCCAACATACGCGATCCCGGTTTTAGGGTAGTCTTCGCGACCCGCCCGACCGTCGGCGTTCCGAGGAGCACCCGAAGTGACGATCAACACCCGCATTCCCGAAGTTCTCGAGCGCCACGAAGCCGAAATTCTTTCGGACTGGATGAAGGAGCAGGCGAGTGCGCTGACGCAGCGTCCGGACCTGATGAAAGAGTCGGAAGTGCGGGAGGAGTCGACTCAATTCCTCAAGCTGTTCCGCGAAGCCCTCGCGGGCAACAACCTCATCGAAATCCAGAAGCCGGTCTGGGCGCCGGTGCGCGAATTCATCGGCGAAGTGAGCCGCTCGCGCGCCCTGCAGGGCTTCTCGCCCACCGAGACGGCCACTTTCATCCTGTCGCTCAAGCAGCCGCTTTTCACGCGTTTGCGCCAGGTGCACGAGGGCCAGGCGGATTACCTGTTCGAGGATCTCTGGAACGTAACGGTGCTGCTCGACAAGCTGGGGCTCTATTCGGTCGAGGTTTTCCAGAAGACGCGCGAGGACATCATTGGCCGCCAGCAGAACGAGATGTTCGAGCTGTCGACCCCGGTGGTGGAGCTGTGGCAGGGCATCCTCGGGCTTCCGATCATCGGAACGCTGGACTCCAAACGCTCGCAGCAGGTGATGGAGACTCTCCTCAAGCGGCTCGCCGAGACCCAATCCGAGGTGGCGGTCATCGACATCACCGGCGTGCCGATCATGGATACGCTCACCGCGCAGCACCTGTTGAAGACCGTCAGCGCCACCCGCCTGATGGGCGCCGAGTGCATCATCTCCGGCATCCGGCCGCAAATAGCCCAGACCCTCGTTCACCTCGGCGCCAACCTGGGGGACGTCATCACCAAGGCTTCCCTGGCCGGCGCCCTCGCTGTCGCCTTCAAGCGGATGGGACTGGCAGTGGGGCCGGTTCGGCGGCAAAGCAGCGACACGGCCTAGGAGTACTCTCGTGGACCGTATCCCGATCCTGCGCATGGGCGAGCTTCTCCTGGTGACGATCCAGGTGGACATGCATGACCGGCTGGCGACCGTGCTCAAGGACGACCTTGCCAATCGAATCTCGGCGACGCACGCGCGCGGCGTCCTGATCGATATCTCTGCGCTGGACATGGTCGACTCCTTTATTGCCCGGATGTTCGGCGACATCGCGCAGATTGCGCGGGTCATGGATGCCGAGACCGCGCTGGTCGGAATGCAGCCGTCGGTCGCAATCACCCTGGTCGAAATGGGGGTCCCCCTGACCGGCGTACGCACGGCGCTCAACGTCGAAAAGGGCATGGCGCTGCTGCGCGCCGGGCTGCAGGAGGAGCGGGCGGACGATGACGCCCCCGCGCAGTGAATCCATCCCGGTGCGCAAGGATTCCGACATTCTCCTGGTCCGCCAGCTTGTGAGGGAGCGGGCCGTGGAAGCCGGCTTCGGCATCCTCAACCAGACGAAAATCCTGACCGCCGCGAGCGAGCTCGGCCGCAACACTGTCCTCCACGGCGAAGGCGGAAAAGTGCTTATCGAAGGCGTCGAGCGCAACGGCCGGCGCGGCCTGCGGCTCACGTTCGAGGACGAAGGCCCGGGCATCGCCGATCTCGCTCTGGCGATGACCGACGGCTTCACCACCAAGCGCGGCCTGGGGCTCGGCCTGAGCGGATCGAAGCGTTTGGTCGACGAATTCGAGGTGGTGTCGAGCGTAGGCAAAGGCACCAGAGTTACCGTGACGAAATGGGCGTAACCCCATGGGCGTAACGCCATGGACTTAATCCTGCCCGCCCGGCACCTTTCGATCTCCATCCCCATCGAGGAGTCGAGCGGTGTGGCCCAGGCCCGGCAATTTGCGGCGGGTCTGGCGAAAGCGCTGCAATTCAACGAAGCGGACACCGGCCGGGTGGCGCTGATCGTGACCGAGGCGGGGACCAACATTGTCCAGCATGCAGGGCGCGGCGAAATCCTCCTGCGCCCGTTTGCGCTCGAAGCACCCGCGAGCCTCGAGGTGCTTGCCCTCGACAAAGGGCCCGGCATGGCCAACGTCGCCGAAGCGATGCGGGACGGATTCTCGACGGGGGGATCCTCCGGCAAGGGGCTTGGGGCCATTGCCCGTATTGCCACGTTCTTCGACATCAGTTCCGCTCCCGGCAAAGGCACGGCGCTCCTCGCCCGCATCGGCCGGGTGAAACCGAAAAGTCCCGCGGAGCCCGGCCTCGAGTGGGGCGTGGTGTGCGTGCCCAAGCTTGGAGAAGAGGTCTGCGGCGATGCCTGGGCGGTCACCGCAGGCCCCGTCCGGAACACGGTTCTGATTGTGGACGGGCTGGGTCACGGCCCGCATGCCTTCGACGCGGCCAACACCGCGCTGCGGGCATTCCGGGCGCACGCCAGAGAACGGCCGGAGTCGATCCTGCATACCCTGCACGCGTCGCTTCGCAAGACCCGGGGCGCCGTGGCCGGGGTCGCCGAGCTCGACTGGGGCAAGCGCGAGCTGCGCTGGGCGGGCGCGGGCAACATCGCGGGCAACCTGGTGCCCGTGGAGGGCAAGGCCTCCAGCCTGGTGTCCCACAGCGGTACCGTGGGGCAGACAATCACTCGCTTCAAGGAATACACCCACCCTTGGCCGGCCGGCGGACTGCTCGTTCTTCATTCCGACGGGTTGTCCAACCGCTGGACAATGGATCCTTATCCGGGCCTCACGCGCAAGGACCCAAGTCTCATCGCCGGCGTCCTGTACCGTGACTTCGCCAACCGGCGGGACGATGTTGTCGTACTGGTCGGCCGGGAGCGGCACCCGGTGGGGCTGGAGCAGAACGAGGCATCGTCATGAACACCCCGCTCCTGACCGCGGAGATCCGCACCGAGCCGGACGTCGTGTTCGTGCGCCAGCGGGCGCGTCAGATTGCCGCGCTCCTCGGGTTCGACACCTACGAGCAGACGCGCATCTCGACCGCGGTGTCCGAAATCGCGCGCAATGCGTTTCTTTACGCCGGCGGTGGGCGGGCGCAGTTTTGCATTGAGGACAGCGCGCCCGGGGAGGGAAGCGTGCCCGCTCAGCTAGTCATCCGCGTCAACGACAGCGGCCCGGGCATTCCCAACCTGGCCGCCATTCTTGCCGGTGGCTACCACTCACGCACGGGCATGGGGCTGGGGCTGCTGGGTGCCAGGAAGCTCATGGATACTTTCCGCGTGGACAGTGTCCCCGGCAAGGGAACCACGGTCGAGCTGGGAAAAGCGCTGCCGGCCCACGCGCCCAAGGTCACCCCTCAGTTCTTTTCGGGATTAAGCGCCGAGCTCGCCAAGCTCGGCTCGGCAAGCCCGATGGAGGAGATCCGCCAGCAGAACAGCGAGCTCCTTCGTGTGCTCGACGAGCTGCGCTCGCGGCAGGCGGAGCTCGACCGGATGTCGCGAGAGGTGGCCGAGGCCAACGGGCGAATGATAGAAGTCAATTTTCAGCTCGAGGACAAGGCCGTTGCCCTCGAGCGCACCGCTGTCGCGGAGCGGGACGCGCGCTCTGCAGCCGAAGCGGCGGTCGCAACGAGGGAGGCCTTGCTCGCCATCGTGTCGCATGACCTGCGAAATCCGCTGGGCGCGATTGTCACCAGCGCTTCTCTGCTTCTCGAACCCTCGAAACGCCCCGGCGACGAGGCCGAGCGCACCCGCAAGCTGGCCCAGATCATCCAGCGTTCGGCCAACTGGATGAACCGTCTCATCGAGGACCTCCTCGACCTCGCGCAAATCCGCGCGGGGATGCTGTCTGTCGACATGAAGCCTCAGGACATCGAAGGACTCGTGCGCGACGGCATCCAGATGCTCAGGCCGATCGTAGCCGCGAAGGACCTTCAGGAGCTGAACGGCACGGTGAGCGCTGGCCTTCACGCGCTTTGTGATCGCGGGCGGGTGCTCCAGATTCTTTCGAATCTCGTCGGCAATGCAGTCAAGTTCACGCCCAAAGGCGGGTTGATCACCATCGACGCCCGAACCAACCGCAACGAGGCGTGGTTTTCCGTGCGCGACACCGGGCAGGGAATCTCAGAAGAGGAGCTGCCGCATGTCTTCGACCGCTTCTGGCAAAGCGAAAAGTCGAGTCAAGCCGGGATCGGCCTGGGCCTGAGCATCGTGAAAGGGCTTGTGGAGGCCCACGGTGGGCGCCTTTGGGTGGAGAGCAAGCTCGGCGCCGGCACGACCTTCTATTTCACCCTCGCGCTCGCCGAGCGCGGGCCGGCAGAGGGCTAGGGCGCGTTCGGGAAGGCGGCAATGCTGCCATTTTTCGGCTAAACCCCGCGCCCTGCCTGGCGAAGAGGGCGAAATACTGCCATCGCCCTTGCCAGATCTAGGCGGAGCTGGACCGCTTCCCGACCAGGTAGCGCACACCCTCGGCGCCGACTTCCTCGGTGTGCTCGCAGCCGGCGGCCATGGTGAAGACCTCGCCCTTGCGGTACGTGCGCACCTGGCCTTCGAAGCCGAGCGAGATCTGCCCGTCGAGGACGAGCGCGCGAACCTCGAAGGGGTGCGCGTGCTCGGTATTGCGGCCCGCGGGCGGCAGCTGCTTGGTTTCGACGTTGCCGAAGCCGTCGGAGCCGAGTTGGCTCTGGAAAGTCTCGATGTCCATGGTCACCCCTCCTTTAGAGCGGAAATACTAGCAAAACGTCGACGCAGCGTGAATCGAGGATCACGCGGCGCTCCTTGAACCTGGGTTCGCCGCCCTCGAGCACGATCCGGTCGAGGTACTTGCCGATCGCGAAGAGCTCGGTGGCGCCGGTTTCCATGGTGCGGAAGACGCTGAAGTTCGAGCGGGCGCCGATCTCGCCTCCGGGCAGGGCTTCGAGCATCGGGCGGCCGAGGATGTGGCAGTGGGTGTGCGGCTCGAAGACGTTGGCAGTCTTCAGCGCGAGCACGCGGTCTTCCATCATTCCCTTGCCCTTGCAGAGCAGGATGCCGATGGGATAGCCGGCCTCGAAGTTTTCCCTGGTGGTGATCTGGTAGAGCGTGTCCGCGGTGAAGAAGCCGGTCCAGTCGTCGATGCGGCCGTCGTCCAGCCGGTGAGCGTAGTCGGTGAGGAAATCCTCGACGCGAGCGCGAAGCGCAGGGTCGAGCGGTGTCACATCGGCCTTCACGTTAGTGGAATCCCATGATGTTGCGGTACCCGTGCCAGAAGCCGCGCACCGAAGCCTCGGTCGCGCGGGACGATTCGTTCGACTCGGCCACCTTGCCGCCCATCTCGATGAACGCCTCGGCTTCCGGGCTCGCCCGCGTGCCGCGCTGGACGAAGGCGTTGATGCAGCCGTCTTCCAGCGAGACCAGGCCGGCCGCGCCGGTCAGGTTGCCCTGCATGACGCGCATGGCTTCCTGGTCCGCACCGTCACGCTCGTAACCGAGGAACACCCAGTAGAGCTCGGTCTTGTCGACGCCGCGCGGAACGAAATACCTCACCGCCAGCGAGTTGAGCGTGAAGTGCACCACCAGCGTCGGAAACACGGTCTGGATGCTGTGGGTGATGCCGTCCTCGAACTCGTCCCAGGCGCGGAGGAGCTCCGGGCCGGCCAGCTCGGACTTGAACTGGCTCGAGTGGACCGACTCGTATTCCTTCTCGGCGGCGAGCGTGGCCCGCTTGGTGTAGCTGATGTGGTGCCACTTCTTGTCCGAGAGGATGATGCCGCCGTCCATGTCGAGGCGGTTCACTTTGAAGGTCGTGTAGAACGTGTGCAGAAGCGTCGCGTGGTAGGAGTCGCGCACGTTCTCTGCGTAGAGCTTCCAGTTGTTGTGGATCATCTGGCTGTGCACGCCCAGGGTCTTGAGCGGCCGGCCGAGGTTGCGGATGAGGAATTTCGACATCGGCGCGCCGAGGTATTCGTCCAGCGGCTCCGTCTCTTCCGAAAAGGTGCCGAACACCAGGCCGCAGAAAGTCGCCACGCGCAGCGGCTGCAGGCGATGCTTTGCCGGGTCGAAATCGTCCGGCATGCCGCCCTTGCCCTTGAGGCCGTTGCGGAAAGCCACCGTTTTGAGCTTGCCGTCGAGGCTGTAGTTCCAGGCGTGATACACGCAAGTGAGCGACTCGACGTTTTCTCGCTGCTTGAGGCACACCAGCGCGCCCTTGTGTGCGCAGCGGTTGACCATCGCATGCAGCTTGCCGTCGTGGTCCCGCGTGACGATCACCGGGGTTTCGCCGACCCAGGTCGTGCGCACATCGCCCGGCTTGAGGACGTCCGCCTCCATGCAGAGGAAATTCCAGATCGCCCCGCGGAAGATGCGTTCCTGCTCCATTGCGTAAATCTGCGGATCCGAGAACACCCGGAACGGCACGCGCGCCACGCCCTCCGCTGGCCATTCGAGCGGCTCGGCCAAGGCGGCGGGGTGGGGCGCGTTCATTGCAGGTCTTTCCTTTGCATCAGCAGCGGCACGATGGCCTTGACCGCGGCCTCGGCCTTGGTGCGCAGCGTCGCGTCGTCGTTATTGGCCACCGGGTGCGTGATGACCGCGAACGGGTAGCCCGGCAGGCCGTTAAGCTCGCCCACGAGCTCGGCGCTCTTGATGAAGCGATCGGTGATGATCGCCACGGCGGGGATCCCCAGCCTTTCTGCTTCAATGGCGTCGTGCAGACTGCACGACGAGCAGCTCCCTCAATCGCCGGTCGAGGAGAGCACCGCGTCGGCCCCCCTCAGCTCCGCGAGCAGTTCGGGCGGCACCGGCCGCGTGGCGTCGGGCTTGCGCCGGCGGATGAACTCGCGTACGCCGTAGTCCTTGCGCAGGATTTCCTCGATGAAATCGAACAGGCGCTCGGTGCCGATCTTGGCGTTGTCGATCATGCCGACGACCGCGCCCTCGAGCGAGGGCAGCGCGGGGGCCATGCGCAGCGCCTCGCCTTCGGCGGCCTGCCGGGGGTCCAGGACCATGAGTGTCATGTGCTTCTCCTTGTGATGCTCAGACGTTGATCGGTTCAGTGATTGCGAGCGATTTCTTGCCGTACCACGGGGGCACGATTGCGGCGAATCCGCCGGCGGGGCCGCCGGCGGCGACGACGAGCAAGTCGTCGGGCGTGCGCAAGGCGCGGTACACCTGCTCCTCGTTCTTGCGCCCGGCCACCGCTGCCTTGCCTACCGTGCGCCACTCGCCGCGCTTGACCCGCGCGACTTCATAAACGTATTCGCGGATGTTTGCCTTGCTCCAGTTCGATTCCGCAAAGATGTCGCGGTGCTGCTTGGCGATCACGACCGCGTAATTGCCTTCCCAGATCGAGTAGGTGAGCATGTTGCTGCGGATCGCGGCGGCATAGGTGTCGCAGAGCTCTTTCGGGTCGTGCGTCCACTCGTTCATGATCTGGTGCGGCGACTCGACCGCCATCACGGTGACCGAAGAGGTGCCCTCCGGCACGCCGCGCTCGACCGACAGGGGCTTCCACGCAGTTAATCCCGCGATGCCTTCCTCGTCCTCTGCGATGCAAAACGTGAACTTGCCCGGATGGCCGAGCGTCGAGCGGTCGAGCTGGCCCGGAAGGCCGCCGAGCACGTTGAGCAGGAAGAGCCGGATTGTGCGGCCGATGGTTGCATTTGCGCGGCTGGCATTCGCAAAGGCGTTGTGCGTCGCGTTCATTCCGAGCGCGGTGCGGATCGGGCCGTTGACCACGATGAACGGGGCGCTCCCGCCGGTGCTCGCCGTGCTGCCATGCAGGCCGAACTCGGGCTTGCACATCGCCTTGATGATCGCCACCACGACCGGCATGTACTCCGGCAGGCAGCCGGCCATCAATGCCGCGATCGCAACCTTCTCCGCAGTGATGCGGCGGCGTCGCACCGGCTCGACGCCCACGGTGTCGTTGGACTGAAGTTTCGCCGCAGCAAGAAATCGCAACACGCCGGCTTCCGTGGGCGGCACGACCGGCAAGCCATCGGTCCAGCCGTTTTTCTGGAACAGCTCGTTGGCCGCGAAGGCGTCCTCGACTTCGAGGACCGCGCTGGTGACTGCATTGCTCATAGGGGATTCGTCCGCTTCGGTACTTTGGTTTCTATCATATAACCCCGTTCTTCCTGTGCCGCACCAGGTCGGCGGAGGAGAGGTTCGCCAGGCGGGAGAAAATCTCTTCGCTATGCGCGCCTGGCACTGGCGCCGGCGTGTACTCGGCAGGCGTGCGGCTGAACTTGACCGGGAAGCCGGGTCCCGCGGCCGGGGAGGCCTTCCCGGTCAGCGGGTTGACCAGCGGCACGATCATCTGCCGTTCCAGCAGTTGCTCCCATAGCATGACCTCCGCCGTCGAACGCACCGGGCTGCAGGCGACTTCGGCCTTGGCGAGCGCGGCGACGATTTCGTCCTTGGTTTTCTGCGCCGTCCATTGCGTGACCACCGAATCGACTTTGTCGTTGTTCATAATGCGCCAGCCGATATCCATCATGCCCTTGTCTTCTTTGAGGTCGGCTCGCCCCATTGCGTCAAGCAGCAAGAGCCATTCGGCATGGGTCGCCGCGCCGATCGCGACCCAGCCGTCGGTCGCGCGGAAAATGTTGAACGGCGAGAAGCGCATGATGCGGTTGCCCTGGCGCGCCGCGAGGTCGAGCTGCTCGTAGCAGTCGATCGGCTCGTCGAAGATCAGCGAGAAGAGGCAATCGGCCATCGCCACGTCGACCGACTGGCCCTCCCCGGCGCGCTCGCGATGGAAGAGAGCGGCGACGATGCCTTTGGCAGCGAACACGCCCGAGATCGCATCCGAAAGCGCGGAAGCGGTTTTCGTCGGCGGCGAGCCGGGCTGCCCGGTCATGCTCATGAGGCCGACGGCCGCCTGCACCATGAGGTCGTAGGCCTTGTCGTCCCGCGCAGGGCCCGCCGAGCCGTAGCCGGTCAGCGCGCAATGGATGATTTTCGGATTGATCGCGTTGAGAGTCTCGTAGTCGATGCCGAGCCGCTTCGAGACGCCGGCACGAAAATTCTCCACCACCACGTCGGCCTTCTTCACCATCTCGAAAAAGATCGCGCGGCCTTCGGCGGATTTGAGATCCAACGTGACCGACTTCTTGCCGCGCTGGCGCTTGAGGTAGGCGAGGCCCATGTCCTCGCTGGTTTTCCGATCGAATGCGATTCCCCCGGGACCGTCGTACGGCGGCGCGAACGCGATCGGGTCGCCACCCTTCGGGTCGTCGATCTTGACCACTTCGGCGCCCATGCCGGCAAGGAACAGCGTGCATTGCGGGCCTGAAAAAAACCGCGTGAGGTCGAGGACGACGATGCCGTCGAGGATCTTCTTCATGCCCCCAGTCTAGGCGACCGGGGGCAGGGCGCGGTACCACAGGTTCGCAGTGAAACCGGCCGGTGCGTGGCACAATTGCCCGATGCAAACCGTTCGACGTTGACGCTGTGGATCGCAGCGGACGTGCTTCCCTGCCTTCGGTGGACCGGCTGATCAGTTCAGCCGAGGGGAGCGCTTTGGCTGCAAAGCACGGTCACGCGCTGCTCGTGGAAGCGGTGCGCGCAGTGCTCGCCCGGGAGCGCTCGCGCTTCGAGGCTGACGGCGCGGCGGAGGCCGCAGACACTGCCGCCCTCGTCGCGCAGTGCGAAACGCATATCGAGGGACTGCTGCGGCCCTCGCTTCGGCCGGTGTTCAACCTCACCGGCACGGTGCTGCATACGAACCTGGGGCGCGCGCTCTATCCGAAGGCGGCGATCGAAGCGGCGACCCGTGCGATGGCTGGGCCGGTCAACCTCGAATATGAAATCGAAGGCGCCGCGCGCGGCGAACGCGACTCGCATGTCGAGTCCTGGCTCATCCGGCTGACCGGTGCAGAAGCCGCTGTCACGGTGAATAACAACGCCGCCGCCGTCTACCTGGCGCTCTATGCGCTGGCGCGCCGCAAGGAAGTGCTGGTCTCGCGCGGCGAGCTGGTCGAAATCGGCGGCTCTTTCCGCATCCCGGATGTGATGGCAAGCGCCGGCTGCAAGCTGGTCGAAGTCGGCACCACCAACCGCACGCATCCGCAGGACTACGAGCGCGCAATTACAAAAAGCACTGGCGCAGTGATGAAAGTGCATACCAGCAACTATGCGGTTACCGGATTCACCGCCTCCGTGCCCGAGTCCGAGCTTTCGGCGATCGCGCACAAGCACGGCGTGCCGATGATCAACGACCTCGGTTGCGGCATGCTGGTCAACCTCGAGGATTTCGGGCTGCCGCACGAGCCGACGCCGCGTGAAGCCATCGCGAACGGCGCGGACATCGTCACCTTCAGTGGCGACAAGCTGCTCGGCGGACCGCAGTGCGGCCTCATCGTCGGGCGCAAGGACCTGGTCGATCGGATCCGCAAGAACCCGATGAAGCGCGCGCTGCGCCTCGACAAGGTCCGGCTCGCCGCGCTCGAATCGGTGCTGCGGCTGTATGCGCATCCCGAAAAGCTTCCGGCCGAGTTGACGACGCTGCGGTTGCTGACGCGCAAGCGGGAAGAATTGCGGGGCGTGGCTGCGCGCGTATTGCCGCGGGCAGCAGAAGCGCTGGGCACCCATGGCTCGGTGCGGATCATCGATTGCGCCAGCCAGATCGGCAGCGGGGCGCTCCCGGTCGAAACGCTGCCGAGCGCCGGGTTGGCGGTGACCCCGGCCGGCAAGCGGCGCGGCGCGGCGGACGCACTCGCGCGGGCCTTTCGAGCGTTGCCGGTGCCGGTGATCGGCCGGATCAACGAAGGCGAGCTCATCCTCGACCTGCGCTGCCTCGAAGACGAGGCGGGATTTACCGCGCAGCTCGGGCAGCTGCGCCCGGCGGGCTAGCCGCATGATCGTCGCCAAATGATCGTCGCAACGGCGGGCCATATCGACCACGGCAAGACGACACTCGTGCGCGTGCTCACCGGCGTGGACACCGACCGCCTGCCGGAAGAGAAGGCGCGCGGCATCTCGATCGACCTCGGTTTCGCTTACCTTCGAACCCCGCACGGCGCGACCATAGGCTTTGTCGACGTGCCGGGGCACGAGCGCTTCGTGCGCAACATGCTCGCCGGCGTCTGCGGGATCGATTTCGTGCTGTTCGTGGTGGCCGCCGACGACGGCGTGATGCCGCAGACGATCGAGCACCTCAACATCGTCGAGTTGCTCTCGGTGAAGCAGGGCATTGCGGTCATCACCAAGAGCGACCGCGTTGCACCTGCGCGCGTCGAGGAAGTGTCTGCCGAAGTGCGGTCCTTGCTGGCGCCCACCGGCCTCGCCGGCATCGACGTGATGCCGGTTTCCGCGATCGCCGGGACCGGGGTGGATGCCCTGCGGGCGAAGCTCGATGCGGCTGCCGCGGCGCATCGGCGCGAGGGCCAGCAGGGCCGCCGTTTTCGTTACGCGATCGATCGCGTGTTCAGTGTTGCGGGCAGTGGCACCGTGGTGACCGGGACCGTGTTCAGCGGCCTGGTCCAGCCGAACCAGCGGCTGATCCTGTCTCCCGCGGGGATCGAAGTCCGCGTCCGCGGCGTCCAAAAGGACGGCAAGCCCGCCCCGCAAGCCGTGACCGGCGAGCGCTGCGCGATCAACCTGACCGGCGTCGAAGTCGCGCAGGTCCAGCGCGGCGATTGGGCGGTCGATCCCGCGCTGCACGCGCCAACGCAGCGCATGGACGTGCGCGTAAAGCTGCTCGAATCGGAGGCCAGGCCGCTCACGCACTGGACGCCGGTCCACCTGCATCTCGGCGCCGCCGACGTGCTCGCCCGCGTGTCGATGCGGCGCGGCGCCTCCGTGAAGCCCGGCGAATCGGCGCTTGCGCAGCTGGTGATCGAGAAGCCGGTCACCGCGCTGCGCGGGGATCGCTTCATCCTGCGCGACCAGTCGGCCACCCGCACGCTCGGCGGCGGTGTGGTGATCGACCCGGCCACGCAGCGTGCGCGCCGCGGCGCCGAGGCGCGCGTCAAGCAGCTGGCGGCGCTGGAGACCGAAGATCCCGCCCTCGCGCTTGCCGAACTGCAGGCCTGCTCGCCGGGGGGCGTGAACCTCGACTGGTTCGCGCGCATCTTCAACCTGGATGACAAGGTAATGGACGAGCTCGCCGCCAAGGCCGGCCTCGCGTCAATCGGCAAGGAGCCGCGCATCGGCCTGCCGAGGCCGGCGATCGACGCGATCGGAGCCGCGGTGCTCGAGGCGCTCAAGCGCTTTCATGCCGAGTCGCCGCAGTCGAGCGGCATGGAGGTCGCCGCGCTTCGCAGGCAGTGCGCGCCGCACGTTGCCGCGCCCACGTTCGCGGCCATCCTCAAAATATTTGCGGAGCGAAAACAGCTCGAAGCGGCCGGGTCGCTCGCGCGCCTGCCTCGGCATATAGCTACCGACAATCCAGCCGATGAAAAGCTGTGGGCCACGGTGAGCCCGCTCATGGAAGACGCCGGCTTCAACGGCCTGACGATCGCCGAGTTGGCCGCCGCAGCGCAGGTGAAGGAGCCCCCGCTCAAGGATTTCCTGCATCGAAAGGCCAAGACTGGGGAGATCGTGCGCGTGGTCGACAACCGGTTCTACCTGCGCGGGACGCTCGCCGCCTTTGCGGCGATTTCGGCCGGGGTTTCGCGCGAAGTGGCCGGCGGCCGGTTCACCGCGGCGCAGGTGCGTGACAAGACCGACATCGGCCGCGGCCGCGCGATCGAGATCCTCGAATGCCTCGACCGGCTCGGCATCACGCGGCGCATCGGGGACTTGCGCATCATGGCGAAGGACTTCACGCCGATCCTTGGAAAACCCCATGCCTGAAATCTACGACGTCCTTGTCATCGGCACCGGCATAACCGGACTGACCGCCGCGCGCCAGACGTTGCGCGATGGTCTGTCAACCGCGACGATGGAAAGCCTTTTCTTCGGCGGGCTGGTGACCAACATCAACGACCTCGATGGCGAGGTGGTCGGCTCCGGCAGTGACTTTTCCGCAGGCCTCATGCTGGAAGCGAAGAAGCTTGGCGCGAAGAACATCACGGCGAACGCAACCGGCATCAAGCGTGATGGAAGCGCCCTCATCGTCAGGAGCGACGCGGGCGACCATCGCGCGCGAACCGTGATCGTCGCCACAGGCGCGCGGCTCAAACGCATGGGGATTCCCGGCGAGGCGGAGCTCGAGGAGAAAGGCGTTTCGCACTGCGCGGATTGCGACGGGCCGTTCTACCAGGGGCAGGAGGTTGTCGTCGTCGGCGGGGGCGATTCAGCGCTGCAGGAGGCGCTGGTGCTCGCGGAGTTCGCAAGCAAGGTACATCTCATCCATCGCGGGGCCAGGTTCAGGGCTCGAGCGCACCTGGTGGAAAGACTTTCCGTCCAT
The DNA here is from genome assembly GCA_031376265.1 of Pseudomonadota bacterium. Classification (GTDB taxonomy): domain Bacteria; phylum Pseudomonadota; class Gammaproteobacteria; order Burkholderiales; family SG8-39; genus SZAS-79. The sequence goes on from JANMDK010000100.1 coordinate 14,939, forward strand.
CCGAATATCGTGGCCCACTTCGATGAGCAAGTCCTCGCGGTGCTCGGGGACGACGCGGTGCGCGGCGTGGCGCTTCGCAGCGCAGGCGAATTGGCTTGCACCGGCTTCTTTGCCTACATCGGCCTAGAGCCGGCCGGCGAATTCGCGCCAAAGGAAATTTCGCGCGATGCGGCGGGCTGCCTCGAAACGGATGCGTCGCTTCAAACAAGCATGCCCGGCGTTTTCGCCGCGGGCGCCGTGCGCTCCGGTTACGGCAGAATGCTCACGCACGCAATGGCCGAAGGCGTGGTGGCCGCGAAATCGGCGCTTGCGCTGCTGCGATAACGTATGCTGTATGATGCGACGTCATACAGAAATGCGTTGGAGGCTGCGATGAAAATGCTTTCCGTGCGCTTGGACGATGCAGAGTTCGCGGCGCTGTCCCGGCTGAGCGAGCAGTTGGGCGAATCGCGCTCGCAAGTGGTGAAACTCGGCATTGCGACGCTCGCATCGCAGAAGCTGCAGGGCCGTTCGGCGCACGAACTGGCCGAGAAGCTGGGCCTGATCGGTTCTTTCAAGGGGCGCGCCGACCTGTCCGAGACCGTCGCGGTCCGCGTCAGACGAAAACTCAATGCCGAAGCCGCTCGCCGTCGATAGCGGGCCTTTTGTCGCCTGGCTAAACGCCCGCGACAAGCATCACGCACGCGCGATCGCTTTCTTCAAGGCGCGCCGCGAACCTCTCGTGACCACCTGGCCGGTAATCACCGAAGTCTGTCATCTTGCGCCGCAGCCGGCCCGTTCCAACTTTTTGCGCTGGGTCGCCGCCGGCGGTGCGGCGGTGTTTCACCTCCCGGACGAGCAATCCGGGCTGCTCGCGGATCTGATGGACCAGTACGCTGATCTGCCGATGGATCTCGCCGACGCCTCGCTGGTCTGGCTGTCGCGCCATCTCGGCACGCTATCGATAGCCACGCTGGACCGGACCGATTTTTCGATTTACCGCGGTGCCGGCGGGCGTGCTTTCCGGAACCTGTTTTTGGCCTGAGATAGACTTCGGCTGTATCAACAGGGGAAGGGAATCGCTCCCGGTGGGGCGGCCGGACTTCAAACCCGGTGTGGGCCGTCTGACGGTCCTGTGTGGGTTCGACTCCCACTCTCTTCCGCCAATCGGGGATTCCCCGCACTTCCCATATCGTTCGAATTACTCCTGAACGCTTTCAATCAAAGGGAACTTCTCGTTGTGTTGAGGCGATAGTCAATTCGGGCACAACCAGGTGAAGAGAATTCCTAATGCTTCAAACATGCGCCCATTTCCCTTCCGCTGGCCGTAATAAGATAAGTTCGGAATCTAGGGCATCAGACCAGTCTTGCTGGAACCAACTGTTCGACGAACGTCAGGTGAGTGTCGGAATTTGAAGTTCAACTCTTGATGATTTGTTGGACCCTATTTGGTTGATTCTCCCAGCCGACTCCACGAGCAATGCCTTGATTGTTCCAGCAGGTAACTAACTATCGCTTATGGTACGCGCGACAACTCAATTGCAATGAGGCGGTCAAATCTCTTTCATTAGGCTGTAGCAATCTCTGTGTAGGTCGATGAGACCACGTTGAGCCGCTTTTGCGACTGCGTCTTCGTAACTCAGCATTCCCGCTCTGGCAATCGGAAGTGCTTCCAAGTTGGCATTACTGAAACCCTTGTTCGCTCGGCAAATTTCACGTCCTTTCCCGTCAACAAAAAGGATCTGAGGACTATAAGACGGGAGTTTGAATTGCGACCTTATTTTTTTGGCTTTATCGGTGAAAGGATAGGTACTTGCGTAGACGAAGTGAAATAATCCGTAAGCCCTCCCCACCTCACCGTTCGTAATGTGTGCATTAATATAAGAACAGGAGGAACAGCGATTCTGGAAAGAGAGGTAGATCATAATATTTACCCCATCCTTTTCCGCCTTTTGCAAAGCTCCTTCGAGCGTGTTGTCGGTGTAACCGTAAGGCATTTCCGCATACACAGTGGAAGCAACGGATGCCAAGCAGAGCAATCCAATTCGGAGGATTTTTTTCAAAGAATTCTCCCTAATTTAACGATGACACGAATCTGCAAAATAAGAGAAGCTAGGTACGGAATTGAGAATAGGGGCTTCCTAGGAAACATAATGAATTCTATGGTGGGCTGAGCCCAATGTCATTGAAAAAATATCCGCCTTCCGTCCAAATAGTCAGGTCGAAATCTCAATCTATGCGGCCCGGAGGATAGATGTTTTGGTTATTGCGACAAGTCTGAGTGTAGTCAGAAACAAACAACCAACATACGCCTAGTTCGTTGGGATTAGCTTGAAAGCTTCTATTTCGGAAATTGGAAACTAGCCTCTCATGGGGGGGGTGAGGTAAGTGGAAGTAGGTGTCTACAATTGATAACCTACTAACCATATGTTGCTTTTTCTTGACTGAATCTGCAAAAGTTGAAATAGGTTGTTGGCGATACCCAAGCCACTCAGGGAGAACGAATTGCACAAGGTCTTAGCGACGATTCTCTTCACTATCTCCTCTCTCCCGGTCTGTGCACAATTCAGCGCACCGATCGAAAAAGTAACTGCAAGTGGTTTTCGATATTCAGAGATTGTCGTCAGTGTCAACGTTCCGCAGACGTCATGCTTTCTCGGCTGCAAAGGCAACGAGGAGATCACATTAAGAGGATTTTTAGCTCTCCCAGTCGGAAGTGGCGTGAAACCTCCCTACAAGTTGTTCGTAAGGAATCATGGGTCGCAGGACGGTGGAACGCACTTTCCGTATCCCGATTTCGATGTTGGAATCGACCGATATGTGCTTCCAAAGGGATATGCGATATTTCGACCTTATCGAAAGGGGTTTAGTTCAGGACAACTCCCCAGGTCTGAGGCTAATGCGGAAACCTATGAGCCAAGGTCATGCAACGTCGGGAATCAAGAGGGGGTCGCTTCTGCAGTGTCCGACGTGAAGGCATTCCTGAAAGTTCTTACTTCACGAGACGACCTAGACATGAAAAACATTATTACGTATGGACAGTCTAGAGGCGGCGTAGTGGCACTTGCGTTAGCAGCCGAGAATTATCCGGGTGTCGTTGGTGTGTTGCAGACCGTAGGTGGGTGGTTATCTGAAGCTACGTGGGGTGGCGCACCTTGCGGAGCATCTTTCAATGAGACTCTATTTAGAGAGTTCGGGGAGAAAATCAAAGTTCCCGTGTTGTCTCTCTATGGATCGATCGATAAATACTACGGAGTGCCCCACATTAAGACGCTCCTCTCGTATTTAGGGAAACATGCTCCAGCCGATTGGATGATCTCTGAGGGTGATGGTCACACCGTCTTTTTGCGCGATGCAAATGCTAGGAATGCTTGGGAGGAGAAGCGTGAGAAATTTTTTGTGCTCATTAACAAAGCGCAATAGAAAGCTACGAATATATTTGAGTGTGTAACCTCAGATGCAGGGAGTGTCCTGATTTCTGTATGTGAGGCTTAAATGACTTTCCCACTTCGGCGGGCGCTCGTCGTCTGCGACTGACCTCCTCCCATTGGCCGTGCCGTTGCTTGGCAAGAAGTCCAGTTTCAAGGTTAAAGGATTCGCTTGGTTGTGGGTTGCGTTGCTGCGCTATGTCTACCCCTTGCTAGTCACCTTTCGAAGTATCGGGAATTAGCTCGTTGTTTTGCCCGCTTACTGACAACGGGAGATTAGGAACGCTGACAGGCTCTTGAGTGCTCGGGCGCACAGAGGTGAGGGTCGGATGCCCTGCAATCTCATTGCCTCGGAAAAGCCAGGAGACCCCGATGGACAAGATCACCCTTGCAGGAGATGTCGGCGGGGATGTGGAAAAATATCTCGCCACTCAGGAAGCATTCAATCCTGCAGCAATGAGCACGAAAGCCCACGTCATGGTCGAGTCCCTGTCGGACAGGGCCAAGCCTGCAGTGGACACGGTGGCCGATGCCGCGCACGAAGCGACAAGCCTGGTCGTCGCCGCAGCGTCCGGGACGATCGAGAGCCTAGTCGCGCAAACCGCAAGTCTCTCAGCGATACGGGTGAAGCTGTTGGCGCAGTCAAAGACCTACGTGTCGGAAAATCCAGTCAAGGCGATTGCAATTGGCGTCGTTGCAGGGATGTTGCTTGCCCGCATTGTTCGATGACAAAACCTGAGCCCTCGCCAGCCGCCAGGCTCTTCGACATTGCGCGCAAAGCAATGCAAGAGCGCGGGCTCCTTCCCGATTTCTCTCCCGCTGCGCTAACCGAGATCCAGTCTCTTTCCGGTCCGGCCACGGCCCCGGACCAACCGGTTTGCGACCTGCGCCAGATGCTTTGGGCGTCGATCGATAACGACGACTCGAGGGATCTGGACCAGCTCAGCGTCGCTGGCGATTCCAAAGAGGGCTCGACCACGATCCTGGTCGCGATTGCCGACGTGGATGCGCTGGTGCGCCGGGGCTCGGCGGTGGACGAGCACGCGAGAGCGAACACGACTTCCGTGTACACCGCAGCCGCCGTCTTTCCCATGCTGCCGCTGAAGCTGTCCACCGACCTGACTTCACTCAACGAGGCCGCGGACCGGCTGGCGATCGTTGTCGAATTCGCGGTCAGCGCCGAGGGGGAAGTTTCCTCGCCTTCCATCTCCCGGGCGCTGGTCCGGAATCATGCGAAGCTGGCCTACAACGGCGTTGCCGCCTGGTTGAACGGCGCCGCGCCCGCGCCAGCCCGGCTTGCGGCGGTGCCCGGCCTCGAGGAGCAGATCCGCACCCAGAACCGGGTCGCCCAATCGATGAAAGGCCTGCGGCATCGGCGCGGTGCCTTGAGCCTGGCGAGCGCCGAAGCGCGCCCCGTCTTCGATGGCGAAAGGCTGGTCGACCTCCGGCTCGAGGACGGCAATTGCGCCAAGGAATTGATCGAAGAATTCATGGTTGCGGCAAATGGCGCGGCTGCGAACTTCCTGCACAAGTCGGGCATGGCTTCCTTGCGCCGGGTGCTGCACTCCCCGGAGCGCTGGGAGCGCATCGTTTCCCTAGCCCGGGGGTTGGGCGAGAAGCTGCCCGCCACGCCGGACGGCACCGCGCTCGAGGGGTTTCTGCTCAAGCGAAGCGCTTCGGATCCGGGCGGGTTTGCGGATCTGTCCCTGGCGGTGATCAAGCTGCTCGGGAGCGGCGAGTATGCGGTTGAGCCCCCCGGGGGATCGATCGACGGCCACTTCGGCCTCGCCGTCGGGCAATACACACACTCCACGGCACCGAATCGGCGTTACCCCGACCTCGTCACCCAGCGGTTGCTCAAGGCCGCGCTTGCCGGGGAGCCGCCACCCTATGGCAAGAATGAGCTCGAAGCGCTCGCCCTCCACTGCACCGAGCAGGAAAACAACGCCGCCAAGGTGGAGCGGCAGGTGCGCAAGTCCGCGGCCGCGATGCTTCTCGCGAATCGCACGGGCGAGCGATTCGACGCGATCGTCACCGGTGCATCGGAGAAGGGCACGTGGGTGCGCACCACGCACCCTGCGGCGGAGGGGCGGCTGATCAAACGCTTCGAGGGCTTGGGCGTCGGCGACCACATCCGGGTGGAGCTTGTCCACACCGACGTCGAGCGTGGCTTCGTGGACTTTGCGCGGGTGTAGAAATGCCGGGCAGCGCAATTTGCCTGGCATTTTTCGTTTTCGGTCGGGTTAGTCCGGAAACGCGCTTCGAGCCAGCTCGTCCCCGTAAAACCGCCTTACGAGCTCGCGCCGCCGTTCCGTTTCGCCAAGCCCGGGTGGCAGCGACGACAGCACGATCTCCTGCGCTGTCTCGAACATCTGGAGCGCCATCATCAGGCGCTCGGCGCCGGTGAGCGAAGCGAACCGCGCGGCGATCAACGCCTCCATCGCGGGGCTGGTGTCATTCATTTTCCGCTTCCTTCAGGGCATCGGCCAAGCCAAGGCGGGATGCCCATTCTTGCAGATAGTTCCGGTCCATGGGCCCCGCAAGGAGCAGGCTTACGTCGCGGCGTTGCTGTTCCGAGTGCGATTCGCGTGCCCACTCGAGCTTGGAAAGGATCAAGTCCTCTGCGCTGACAATCCACAGCGAAATACCGGCCAGCTCGATCTTGCGACGCCGCTCGAACTCGGTACGCCGGTATTCGGTATCCTTGCGCGGGATCAGGTCGATCTTCACCAGTGACGACAAATGCAGGATGTTCCACGGCCTTCCGGCAAGGGCGGCGTCCTTGAGGGCGTCTGCATCGACATGGTAGTCGTCACCGAGCGCAGCGGTCAGCTTGTCGATCGCGGCGCCGTCCAGCAGCGCCACGAGGTCCACATCCCTTGTCATGCGGGGACGCGCATAAAAGCTCATGGCAAGCGATCCGGTCAGCATGTAGTCGATGCCTGCAAGGTCGAGACGGGCGCACAGGTCCCTGAGGGCGGCAAGTTCCGGAGTGGTGGTCACGCCGTCAACAGCTTCATCGCTTCTTCAATCGCACCATCCGCGATCCGGTCTAGCTCCTCCGCCGTGCGGTTCTGGATCGGGTGCGTCACGTAGACGATCGCGGGCTCGAAGCCGAGCGCCTGCGATTGTGCGGTCACCGCGTCGGTAAACCCGGTCGTGACGACCGAGACGCCCGGGATTCCCCGCGAGTCGAGGTTCATGAGGTCGTGCAGACTGCACGACGTGCAGGAGCCTCAATCCGATAGAGCGATCAGCACAACGTCGGCTTCTTCGGCGACTTTTTGCAGGATCTCCGGCGTGGCGATCTTGGCGT
>JANMDK010000108.1:0-14696 GCA_031376265.1 Pseudomonadota bacterium
TCGATCCCCGCGATGGCGCAACCAGTGGAAGGCTGCACCATCAAGGCGTGGAAGACGACCACGACAACGGAACTGTACAAAATGGCGAAGATCACCAAGGAAGACGCACAGAAAGTTGCGCTGGACACCAAGACCGACGCCGACAAGAAATTCACCGAGTCCAAGCTGGAATCCGAAGACGGATGCGTGGTCTTCACCGTCGATGTACTCGCAGGCGGCAAGAAGACGGAGTTCATGATCGACGCCGGCACCGGCAAGATCCTGCGCGAGCGCAACGCGACCAAAGTGAGCTCGACCGGCACGAAGCTCAAGGAAGCGGTCAAGCCCACCAAGCAGTAAGCAGTTCGCGGCACCCGGAAGCCGCGTCAGCTTGGCTGGCGCGGCTTTCCGTCGCTTGGCGTTTCCTTGCCCCGGAGCGCGATCTTTTCGCGCGACCAGACGGCGCGCGAGCCGGTGCCTTCGCAAAGAAGGTGGGCATCGCAAATGAGGCACAGGTACCCCGGCTCGGCGCCGCGCGTCACCAGGTAGTCGTGGGGCCCAGGCAGCGAGCGCGCGCCGGTCACCAGGTCGTGGCAATCCGGGCACAACGACTGGTATTCGCTCAGCAAGGCGTCAACCGCCCGGGAATTCGGCGACGACTTCTGCGGTGTGGTTGTCGATGATCTGCCAGCGATTGCCCGTATTCACATTGATCTGCTCCGCGGCTGCGATTGCTTCCTCCCGCGAGTGGTACGAGGCAACGTAATCCTTGCGCCCGCCCAAAAGAGGGGTCGTGAACAACAGGAATCGCTTCAGCCCGGTGGCTCTCATGGTCCACCCCATCCCCAAGTAGCAATGCACGTTGAACTTGGGGCATTGGACCCGATGGGTCATCGCACGTCTGTTAGCGGCCAGACATAGCGCCCACATTTGGCGCCGGTCAATGCTTCTGCGCCACCTCGTCTGTGACTTCCGAAGCCTGTTGCGCAGCCGCCTCATGCGCGGAGAGCGAGGCATCTCGCATCGACCACGTCGGGTCGGCACCCGCCTCGTAGACAAGGCTCGTGCGGCAAACGAGGCATTGGTACTCCATCCGGCCGCTCCCGCCCATGCGGCGCGAGAGGACGAGGTACTGGTGCGGGACCAGGCGCCGGCTGGCGCCGCTGAGCAGGTCATCGCAGTCCAGGCAGCCCTGAAGTGAACCGGCAACGCGGGTTCCCACGAAAGATCCTCGAAATATTTCCAGGTCCCAAGCATAGGAAATGTTGGAGTTGCTCGCTGTAGGCTTGGATTGAGAGTTCTTGTCCGTCGTATTCCTACAATCGCGTAGTCGCTCCGTGCGGCGAAATGACCGAGCTCCTGCGCAAGCAGGCGTGAGGCGGAGACTATAGAATGTCAGCAGCCTGCCCGGGGAGGCGCGCCAATGCTGGGGTTCAGCGTACGGAATGTCAGTAGCTGGCTGGCCGCCATCGGCTTTGCGGCGACGGTCGCGTTTACATGCGCAGGCGCCGCCGCGCAATCCTTACCGGCCGGCGACGCGGCCGAAGCCCGCAAGTTAAGCGAGCTTTTTGAAGCCGACTGGCAGTGGGGCATGCGCACTTTCCCCGAGTGGGCGACATGGGTCGGCGACCACCGCTACGGCAACCGCCTGAACGATCGCTCGCTCGCGACCGACGCCGAGCACTATGCCTACGCTCGTGCGCGCCTCGCGAATCTCGCGGCAATCGACCGCGCCAGGCTTTCGCCAGCCGACCGCGTCTCGTACGACATCCTCGTCAGCCGCACGAAAGACTGGCTGGACTGGGAGAGGCACCGCGGCCTGCGCATGCAGGCGGTCACAGGCATCGACGGCCTCCACGTCGGCTTTGCGGAATTGCTGCGCGCGAGTCCCGCGGCGACCGAGGCGGACGCGCGCAACGTGCTTTCCCGCCTGGACGCCTTTCCGCGCGCCGTCGAGGACACCATTGCGAGGATGCGCGAGGGCATCGCGCTCGGCTGGGTCACGTTCAGGACGTCGCTCGAGAAGGTGCCGGAGCAGATCGACGGGCAGTTGCCCGCCGATCCGGAAAAGAGCCCGCTGTACGACCCGTTCCGCCGCCTTGGACGCGACTTGCCCGAGGCCAGCCGCGCGCAACTGGCGGCCGAAGGGCGGCGCGCATTGGAGCAGCGGGTGTATCCGGCGATGCGGAAGCTGCGCGCTTTCATCGTCGACGAGTACCTGCCGCGCGCCCCGGCCGACGGCGCGCTCAGCAGTTATCCCGACGGCGCGCAGACCTATGAATTCCTCGTGCGGCTGCGCACGACGACGCCCCTGGATGCGCGCGCGATCCACGCCATCGGCCAGCGAGAGGTGGCGCGGCTGCGCGGCGAGATGGAAAGCCAGATGCGCGCCTCCGGATTCAGCGGGACCTTTCCCGAGTTCATCGCTTTCCTGCACGAGGACCCGCGCTTTTTCTTCTCCGATGCCGAGTCGATGCTGGCGCGCTACCGCGACATCGCCAAGCGCGTCGACCCGCTGTTGCCGCAATTGTTCGCCGAGCTGCCGCGCGCGCCCTATGGCGTGCGGCCGATCCCGGCCCACCAGGGCACGGACAAGATGGACAACTACGACGCGCCTTCGCTCGACGGCACGCGCGCCGGCTGGTTCAACGCCAACACATCGGCGCTGAGGCGCAGGCCCACCTGGGGAATGGAAACCGTCTTCGCCCACGAGGCGGTGCCGGGCCATCATTTGCAGATCGCGCGGGCGATGGAGCTGCGGGACATGCCGAAATTCCGCCGGGGACTTTCCTACACGGCTTATGTCGAGGGCTGGGCGCTATACGCCGAAACCCTGGGCGACCGGCTGGGTCTCTTCACCGATCCCTACAGCCGCTTCGGCCACCTTCAGTGGCAGGCATTCCGCGCGGCGCGCCTTGTAGTGGACACCGGCATCCATTCGCAAGGCTGGACGCGAGCGCAGGCGATCGACTGGATGACCGAGCGAACGGGCTTCGCGCGCGAGACGGTGACCTCCGAAGTGGATCGCTACTACGTTTGGCCGGCGCAGGCGCTCAGCTACATGATCGGCGCGCTCAAGATCGCGGAGCTGCGCGACCGCGCGAAGGCGGCGCTCGGCGAGCGCTTCGACATCCGCCGCTTCCACATGGCGGTGCTCGATACGGGCGCGGTCCCGCTAGGCGTGCTCGAGCAACGCATCGACGAATGGATCGCCGAAAATAAATAAAGGGGCCAGGCTCAAACCTGACGTCGCCTGAAATAAAGGGGCCAGGCTCAAACCTGACGTCGCTTGCGCTTGTCAGGTTTGAGCCTGGCCCCTTTAGAACTGGTAGCGCCGCAGTCCGCCGTCCACCGGGATCACGGTTCCGGTGATATAGCGCCCGCGTGGCGAGGCGAGAAAACACACCAGGTTCGCGATGTCCTCGGGCTGGCCGTATTCGCCAACGGGGATCTCGTGCTCCGACTGCCACTTGCGGTACTCGGGCGTGTAGTTGCGCAGGATCTGCTCGCTGATGATGCGCCCGGGCGGGATCGAGTTGACCGTGATGCCGTGCTTGCCGACTTCGCGAGAGAGGCCCTTGGCCCACGAATGCATCGCGGCCTTCGCGCAGAACGCGCCGTTGATGCCCTCGGGCTCGCTCTTTCCGGTGATGTTGACGATGCGCCCCCAGCCGTGCGCCATCATCTGGTCGAGCAGCTTGTGCGTGAGCTGGCGCTGGCGCGTGAAGTTGAGCGTGAGCGCCTCGTTCCACTGCTCGTCATTGGATTCGAGCGTGAACTTGCGGCTGCCGCCGGCGTTGTTCACCAGGATGTCGACGCTGCCAAGCCCGGCGAGGGCCTGCGCTGCAATGGTGGCCGCCGCATCCTCGCGCATGAAGTCGCATTCGATCACGACCGGCGTTGCGCCGCCCTTCGCTACGATGTCGGCCGCCACCTCCTCGAGCAGGTTGCGGCGGCGGGCGACGATCGCGACCCTGACGCCCTCCGCGGCCAGCGCGGTGGCGATGCCGCGCCCGATGCCCATGCTCGCGCCGGTGACGAGCGCAGTCTTGCCGTTAATGCCGAGATCCACGATACGTTCCTTCGCGAAAAGAGCCCAGTGTCGAGATGAACAGCCAAAACACGGTTACATCTCGTAACAAGTTAAAGGTCATGTAGGAGAATAAGGAGGTTATTTGTAGGCTATTTCCTACACCATACCTTCGAATTGCCTGTTACTGTAGGACTCACAGGTAAATCTTACATGGCGACGGGATGCGTCCTCGCAACCGGCCACTTCGGGAGGGAATTCCTGATGCAGATTCGCAGATTGGCTGGCCCGCTGCTCGTGTCCCTCTTCTCTCTGGGACTCACCGCTTGCGGCACCATGGACTACCGGCACGATTACGACTCGGTCGGCCACTACGCTCCGATCGACGTCATCGAAAGCAACTTCGTCGAATCCACGCTCGACGCCGAAATCGCTTCGTTCCCGGCGCCCTGGCTCGCCTCCGCGGCGGCCTGACCTTCTACTGCATTCTCTGCGGGGTCGTTGGCGGGACTACCCCGCTTGCTGCGGCCGACAGGCGCTTGAGCAGCACGTGCAGCTGCGGCGTGTCGAGCGTCTTGTCGAAAAAGTAGGTCGCACCCAGTTTCTCGGCCACGCGGCGGATGTTCTGCCCGACGTGGTTGCTGTAGATGATCTTCACCAGCCCCGGGCGGCTTTCCTGCGCAGCAAGCCGCTTGAGCACGCCGATGCCGGTGCCTTCCTTCAGCTCCAGGTCCAGGATCAGCACCTCGCAGTCGTTCTCGGTCAGCCAGCTCATTGCGCCGGTTTCGGTTTCGGCAAACCCGGCGAGCTTGAGTCCCTGGATTTCCTCGAGGCTCTCGACGACCAGCGCCCGCACCGCGGGCAGGTCTTCGACGAGGAAAACGCGCAGCTGCGAATCGGTCCGCGCGGCTGCGCTCCCTGCCTGATGCATCATGTCCATGAACACGGCGTCGTCGCTCTGCGTAGAGTTGCCATGGCTTCCCGCGAGGCGGGCGCCCTGTTTTCGATTTTCTGGCCGCTTCATGCGGCTGCCCGGCGCGCTCAGTCGACCAGGTTGTTCTTGATCGCGTAGTAGGTCAGGTCCGCGTTGCTGGTCATCTTCATCTTCTCGAGGATGCGCATGCGGTAGGTGCTGACCGTCTTGACGCTGAGGCTGAGGTCTTCGGCGATCTTCGTCGGGCCCTGGCCCTGCGCGAGCCGGCAGAAGATCTGGAATTCGCGCTCGGAGAGCGTGCCGTGCAGCGGGCCGTCGCTCGACTCGTCGATGTCCACGGCGAGCAGCTGCGCCACCGCCGGGCTTACATACTTGCGTCCTGCGACCACCGTGCGGATCGCGCTCACGAGCTCGCCGGCCATCGCTTCTTTCTGCAGGTAGCCGCTGGCGCCGTTGCGCAAGAGCTGCACTGCGTAGCGGTTTTCCGGGTGCATCGAGAGAATCAGCACCGGCAGGTCGGGCTTCTCGCGCTTGATCTGCTTGAGGATCTCGACCCCGCTCTTGTCGGGCAGCGAGATATCGAGCAGCACCACGCTCCAGTCCTGGCCGCGCACGAAGCGCAGCGCCTCATCCGAATTCGACGCGTCGCCGGCGATGTGCATGTCGGGCGTGTCGATGAGGAAATTCCTCAGCCCTGCCCGCACCACCGCGTGGTCGTCCACCACGAGGATCTTGATCTGCGATCCCATTTGCGGGCTCAACGGCGCGTTCATCTGCGAGTTCATGTGCATTTTCCCTTCCCCCTATGCGCGTTCAACTGTTGAATTCGCGCCGAGCCGGCTGACGGGAGGTCAGATTGCCGTACTCGTGCAAACGATTGTAAAGCGTTTTGAGACTCACCCCGAGGATCTCCGCAGTGCGGGTTTTGTTTCCGCCGCAACGATCGAGCGTTGCGCAGATGAGGTTGCGCTCGGACTCCGCCAGGCTGGTGCCGAGCGCGACCATGACGCGGTCCTCGGTCGGCTGCATCGTCGATGAAGTCGACATCGCGCGGGCGACGCCGAGCTCCAGCGTGTCGTCGGCAAGAAGGTACGCGCGCTGCACGAGGTTCTTGAGCTCCCTCACGTTGCCGGGCCAGGAGTACGCATGCAGGAACTGCATCGACTCGGCCGAGTAAGTCTTTGCGGACTTGCCTTCCTCGTTCAGCTGGTCGAGGAACAGGTGCGCCAGCAGGTCGATGTCGCTGCCGCGATCGCGCAGTGCCGGCAATTCGACCGGAATCACGGAGAGCCGGTAAAGCAGGTCGCCGCGAAGCAGGCCCGCTTTCACCGCCTGGTCGGGGCAACGATTCGTCGCCGCGATCACGCGCACCTTGGTTTCGATTTCGGTGTCGCCGCCGACGCGGCAGAAGCGACCGGTCTCGAGGACGCGCAGCAGCTTGACCTGCATGTCCATCGGCATTTCGGTGACTTCATCGAGGAACAGCGTGCCGCCCGAGGCGCGCTCGAAGCAGCCTTTGCGCGAGCGGACCGCGCCGGTGAAGCCGCCGCGCTCATGGCCGAACAGCTCCGCCTCCACCAGGTTCGGAGGAAAGGCGCCGCAGTTGACCGCGACGAAGGGTTGCTGGCTGAGCGTGCTCATCTTGTGGACGGTCGTGGCAGCAAGTTCCTTGCCAGTGCCGCTTTCACCCTTGATCAGGACGACCGCCTGTGAAGGCGCGACCTTGCCCAACAGCCGGAACAGGTTTTGCATGATCGGGGCGGCGCCGTAGAGATCGCCGAACCGGTTGGCGAGGCTCGGACGCAGGCGTGCGGGTACCGACGGCCGGACCGCGATCCCCGCGGTAAGCGCCTGCAGTGTGCCCAAGTTGAATTGCGGCGAATCCAAGTGTTCGCTGCGCGCGCTGGTTGCTTCGGACATCGATCTCTCCTAAATGCTGTTACGAGGCTTATGGTTCTTGTAGGTGTTTCCATTCTCTTGAAGTAGGCGCTTTCCGTTGATCCGTATTCGGCTGATTCGTTTGTAGGACAAACACCTACAGGGAGAGCCGGAAACGTGTTGGCGTTACAAATGGCGCGCGTTTTTTACGCAACCGGCACCAAACCGCCCCAGATCTGCTCCCGCGCGCGGACAAATTACAGGGTCGCTCCACCCAAGGTCGCAACAACCCTTTGAATGCGAATGAATTCTGCTGTTGGCATGAGGCTTGCGCCATTGCCGCCCACTTGCAGTACCCGGGAGCGAACAATGAAGAAGCAGCACGCAAGACTTATCCGCAAGGCGGGCGCGATGCTCCTGGGCGCGTCCGCCGCGCTTGCCCTCGCCGTTGCGGCGCAGGCACAGTCGAGCGGAACGAACGCCTATGTCACCGACGTGCGCGGCAGCGCGATAAGGACCGCCAACTACCTCTGCTGGCACACCGGTTTCTGGACGCCCGCTGCCGCGATTGCCGATTGCGATCCTGACCTCGTCGCACGACCCGCGCCGGTCGCTGCAACACCCGCAGCACCCGCACAAGCCGCCAAGGCTGCGCCGTCTGAAAAAGGCAGTGCGGCGAAAGTCGACGTCGTGGAGACGGGCCGCTAGGCGGTCCGAACAGCGGACTTAATCGTTGGGAACGAACACGTCGACGAGCGTTCCGCGACCATCCTCGTTGCCGCGGATTTCGAGCGTGCCGTCGACCATGGCGATGCGCTCGCGCATTTCGGTCAGGCCGTGCGACGCAGGGCGGTCGAAGGCATCGTCGGGCAGGCCGCTGCCGTTATCCGAAACGCGTAGATGCAGGCCGCCGGATTCGCGCGCCAGTGCCAAGTGCACCGCAGAGGGCTTGGCGTGGGTGGCGGCGTTCTCCAGCGACTCCTGCGCAACGCGAAACAGCGCGATGGAATTGTCCCGGCTCACTTCGCCGAGGTCTTCGGTCAGCGCCATCGTGCATTCGAGGCCGGTGCGCTCGGTGAACTCCTCGCAATATCCGCGCAGCGCCTCGGTCAGGTCCATGTTGTCGAGCGCGCTGGGGCGCAGGTCCTCGATCATGCGGCGATTGAGCGTGACTACGGTGCGCAGCGAATCCAGCGCGCGGCGCAAGCGTGTCGCGAGGGCCGGATCGGCTTCCTTGAGCTTGTGCTCGACCGCAGCGACATCGAGATTGACTGCGGTCAGGTTGGAGCCGAGCTCGTCGTGCATCTCGCGCGCAAGCCGCGCCCTTTCGTTATCGGTTTTGCGGATCAGGTGGCGCGCAAGCCGCGATTCGGGGCTGGGGCTCGCAGGGTTTGGAGGTGAAGGTTGTCGTTTCGGGTCAGGCGGCATCGGGCATTCCTTGGGACATCCCTGGCAGATTACCCTGCAAATGGTAGCGGCCCCGCAGCGGAGTGGCTATAGGACTATTCGGCAATCCATGCAGGCTGTAAAAACTACAGACTGTCCGACGTTGGAATGCAGCGAATATATGATGATGACGAATCCCCTTCGCAATAGGGAACCATTGCCGTGACCGACATCAGGCAAGTCATCCACGACCTGCGCAACCGCATCGCGCCGATCCGCAATGTGCTGTACCTGATCCGGCTGCGCGGCATCAACGACGAGAAGCTCGAGCAGTCGATCGCGGTCATCGAGCGCCAGATCGAGGCCATGGGCAAGCTGCTCGATGACGTCTCCGCCCAGGTGAGCCAGCCAGCCGCTCAGGACGCCGCCCCGGGGAGCGATGCGCACGCCACGGTGCCTGCGACCGGGGGCGGCAAGCGGATCCTGATTGCAGACGACAGCCCCGCGGTCTGCGAATCGTTCGGCGAGATCCTGCGCGACCTCGGGCATGAGGTCCGCGTCGCCCGCGACGGCCTCGAAGCAGTCGACATCGCAACCGCCTGGATGCCGGATTTCGCAATGATCGACGTGAACATGCCGAAGCTGAACGGGTACGAAACGGCGCGAAGGCTGCGCGCGCAATTCCCATCCTCGAAGATGCGGCTGGTCATGATCAGCGGCGCAACGCTGGACGCCTCGGTGCTCGAAGCGGCGCGCCAGGCGGGCTTCGACGAGTGCCTCGACAAGCTGCTCGATTTTGCCGCGCTCAATGAGGTGCTGGCGTCGTGAGCAGCCAGTGCCATGTAATTTTTACAGGGTTAAGCAGTTGAAACTTGGCGACATTTTTGGTTTTCGGGTTGAAGATATTTATGCCGCGCGGATATCATGCGAGCGGATGACACACCACGAAAATCGAGGGAGTTTGACGAAGGCGACCAAAGGCGACCGCGAGCGCCTCGGGCTGCGCGCCTGTCGGCATCGCTGATGTCCGACAAAGCCAACATCCTCGTCGTCGACGACCGGGCCGACAAGCTCCT
This sequence comes from Pseudomonadota bacterium, assembly GCA_031376265.1. GTDB lineage: Bacteria > Pseudomonadota > Gammaproteobacteria > Burkholderiales > SG8-39 > SZAS-79. The sequence continues at coordinate 9,284 of JANMDK010000108.1, forward strand.
CGTTCTTGGGACGCTGCTCGAGCCGCTGGAGCAGAACGTCGTCCTCGCGCATTCCGGCGAGGAGGCGCTCAAGGCCATGCTCGGCCAGGAGTTCGCGGTGATCCTCATGGACGTCAACATGCCGACCATGGACGGCCTGGAAACCGCCGCCCTGATCCGCGACCGCAAGAAGACCGCGCACATCCCGATCATTTTCATCACCGCGTATGCCGACGAGATGCAAACCGCGCGCGGGTATTCGCTCGGCGCGGTGGATTACATCCTTACGCCGATCGTGCCGGAGATCCTGCGCACCAAGGTGAGGGTGTTCGTCGAGCTGCACCTCATGGCCGCGCAGATCCGCGAGCAGGCCGACCAGCGCGTGGCGCTGGCGCACGAGCAGGGCGCGCGGCTCGCGGCCGAGGAGACGAACAAGAAGCTGCGCGACGCCGACGAGAGGAAGAACGAGTTCCTCGCCATGCTTTCCCACGAGCTGCGCAACCCGATGTCGGCGATCCGCAACGCCGTCGAGCTCATGAAGATCGGCAAGCTCGAGGCCGAGAAGCTCGCTTTCGCCCGCGACGTGATCGACCGCCAGTCGGCGATGCTCGCGCACCTGGTGGATGACCTGCTCGACATCTCGCGCATCACCCGCGGCAAGATCGACCTGCGCAAGCAACGGTTCGACCTCGCCAAGGCAATCCAGTCGGCGGTCGAGACCAACCGCTCGCTGATCGATACGCGCCAGCACAAGCTGGAGGTGGTCGCGCCCGAGGACCGCATTTTCATGGAGGGCGACTACGCGCGCATCGTGCAGATCGTCGCCAACCTCGTGCACAACGCAGCGAAATACACCACGAGCGCCGGCAAGATCTCGGTCGAAGTCGTTGCCGAAAACGGCAGCGTCAGCATCAGCGTGCGCGATACCGGCATCGGTCTTCCGGCGGAGCGCCTGGGCGACATCTTCGAGCCCTTCGTCCAGCTCGAGCGCGGCGCGAACGGGTCCCAGGGCGGCCTCGGCGTCGGCCTCACGCTGGTCAAGACGTTGGTCGAATTACACGGCGGCAGCGTCAGCGCAAGCAGCCCCGGGCCGGGCAAGGGCAGCGAATTCGTGGTTTCGTTGCCGGGCGTCGAAGCGGCCGATTCTCCGGCCCCATCGCCCGCTCCGGCCGCGCCTACGCGGAAGCGTCGGGAGAGCCGGGCCCGAGGATCTGCCTGAGCCGTCCCAGGTCCAGGGGCTTCACCAGGTGGTGGTCGATGCCGGCCTCTGCCGACTGGCGGCGGTCGGACTCCTGGCCCCAGCCGGTGAGCGCAATGATCATCATGGGCTTGTCCTTGCAGTCCGCGCGGATCCGGCGGGTCGCGTCGTAGCCGCTCATGCGCGGCAGGCCGATGTCCATGAGGATCACGTCCGGGCTCTTTGCGGCAGCCGTGCTTACCGCGCCTTCCCCGTCGTGCACGACGTCCACGGCGTAGCCCATCGCTTCGAGCAGCATCTGCAGGCTCAGGGCCGAGTCCCGGTTGTCCTCGACGATCAGGATGCGCCGTGCCATCCCGTTGCTCAACCGGCCTGCCGTTCGTGGCGCATGCCGCATGATAGCCCGGGAGCGGCGCTCGCAATTTGCTGTAAGAATTTCTCAACCCCAGGCGCTGGCACAGCGTTTGCTGCTTCAACGACTGGCCATCCGCCGTTCAGATAAGGAGACTGCAAATGAAAACTTCAGGAAAAATTTCGCTCCGCGTCCTGCTTGCATCGCTCGCGCTGGTGCTTGCGGGATGCGCAGCCAATGAAACCGCCGGTGAGGCGATCGACGACGCGGCGCTCACGGCGCGCGTCAAGGCGGCTTTCGTTGCCGACAGCAAGGTGAGCGCGCTCAACATCCGCGTCGACAGCGACCGCGGCGAGGTTCACCTGAGCGGCGTGGCGCGCGATTCGGACGAGATGCGGCAGGCAGTGCATCTCGCCCGCAACGTGCGCGGCGTGCGCAACGTCCGGAACGACATCGTCGTCAGGTAAGCCGGGAGGTCAGGCCCTGCGCATGTCGTTGCGCACGGTCCTGACGCCCTGGACGGCGCGGGCCACCGCCACCGCACGCGCCATGACCCGCCGCGAGGCGACGAAGCCGCTCAGCTGCACGGTGCCGCGGCAGGTGGAAACATGGATGCCGGCGTGCGCAAGGTCGGGCTCGCGCCCGATGGCGCCCTTGACCGCGGCGTTCACGAAACTGTCATCCGAACCCGGCGTGAACGCCTCGCGCACGAAGAACTGATCGACGCCCGCGGGCCGCATTGAAAGCGGCCGAGGGTTGCCGGGTCGCCCCGCGCCGGATCTTTGCGGGACGAGGCTGAGCAGTCGGGTAATCGCAATCATGTCAATCTCCCTGGAAGGGTAGGCACTACTGCAGGCGCGCCCCATCGGGGTTGCCGGGGTTGCGCCATAAAGGAATCGGGATTGCCTTGCGGGCGCCGGGCGTGTCGGCCAAACGCAGCGAGGTGCGTGGCGCTGCAGCGGCGGTAGCCGTCCAGAGGCGGGCCTTGCGCTGCTGGTAGTCGTCGCCGAGCCAGAGCAGTTGCGTCGCCGAAAGGTGGTCGCTCACGAAAGGCAGCAGCACCTGCGAGCGCTCGAGCATGTTGCGGCGAACGAGGTCCAGGAGCCTGAACATCGCAAAGTCGCGGGTTGCGCGAGCCTTGCCCGGATCGCGGATTTCGCCGATGCGCATGGAGATGCCCAGCCCGGCGAGCAGGAAAGCGAACACGAGCTTTTCGTCTGAAGCGCGCAGCGCCGGGTAGAGGACCTCTTCTTCAGCAAGGCGCTGGATGGACAGGGTTTCGCAGATCCGCCCGATGAGCCGGTCGCGCACCACCGCCGGACTTTGGTTCTTTTCCGCAGCGACGAACCGGTCGAAAAGCGCGGTGATCTGGGTGTCGTCCGAGCGCAAGAGCTCGACGATCGAGGTCGCTTGTCCATCCTGGCCTTGTTCCACGGTTCTCTCCCCTTGCTGGTTCAAAGGAAGTTATTCGAACCGATCGCGGTTTGCTGTCGGCAGACCGCACGTATCGCGTGTAGGAATCCGCTGACAAAACAGGCGGGAAAGAAGCCGGGACTCCGGCCGGCGGCAGGGAGTTACCCCGGTTTCAGGCGGTGGCAACGCCCACGGTATCGCCCGGTGACTGCTGGGCCTTGGAGATCGCGGTCTGCAGCCGCTTGGTGAAGACGGCCGAGTCCTCGCCCTGGTTGAACTGGGCGATGCCGAACGTCGCCGAGACGGTGGAGTCGATGGACTCGAATTTCTGCGTCTCGAGCGCGTGATCGATGCGATGGGCAACGGTATGCGCCTGGTCGAGGTTGGTATGCGGCATCAGGACCACGAACTTCTCGCCCTCGAAGCGCGCGGGGATATCGGTGGGCCGGGTCAGCAGCCTGAGCAGGTACCCCATCCGCGCAAGCACCTTGTCGCCGGCGGGCTTGCCGAACTGCTCGCAGATCGCCTCGAACCCGTCGACCCCGGTCATCAGCGCCGAGAGGTTCAGGCCGGTGCGGCGCACCCGGCTGATCTCGATGGCCAAGGACTGCTCCAGCTTGTCGCGGTTTCCGGTGCCGGTAAGCGAATCGGTCATCGAGGTCTCGACGAAGCGAAGCTCGCGCTGGGCGAATCCGCCCGGCTGGCGGTTGGCCGTCAGGGCGCGCCGCATGGCCTCCACGTCGTATTCAGCGACGACGCAGATGCCGTAGGCGCTGCGCAGCGCGTGACCCGGGAGGTCCAGCACCTCGCCATCCGCACCGATGAAGCCCAGGGTGCCGCGATGAATTTCGCCGCCTTCGGCAGTCCGGGCGGCACTGAGCTCGGTAAACGCGGGCTTGGTGAACAGCAGTGCGACATTGGCGCCGATGCGCCTCGCGGGGCTGTTTCCGAGCAGCGCCATGAAGCCTGCGTTGGCCTCGAGCAGCACGCCGGAGGGGTCGAGCACGGCGACGATGACGCTCTTCAGGTCTTGAACTTCGGGGGCGATGACTCTCATTGGCCAATGTTACCGATAAAATGGCCCATAACGAGGAAGAGACAAAACAATGATTTTCAAAAAAGCCCTTGCCGCGATAACGCTGGCAGCCCTGATGTGCGCCGGCGTAGCGCACGCGCAATCGCCGTGGCCGAACCGGCCGGTGCGAGTGATCATCCCTTTCCCACCGGGCGCAGGCGCCGAGAATGCCGCGAGGCTCGTCTCGAACCACTGGTCGAAAGTCTTCGGCCAGGGATTCGTGATCGAAGCCAAGCCGGGAGGCAACACGATGATCGGCGCCGAGGCCGCGGCCAAGTCGGCCCCGGACGGCTACACGCTGTTCCTCTGCGCGGCCTCGACGATGGTGGTCACGCCGGCCTTGCTCGGCGCGAAGGCCCCGATCAATGCGCAGCGCGACTTCACGCCGGTCGGGCTGGTCTCGCGCCTGCCGTTCTTCATCGTGGTGCCGGCGTCGGTGCCGGTGAGCTCGATCCAGGAGCTGGTCGCGCTTTCGAGGTCGAAGGCCGGCACGGTCACCTACGCGAGCAACGGCAACGGCACCGCCGGGCACCTGGGCTGGGAAATCCTCAAGCGGCAGCTCGGCGTGGACATCACACATATTCCTTACAAGGGCTACGCGCAGGCGCTGCCCGACCTGCTCGGCGGGCGCGTCACCACGATGATGGCCGACCTGGTCGTGGTCGGCCCGACGATCAAGGAAGGCCGTTTGCGCGCGCTGGCCGCCACGTCGCTTGAGCGCTCCAAGTTCCTGCCTTCGCTCCCGACGATGGTCGAGCTGGGCTTCCCCGGCTATGAGGTCACGGTGTGGTTCGGCGTGTTCGCGCCGGCAGGCACGCCGCCCGACATCATCGCGAAGCTCAACGGCGAGATGCGCAAGTACCTCGCGACCGCGGAAGCGCGCGAGGCCTACGAGAAGCTCGGCCACGAGGCCGCGCCCTCGTCGCCGGAAGAGCTGCGCGCGCTGATGGCCTCGGACGCCGAGAAATACGGCAAGCTGATCCGCGAAGCCAACCTCAAGCTGGAGTAGGGCGGTGGCGGGCGGCGGCGATTCGCGCGGAGCGATCGAGTTCTACTTCGACCCGATCTCCCCCTACGGCTATCTGGCGACGACGCAGATCGAGGCGCTCGCCGCGCGCTACGGTCGTGAAGTCGACTGGAAGCCGGTGCTGCTCGGCATCACCGTGATGAAGGTCATGGGTCTGCCGCCGCTGATGCAGACCCCGCTGAAGAAAGACTACGTGGCCCATGACAAGAACCGCATGGCGAAGCTGCTCGGCGTGCCGATGGTCGACCGGCCGGAGGGGCTTGCGCCCGGGATCAACTCGCTTGCGGCCTGCCGCGCTTTCCTTTGGCTCAAGCAGACGGATCCCCCGCTCGCCACGCGTTTCGTGAAGCGGATCTGCGCGCGCCCGTC
>JANMDK010000144.1:0-17651 GCA_031376265.1 Pseudomonadota bacterium
AAAGGGGCCAGGCTCAAACCTGACAAGCCTCCGAGACGTCAGGTTTGAGCCTGGCCCCTTTAATTTCGAGCCTGGCCCCTTTTATTTCCAGGAATCGCGCAGCGTGACCGCGCGGTTGAATACCGGCGCGGCGGGCTTGGAATCGACGCGGTCGGCGACGAAGTAGCCGTGGCGCTCGAACTGGAAGTGCTCCTCGGGCTTCGCGTCGCGCAACGCAGGCTCCAGCTGCGCGCTGATGACTTTCTTCGAATCCGGGTTGAGGTCCTTGATGAAATCGCCGTCCCCCGCACCCGGATGTGGCGCCTTGAAGAGCCGGTCGTACAAGCGCACCTCGGCGGCGTGCGAATGCTTCGCCGAGAGCCAATGGATGTTGCCCTTGACCTTGTAAGTGTCCGCGCCCGGCGTTCCCGAGCGCGAATCCTCGAAGTACCTGCAGCGCACGGTATCCGTGGCCTGGTCGTAGCCGATGCACTCGAGCACGAAGCCGTAGCGCAACCGCACCTTGTTGCCGGGAAAGAGGCGGAAGTAACCTTTCGCCGGGACTTGCTGGTAGTCCTCTCGCTCGATCCACAGCTCGCGTGAAAACGGCACCGGGCGCTTGCCGAGCTCCGGCTTCTGCGGATGATTGGGCGCTTCGCAGAGTTCCTCTTTGCCTTCCGGGTAATTCTCGATCACGAGCTTGAGCGGGTCGAGCACCGCGATGCGCCGCGGCGCGACCTCGTTGAGGTGCTCGCGCATGCAGTCCTCGAGCACCGAGAGGTCGATCCACGAATCGGCCTTTGCCACGCCGATGCGGTCGCAGAACATCCGGAAGCCTTCGGGCGTGTAGCCGCGGCGACGCGCGCCGACGAGCGTGGCAAGGCGCGGATCGTCCCAGCCGTCGACATGGCCTTCGTCCACCAGCTGGATGAGCTTGCGTTTCGAGAGTACGACGTAGGTAAAGTTGAGCCGGGCGAACTCGATCTGCTGCGGCAGGGGACGGTCGAGCTGGCCGCCTTCCGCCAGCCGCTCGTTGAACCAGTCGTAGAGCGGGCGGTGATCCTGGAACTCGAGCGTGCAGACCGAATGCGTGATGTGCTCTATCGCATCCGACACGCCATGCGCCCAGTCGTAGGTCGGGTAGATGCACCACTCGCCGCCGGTGCGATGGTGATGCGCATGGCGGATGCGGTACATCGCAGGGTCCCGCATATTGATGTTCGGCGAGGCCATGTCGATTTTGGCTCGCAGCACGTGCGCGCCGTCCGGATGCTTGCCATCCTTCATCTCGCGCAGCAGGCGCAGGTTCTCCGGCACCGAGCGGTCGCGGAACGGGCTGTTCCTGCCGCCTTCCACCAATGAACCGCGGCTTGCGCGCATCTCGTCGGCGCTCTGGCTGTCCACGTACGCAAGGCTGCGCGATACCAGGTGCTCCGCAAACGCGAAGAGCTTGCCGAAATAATCCGAAGCAAAGAACTGGTGTTGGGTGCCGTTGCCTTCCCATGAGAAGCCGAGCCAGTGGACCGCGTCGATGATCGAGTCGACGTACTCCTGCTCTTCCTTCGTAGGGTTGGTGTCGTCGAAGCGCAGGTGGCAGACGCCGCCGTAGTCGCGCGCGAGGCCGAAGTTGAGGCAGATGCTCTTGGCGTGGCCGTAGTGCAGGTAGCCGTTGGGTTCCGGTGGGAAGCGCGTGCGGATCTTCGCCCAGTCTTCGCGCAACGCGTACTTGTTTGCCGCGAGGTCGTGCTCGACGATGCTGCGGATGAAATTCGAATGCGATGCGGTGGACATAAGCCTGAAATTTTACCGCACCGGACCTTCGCGGTATCACAAATGCTTACAACTTCGGCCGGTTGCGCGGCGGCTTCGTGTAATCGCTTCCCGGTTGGCGGCGTTAAGTGAGTCGCAGGGCCGGCGTCCTTCGACGACGGCACAACACATGGAGAACCAAATGAAACTCAAGACCCTGGCATTCGCAACACTCGTGGCCTTCGGCGGTGCTGCATTCGCCCAGGCCCCCGCTGTCAAGACCGACACGAAGGTGGAAACGAAGGCCGACGTGAAGGCCGACGTGAAAGCCGACACCAAGAAAGGCGAAGCCAAAGCCAAAGCGAAGGGCAAGGCCGAAGCCAAGGGCCAGGTGAAGAAGGAAGCGAAGGCTGCCACCCCGGCCGTCCCGGCGAAGCCCGCCGAGGCCGCGACCAAGACCGCGCCCGCGACGCCCGCAGTTCCGGCGACGCCCGCAGTCCCGGCCGCCAAGAAGTAAGTTTCAAACGCGAGGCAACACGGGCCGCCCGGCGTACACCGCCCGGCGGCCCGTGCGTTATTGGAGGGGCAGGGTCCGGCGCCGTCCGGCGACGGAATACCAAAAGGGGAGAAATCGATGAAAAAGGCACTCGAAGTCCTGGCCATCGTGACGTTGGCCGCATTTGCGGGAACCGCCCTGGCGCAGGCACCTGCGCCCGGCACGCTCAAGGCCGACCGCGCCGCCGTCAAGGGCGACCGGCAGGCGATCAAGGCCGACCGGGAGAAGCTCAAGTCCGACCGCGCCGCGGGCAACAAGGACGCCGTGGCCGCCGACCGCGCCAAGCTCAAGGCCGACCGCGAGAAGTTGAAAGGCGACCGCGAGAAGCTCAAGTCCGATCGCGCCGCGGCCAAGGCCGCGAAGAAATAATCGGGGACAGACCACGTTTAGCGCAGTCAACCGATCGGGGCCGGGCCACGCTAAACGTGGTCTGTCCCCGATTACTGGGCGCGGAAGAGCTCTGCAAACACGCGGCTGACCGGGAGGCTTTCCTTGCGGTGCTTCAGCCGCAGCGAAAGCCGGCCCGATTCGTCGCGCGTCGCGGCGGCCACTTCCGCAAGGTTCACGATCGTGCCGCGATGGATTTGCCGGAAGCGGTCTGCGGGCAATTGGCCTAACAACTCTTTTAGCGGCGTGCGGATCAGCAGCTCGGCATCCTTCGTGACCACGCTGGTGTACTTGTCCGCGGCCTGGAAGTAACAGACTTCCTCCACCGGCACCATGCGCACCGTGTTGCCGACCGCAGCACGGATGATGCGCAACGGCTCTCCCGCCGCAGGTGATGGCTCGCCGATCACATGCTGCAGCTTGCTTACGAGCTGCGCGAGATCGTCGGTTGCCAGCTGGTCTTCCCTTGATGCGAGCGAAGCCTTCACGCGCTCGACGGACTTTGCGAGCCGCTCGGCACTGACCGGCTTGAGCAAATAATCCACCGCGGCGAGGTCGAAAGCCTTCAGCGCGAATTCGTCGTAGGCAGTCACGAAAACCAGGCGCGGCACCGCGGCGCCTTCCTCCAGCCTGTCGGCCAGTTCGGCGGCGACTTCCAGCCCGGTCATGCCCGGCATGCGGATGTCGAGGAAAGCCACGTCCGGATGCGCTTCCTCGATGAGCCGCAACGCCTCGTTGCCGTTGGGCGCGATCGCGATCACCTCGAGCTCCGGCCAGGCGGCTACAAGCGCCGCCTGGAGGCCGGCGGCCAACAGCGGTTCGTCTTCCGCGATCAGGGCACGGACCCGCGTCATCTGCGGTTCATCTGAGGTTCATTTTTCCAGGGGCAGGCGCAGCGTGATCCTCACGCCGCCGGCGGGATTGTCGCCGGTCTGCATCGAGGCCGAGCCGCCGTAAACCGCGGCGAGCCTTTCCTTCACGTGCGCAAGGCCAACACCGGTGCCACCCGCAGTCCCTCGCCCGAATCCCTCGCCGGTATCCTCGATGTCGACCACCAGGTCGCCTCGCTCTTCGCGGGCGGCGACGCGCACTTTTCCGCCTTCGACCTTGGGCTCGAGCCCGTGGCGGATCGCGTTCTCGACCAGCGGCTGGAGCAGCATCGGCGGGAGGTGGACTCCGGCCAGCGCCGGCGGCAGCTCGAGCTCATAGGTGAGCCGCGGCCCCATGCGGATCGCGAGGATCTCGAGATACGAGCGCAGCAGCGCGAATTCCTCGCCGAGCGAGTCGCGCTCCTTGCGGGTGGTGGCGAGCGTGGCGCGCAGGTACCCGTCGAGGTGTTGCAGCATGTCCTGCGCGCGTTTCGGGTCGACGCCGATCAGCGCCTGCAGGTTGGCCAGCGTGTTGAAGAGGAAATGCGGCTCGATCTGCGCCTGCAGAAGCTTGAGCCGCGCTTCGGCCGCCGAGCGCTCGCTGGCCATGAGCTGCTCGCGCGTCCAGAAATAGAACGAGCCTGCGAAACCCGCCCCGGCGGTGAGCGCGAGGAAGCCGAGCACCGCGTCAAGCCCGAGCGCCATTGGGCCGTACGGGTTTCCGAGCAGTGCAGCCGCGATCAACGAGCCGCCGAACCAGCCGATGGGCGTGGCGATGACGGTCAGCCCCACCATGTGCGCAAAAGATGGGGCGCCTTTCTCCCAGAGCAGGCGGCGCGGGAAATCGATCGTTGCGTAGGTGAGCAGGCCGATGCATTGGCTGTAGACGAAGTTTTCGCTGAACGGGTGGCGATGCGAGCCGAAGATCGACAGGGCCGCCGCGATCACCGTGCTGAAGATCACGGTGCCGATGAGGTAGCGGCCGATGCCGGGTCGGATGAACGCCATCGAATCCGCTCAGCGGGCACCCGGCGAGGTGTTGGAGCGCAGCTTGCGCAATTCGCTTTCGATCATCCGTTCGCGCAGGCCGGAGCCCGAGAGGAAAACCGCGAGGCCGTGGATCGAGAGGCCGAGGCCCCAGCCGGCGAGCGGGAACAGCGACCACGAGACGGCAGGCGTTGTGAGCTGGTTGATGAAGAACAGCATCGCATTCACCGCGACGAACACCGTGAGGTGGATGAGGAAGCCGAACTTGGCAGAAGCGCGGCGGCGCGCGATGCGGCGTAGTTCTTTCTGCTCGTCATTCTGTTCCATGGGGAGTCCTTTGCAGGTCAGGTGGATTGTACGGAAAGCGAAGCCGAAGCCGGGCGCCGCGCGAGGCTCCCCAGCGCTCGCGCCAGGAACATCCCGCTTAAGAGCCCGTAGGCCAGGCTGGCGACGATCCCGAAAAGCGGCTCAAGGGCGAGCGCCGGGTGCATCGCCATGCTCACCGCGATCGCGTATCGGGCAAAGAACACCGTCATCATGAGCGTTAGCGGCACCCAGCTTCCCGGCACCTCGAACGAATGCGTGGATTCGATCCAGCGGACGGCGGCAGCCGGCTTCATCGCCCGTCCCGCCAGCACCGCGGCGCCGATCCCCGAGCCCCAGGCGATGAGTTCCGCGGCGTGTGGCCCGAACGCGGCGAGCACCCCGTAAAGCGAAAAGGCGATGAACGCCGCGGGCAGGATCGCCAACCGGGCCGGGGACACCGAGCGGGGGCGCGATTGCATTATCCCGATCGCCAGCAGGGCGAAAAAGAGCACGAATACCCAGGGCGGCGTGCCTTTGAGAATCTGAAGGATCATTTGGAGAACCTCTCTAGATGAGGCCGAGCGCGGACCACAGGTGGTGGCCGAGCAGGCGTTGTGGCATCAGCGTGAAGCCGCCGGCGACGATCAGCCCGCCGACGTAGATCCCGGTCATGGTGTGGCGGTGGGCGGAGATGCGGCCGGTGATCGCGAAGTAAACCGCCACGGCCAGCGCAAAGAGCACGAAGACGGACAGGCCATGGATCCAGGAGAAGCTGCCGTTGCCTCGGATCCACCAGGTCGAGAGGGCCGTCACGAGCATCAGCGCCACCCACGAACGGCCGAGCACGCGATGCGTGAAGGTGCCTTTCGGGCGCAGGAACATTACGGCGCCAAGCGCGAGGGCGGCGAGGGCGGCGGCGAGGTGGATCCAGATGGCCGTCGTGAACTGGTGGGTCATGGCTGATCTCCCGTGGTGCGTGTCGATGGCGGGAGTCTCCCTGCGCTGGGTCGGCGGGGCGACCGGAATGCGACGAAATGCACAAAACGGGGGGCGAATGACGCCCTGAAGCGACCTGCTGTAGGAAGACCCCGTTACAGGATCGGGCAAGGCGCCGACAGCCGGACCCGATCCTCGCTCGTTACTCTCAGGCAGTTCCGTTAAACCAACAGAGGACCCCCCATGAAACTCAAATTCACCCCCGCAACGCGAGCTATCGCCTTGGCGTTCGCGTGCGCGCTTGCAAGTTCACCGGCGCTGGCCGACAAAGGCGGCAAGGGCCACGGCAATGACGGCGAGCACGGCAACAAGCATGAGCGCAGCGAGGCCGTCCGGATCGATCGCGGACACGACCGCGTGGTCGAGATCGAGCGCCGCGGCGACCGTCCCGTCGTGGTGGCCCGCGCCGCCGACCCGGCGTGGCGCTTCAACGACGAGCACCGAAACCACGTGGGCCACTATTACGACGAGCAGTACCGCGCCGGCCACTGCCCGCCGGGCCTGGCCAAGAAGCACAACGGCTGCATGCCCCCGGGACAAGCCAAGAAAATGGATTGGACCGTCGGCCGGCCCCTGCCTTCGAACGTGGTGACCTACCCGGTGCCGCAGCCGCTGCTCACGCGCCTTGGCACGCCGCCCGCGGGCTATCGCTATGTGCGCGTCGGCAACGACATCCTGCTGCTGTCCCCGGGCAGCGCCGCCGTCGTGGACGTGATCCGCAACTTCGGCCGGGGTTAAGCCGCAGCAAAACACGCACTACCGCACCCTCCCGCTCGGGCTTACACTCGCCCGACTGGAGGGAAGGCGGATGATCAGGAGCGGTACCAAGGCGGCGGCGTCCGCGTCGCGCAGCAAATTCACGCTGGCCAACGGCACCGGCTATTTCAAGAGCGAGTTCATCGCTTCGCCGCATGGCGGGCGAATCGCGCCGCAATCCTTCCTCGTCGAGCAGGACGCCGACTCGGTGATCCTGCCGCATTTCCACCTCCAGAACGAATTCCAGGTCGTTGTGCAGGGCGAAGGCACCATCGGCCGCCATGACGTGCGGCCGCTGTCGGTTCATTACGCCGGCGCTTTCACCGGCTACGGGCCGATCAACGCCGGGCCCGATGGCCTCTGGTATTTCACGCTGCGCCCGAGCATGGACAAGGGCGCCAAATTCCTGCCCGAATCGCGCGACGAGATGCCGAAGAAGGCGCCAAAGCGGCACCTGCTCGGCGGGCCGATCGACACCTCGGATTGCACCAGGCGCACGCAAGCCATTTGCGAGGAAGTCTTCCCGCCGCAGCCCGACGGCATCGGCGGATGGATCGCTCGCGTGCCGCCGCAAGGGGCGGTCAGCGCGCCCGCGCTTCCCGGCGGGCTCGGCCGGTTTTATATGGTGGCCTCGGGGACCGCAACGGTCGGTGAGGGCCACGGCGAACTGCTGGATCGCTGGGCCACAGTGTTTGTCACGGCCGATGAAGAGCCGGTGCAAATCCATGCCGGGCCGCAAGGCGCCGAAGTGCTCGTGCTGCAGTTCCCGCAATGAAAGCGCTTACTGGTCTTGTTGCCGGGGTCCTGGCCACGGCCTTTGCCGCACTCGCGCAGGCGCAGGGCTACCCGAACAAGCCGCTGCGGCTGATCGTGCCGTTCCCGCCGGGCGGCGTGACCGACATCAGCTCGCGCGTCGTGGCGCAGAAGCTTTCCATTGAGCTTGGCCAGCCCGTGGTCGTCGAGAACCGCGCGGGCGCCAGCGGCGTGATCGGCGCCGAAGCGGGCGCCAAGGCGCCGGCCGACGGCTATACGCTGACGATGGGCAACATCAGCACGCTCGCGATCAATGCGGTCACCTTTGCCAAGCTGCCTTATGACCCGATAGCGAGCTTCGCGCCGATCTCGATGGTCGCGATCCAGCCGTTGGTGATTGCAGTTCACCCATCGGTGCCGGCGCAGACGCTTGCCGAACTGGTCGCTCTGGCAAGAGCGCAGCCCGGCAAACTCAACTTCGGCACCGCCGGCAGCTCGATCTACCTCGCGGTCGAATTCTTCAACACTGCGGCCGGCATCAAGATGAACCACGTACCGTACAAGGGCAGCTCGCCGGCAATCACCGACCTTATCGGCGGACAACTGCAGGTGCTGTTCGATCCGTTTTCCTCGCTCTACCCGCAGGTGCGCTCCGGCAAGGCGCGCGGCCTCGCGGTCACGACACTCAAGCGCTCGGCGCAGGCGCCTGCGCTGCCGACGGTGGCCGAGCTGGGCTACCCGGGCTTCGACGTGAGCTCCTGGCAGGGCATCGTCGTGCCGACCGGCACCCCCAAGGAAATCACCGAGCGCCTCAACCGCGAAGTGGTCAAGGTGCTCGCGTCGCAGGACGTGCGCGACCAGTTCGCCGTGCACAGCGCCGAGGCCTCGCCTTCGACGCCGGAGCAGTTCGGCGCCTATATCCGGCAGGAGATCGCGCGCTGGAGAAAAGTCGCCAACGACGCAGGAGTAAAACCGGAATGAACGACCTCATCATCCGCGGCGCCATGGTTTACGACGGCCTGGGTTCGCCCGGCCGAAACGCCGATGTCGCGATCAAGGACGGTCGTATCGCAAGTGTCGAAGAACAGCGCGGCAGGACCGGCCCCGCGCGCCAGACGGTAGACGCGCAGGGCCTCTCCCTGATGCCCGGCATCGTCGACCTGCACACGCACTACGACGCGCAAGTCACCTGGGACCCGACGATGTCGCCGTCGCCTTCGCTTGGCGTGACCACGGCGGTCATGGGCAACTGCGGCTTCGGCATCGCGCCGTGTCCCGCCGAGCGTCGCGACACGATGGTCAAGAACCTCTCGGTGGTCGAGGGCATGGATCTCGATGCGCTGAGGACGGGAATGCGCTGGGAATTCCAGTCTTTTGCCGAATACCTGGAGCTGCTGCGCCGCTCGCATCCCTATGCAAACGTTTGCGTGTTCGCGCAGCATTCGACGATCCGCACTGCCGTGATGGGCGAATCCGCCTCCACCGAAGCCGATCCCTCCGCCGGCCAACTCAGGCAAATGCAGGACGAGGTGCGCGCCGCGATGCAGGCGGGGGCCATCGGCTTCGCGTCCTCCTTCTCGCCGAATCACAGCGGGCACGGCGGCTTGCCGATGCCCTCGACGATTGCGAGCGACACCGAGATCCGCGCCCTGGCCGGCGTGCTCGGCGAGGCGAAGCGCGGCGTTTTCATGATGGCCACCGGCCCGCGCGCGACACCGGAATTCATGGAAGAGATCGCCGCGGCCAACGGGCGGCCGGCTTTCATTTCCACCGTGCTCACGATGTACAACGAGGCCGAGCCCACACGCGGCCTCACCTACTACGAGCGGTGCGCCGCCGCGATCCGGCGCGGGCACGAGGTCTACATCCAGACGAGCTGCCAGCCGCTGTCCTTCGATTTCACGCTCGAGGACCCGTACCTGCTGCTGACCCACTCGGCGTTCGACCGCGTGTCGAAGCGCACCACAGAGAGCCTCGCCGACGTTTATCGCGACCCGAAATTTCGGCAGCAGTTCCGCTCCGACCTGGCCAACCCGCGCCCCGGGATCCTCTTCTACGGCAACTGGTCGATGGTGGAAGTCGACGGGCGCACGGTCACGGCACTCGCCGCCGAACGCGGCGCGGATCCGCTGGACACCTTTTTCGACGTCGCGCTCGAGAACAACCTGGAGACGCGCTTCGTCGCCAAGCTGTTCCAGAACGACGACAAGGGCGTCGCGCCGTTGCTGAAGCACGCAGCGGGCGTGGTGGCGTTGTCGGATGCCGGCGCGCATCTCATCTTCATGTGCGATGCCGGCTTCGGCCTGCATTTCCTGCGGCACTGGGTGCGGGAGACCGGCGCATTCTCGCTGGCCGAAGGCATCCGCAAGCTCACCAGCGACCCGGCGGCGAAATACCGCATTCCCGGACGCGGGCGCATCGAGCCGGGCGCGTGGGCCGATCTCCTGCTCTTCGATCCGGCAAAGGTGGGATTGTCCGGCCTGGTGCGGCTCCACGACCTCCCGGGCGGCGGCTCGCGCATGATCCGCAAGCCCGAGGGCGTGGCCGGCGTTTGGGTTAACGGCACGCAAGTATTCGACGGCAAGGATTACGTGACGCTGGCCGAAGGGCCGGGGCAGGTGCTGGATCGGTTCGAGGCTTGAGGGAGTTCAGGTTTTGTGCCAATCCAGTCGTGATCATAATTATTGAGACCCATGTCTCATGACTTTGATAGGTCCTCAGCTTGCGCGATCGCGCAAGCGCGGACCTATCAAAGTCATGAGAGCCATTAAAGGCATAAACGGCAGCGCCGGACATTGAGGCAGAAGGATCGAAATGAAAAAACTAGTCACTTTGATGCTCGCGACATTCCTCGCCCTCCCAGCCTTCGCCCAATACCCGAACAAGCCGATCCGCATGATCCTGGCCTTCCCGCCGGGCGGGCCGACCGACATCAATGCACGCATCTTCGCGCTCAAGCTCGGCGAGTCGATGGGCCAGCAGATCATCGTGGACAACAAGCCGGGCGCCGGCGGCAATATCGCGGCGGCCGAGGTGGCCAAGGCGCCGGCCGATGGGTACACGATCTTCTACAACACCTCGGCAATCACGATCGCGCCTTCGCTGTATTCGAAGCTGAACTACGACCCGCTCAAGGATTTCGCGCCGGTTGCGCTGACCGCCACGGTGCCGCTGGTGCTGGTGGTGAACCCGGCCCTGCCGGTGAAGAGCGTGCAGGACTTCGTCGCTTACGCCAAGGCGAACCCGGCGAAGGTCAACTATGCCTCGTCCGGCTCCGGCACGATCACGCATCTTGCCGGCGCGCTGTTCGCCACGCAGATGGGGCTCTCGATGCAGCACATTCCTTACAAGGGCAGCGCACCGGCCCTGGTCGACGTGGCTGGCGGCCAGACGCAGATGATGATCGATACGATCAATACGATCCTGCCGTACGCAAAGGACAACCGACTTCGTCCGCTGGCGATCGCCATCCAGCGCCGCAGCGCCGCGCTGCCCGATGTGCCGACGCTGGAGGAGGCCGCAAAACTGCCGGGCTTCGAGATGAGCGCGTGGCAGGGCATCGTGGTGCCGACCGCCACGCCCAAGGACGTCGTCACCCGCCTGAATACCGAGATCAACAAGGCGGTGCAGAACGCCGACCTGCGCCAGCGGCTTGCCACGCAGGGTGCCGAGCCATTGGGCGGTACAAGCGAGGCTTACGCGGCCTACATCCGCTCGGAAATCGGCCGCTGGACCAAGGTGGTCAGGGACTCCGGCGCCAAGGCCGACTGATTCGCGAAGCTAGGCGAGGAGTCCGATCAGGCGGTTGCCGGCACTCGAGATCTCGCCGTCGTTGACGATCTCGTGCGCCGCGGCGCCCGGCGGCAGGTCGAGCGCGAGCGCCCGCGCAAGCCGGTCCTCGATGGCTTCCGCATCCTCGCGGCCGCGCGATGTAAGCCGCGCCCGCAGGACACCGGGCGACGCCGTGATCGACACCACCTCGAGGCTTGGGAATGCGGCGAGCGCCTGCGGCATGTGCCCGCGCGAGCCGCTGACCACAACCGTGCTGCCTTCATCCAACCAGTCGCGGATCTCGCGGCCGATGCCATAGGCGTGGCCGTTTGCGTGCCAATGCATCGCAAATGCGTCCGAGGCCAGCAACGCGTCGAATTCCTGCGGGGTGACGGCGATGTGCGCTTCGCCGCCCGCTGACGCCGGTCGCGTGATCGTGCGCCTCGCGAACCTGACGGCCGGCGGGACGCGCGGACGCGCGTAATCGATCACGCTGTCCTTGCCCGAACCGGACGGCCCGACGATGTAGATGAGGCGACCTTGCATGGCGCGCCATTCTACGGGGCTAGAATCGGCTCGCCCATGACAGTGCCTCCGCGGCCGCCCGCCGGACCCTTTGCCGAGTTTTCCAGGAACGCCCGCGCGCGATTCGCGCACCATCGCGGGCGTGCGTTGCTCTCGGCGGCCGGCATCGCGCTCGGCGTGGCGCTCGGGTTCGCGGTGCACCTCATCAACGGCGCGGCGCTAAACGAGTTCTCGCTCGCGGTGCGCTCGATGGCGGGCGACGCCGACCTCGAAGTGCGCGGCGGCCGGGCCGGGTTCGCGGAGGCGCTTTATCCGGCGCTCGCGAAAATTCCCGGCGTCGCGGTCGCCAGCCCGATGCTCGACCTCGAAGTCGGCCTGGCCGGCGATCCCGGCGCGGCGCGAACCGGCGGGCGCAGCACGCTCAGGATTCTCGGCATCGACGCATTGCGCGCGATCCAGGTCCAGCCGGGGCTCTTTGCCGACGATCCGCGGCGCCTCTTCGAGCTCATGAAGCCGGACACGGTGCTGCTGTCGCCTTCGGCCGCGGCCGCGTTGAAGCTTGCGCAGGGCGACAAGCTCGCGTTGCTCTCCGGCAGCACGCGCGTAGAGCTCGAAGTTGCCGGCATCGTGCCCGGGCTTCGGGGCAGCGCCGCGCTCACGGACATTGCCACCGCACAGTGGCGCTTCGGTCGATTGGGTTCGCTAAACCGCATCGACCTGCGGTTCGCGCCGGGTGCGAACGCCGCAACGCTGCGCGGGCAGGTTTCGGCGCTGCTGCCGGCAGGCGCTTCGGTAGCCGAGGTCGAGCAGCTGGAAGAGCAGGGCGCCAACCTGTCGCGCGCGTATCGCGTCAACCTGAACGTGCTGGCGCTGGTGGCGTTGTTCACCGGCGGGTTCCTGGTTTTTTCGGCGCAGGCGCTCGAGGTGACGCGCCGGCGCGCCGAGCACGGCCTGATGCGCGTGATCGGCCTCACGCGACGTGGCGTGATTCGATTGGTGCTTGGCGAAGCCGCGCTCATCGGCGCGGTTGGCAGCCTCGCCGGGCTCGCGCTCGGCCATGCGATTGCGCGGGTTGCGGTGAAGGCCGTTGGCGGCGACCTCGGCTCGGGGATGTTTCGCGGCATGACGCCCGAGATCGTGTTTGCACCAATGGCGGCCCTGGCTTTTTTCGTAGCGGGCGCGCTGATCGCGGTGGTGGCGGCGTGGCTGCCGGCCCTGGATGCAGCCCGCGCGGCACCGGCCCGCGCGCTCAAGAGCGGTGACGAGCAGCAGATGTTCGAGCGCCTTGTTTCGGTGTGGCCGGGCCTCCTCATGATCGCGGGCGGCGCAGTGCTCGCGCAACTGGGGCCGGTGAACGGCATCCCGGTGTTCGGCTATGCCGCGATCGCGCTGATCCTCGTCGGCGGGATCCTGATGATGCCGCGCGCCGCCACGTTTTTCCTTTCGCTGCCGGGGATGCCGCGCTCGGTGCCGCTGGGCCTCGCGCTTGCGCAACTGCGCGGCGCGCCGGGGCAGGCAATGGTAAGTCTCGCGTCGATCGTCGCCAGCTTCGCGCTCATGGTGGCGATGGCGATCATGGTGGCCTCGTTCCGCGAATCGGTGGACGACTGGCTGAACGCGGTGCTGCCGGCCGACTTCTACCTGCGCACTTCGCATCTCGGCGACACGGCTTTCCTCGACCCGGCGTTCGAGTCCGGCGTACGCGCGCTGCCCGAAGTGGCGCGCGCCGAATTCCTGCGCACCGACCGCCTCACGCTCGATCCGGCCAGGCCGCTGGTCTCGCTGATCGCGCGCGACTTGCCGGGCGGGCCGGAGAAGTCGCTGCCTTTCGTGGGCGTGCCGCGCACGCGCGCAGCCGGCGACCCGCCCGCGGCCTGGGTGAGCGAAGCCGTCGCCACGCTCTATGGCTACCAGCCGGGCACCCGGGTGCAGCTCGCGGTTGGCGGGGAGTTGCGCCCCTTCGTGATCGACGGCGTGTGGCGCGACTACGCGCGACAGCACGGCGCGATCGTGATCGACCGGGCCGACTTCGTCCGCCTCACCGGCGACACGCGCGTCAACGACGCAGCGCTCTACCTGAATCCCGGCGTCACCGAGGCGCGCCTCGAAGCCGCGCTGCGCGCTTTGCGGGGCGGGACGGTGCCCGACATGGCCGGGCCGGGCGAAATCCGCAAGATCTCGCTGCAGGTGTTCGATCGAAGCTTTGCGGTCACCTACGCGCTGGAAGCGGTGGCGGTGCTGGTGGGCCTGTTCGGCCTCTCCTCGAGCCTCGGCGCCATCGTGCTGGCGCGCAAACGCGAATTCGGCATGCTGCGTCACATCGGCATGCAGCGCTCGCAGATCGGCGCGATGCTGGCTTTTGAAGGCGGGCTGCTCGCCTCATTCGGCGCCGCCGCCGGCCTCGTGGTCGGCGGCGTCATTGGCTTCATCCTCATCCGCGTCGTGAACCGCCAATCGTTCAACTGGGGCATGGAGGTGCATCCGCCGTACGCGCTGCTGGCTGGGCTCACGCTGGTGATGATCGCCTTGGCTGCATTGACTGCGTTCTGGTCCGGGCGGGAGGCCATGGGGATCGGGCCGGTGCGGGCGGTCAAGGAGGATTGGTGAAGCGGCGGGTTTTTCTTGGGGCATTCGGGGCGATCGTCACTGCTCCCGCCCTCAAACCCCTTAACCGCTCTCCCGAGTTTGTGAATTCCTCAGCTTGCGCGAACGCGCAAGCGCGGAACACACAAACTCGGGAGACTGGAATTTCAAAGCCAACGGAAATCGCCTTTCCGGAGGTCACCCCGCGCCCGCTCTTTTTTCCCCGCGACCACGGCGCCCACCCCGACTACCGCACCGAATGGTGGTACGCCACCGGCTGGCTCAAGACCGCGCGCGGCGAGGATCTCGGCTTCCAGGTGACTTTCTTTCGAACCCGCACGCCGTATGCGGGCCGGAACCCGAGCGTGTTCGCGCCGAGGCAGGTACTCCTCGCGCATGCGGCGTTGGGCGATCCGAAGCACGGCAAGCTGCGCCACGACCAGCGCGCAGCACGCCCGGCGCTTGCGATGGCCGGCGCTGAGGAAGGGACCACGAAAGTCTGGATCGATAACTGGCGCCTGGGCCTCGAGGGCAATCGCTATCGCGCGGTGATCCCGGCGCGCGATTTCGGGCTGGATCTTGGATTCACCGCAAGCAAGGCGCCGCTGCTGCAGGGGATCAATGGCATCAGCCGCAAGGGCACGGACCCGCGCGAGGCGAGCTACTACTACAGCCGGCCCGGCCTCGCAGTCGATGGCTCGATCGACCGCGGCTCCGGCAGCGAGGCGGTGACCGGGCAGGCGTGGCTGGATCACGAATGGTCGAGCCAGTACCTCGCCTCGGGCGCGGCCGGCTGGGACTGGATCGGCGTCAACCTCGACGATGGCGGGGCGCTCATGGCGTTTCGCATGCGCGGCAAGGATGGCGGCGTACTCTATGCGGGTGGGACGCTAGTGCGTGGCGACGGCAAGGCGGAAATGTTGTCGCCTGCGGACATCGAGTTCTCGCCGCTGCGCCAGTGGCGCTCGCCGCGCACCGGGACTTCGTATCCCGTCGCGATGCGGGTAAGGACAAAGGAGGCGGTGTGGAAAGTCGAGCCGTTGTTGGATGACCAGGAACTCGATTCGCGCGCAAGTACCGCGACGATCTACTGGGAGGGCGCGGTGCGCGTGTCTCGCGAGGGCGATCCGAAACCGGTCGGCAAGGGTTACCTGGAACTGACCGGGTACTGGCAGCCCATGCGCATCTAAAACCCAGGCGGAAATGTCAGCAAGTTGACTGGAGAGTCAAGCCAGGCAACGACTTTGGAGAAAAAATGTCAGTAGCGGAGGGTTTCGAATGAAGCACGTCCTCATCATCGGCGCCGGCGCGATCGGCGCGTACCTGGTTCGGGAGCTGCACGCGATGTATCCGGATGCGAAGCTGTCCTGCATCGAGCGCGGCGAGCTCGTGGAGGCGGCGCGCAAGCGCTTGCAAGTAATCGCTGGAAGCCGAGTGGAGGTGTTCGACAGGGTCTCCGCGGCCCCCTCCGGCGTGGAACTGGCGGTGGAATGCGGCGGCCATGCGGCGGTCAGCCAGCACGGCGAAGCCTGCCTCGATGCCGGCTACGACTTGCTCGTCGCCTCCGTAGGCGCGCTTGCCGACCAGGCGCTGCATGACCGGCTGGTCGCGGCGGCAAAACGCAACCACCGCAAGCTGCTGATTCCCGCAGGCGCCGTGGCCGGCATGGATGGCCTTGCGGCTGCGCGGCTCGCCGGAATCAACCGGGTGCGCTATACCTCGCGCAAGCTCCCGGTGGCCTGGAAGGGCACGCATGCCGAGAAGCTCCTCGATCTCGAGGAGGTCACGACGCCCACCGAGTTCCTCAAGACCGACGCCCGGCAGGCCGCGACGCTCTTCCCGCAAAACGCCAACGTCGCCGCGACCATCGCGCTTGCGGGCCTGGGCTTCGAGCGCACCGAGGTGTCGCTGAACGCCGATCCGGGCGCGAAAGGGAACACGCATCTCGTCGAGGTGGAGGGGCCCTGCGGCACCATGCGCATCGAGCTCAGCAACAAGCCTTTTCCCGACAATCCCAAGACTTCGATGCTCGCCGGGCTCTCGCTGTTGCGCGTGATACGGAATCGTTCGGAGGCGGTCGTTGTCTGAATAAATGGGGTCAGAGTCTAATGTCCGCTGAGGCCTTTGAATATCGCAAGCCTGCAGGGAAATTCGACTCTGACCCCATTTATTCAAAACGCCGCGCCACGCCGCACCCGGCGGCAGTTAGGATAGCCGCATGCAAAACCCCGGAGTGAGTTGATGAACGCCCCGTTGCAGGAAACCGCCAAACCCGCCGTGGAGTGGCCGTCGGCCGGCGTGTCGCGCGTGCCATTCGGCATCTACACCGACCGGGAGATCTACCAGCAGGAGCAGGAGAAGATCTTCCGCGGCGATGCCTGGCATTTCGTCGGGCTGGCGCTCGAAATCCCCAATACCGGCGACTACCGCGCGAATTACATCGGCGACACGCCGGTCTTCGCCGTGCGGGATGCGGAAGGCGGGATTAAGGTGTTCGTCAACCGCTGCGCGCATCGCGGCGCGATGTTGTGCCTCGAGACGCGCGGCACCAAGAAGGACTTCACCTGCATCTACCACAACTGGTCTTACGACTTCGACGGCAAGCTGCAGAGCGTCGCCTTCCGCCGCGGCGTCAAGGGCCAGGGCGGGCTGCCGGAAGATTTCGACATGGGCGATCACAGCCTGCAGCGCCTGCGCGTCGAGACGCTCAACGGCCTCATCTTCGCCACGTTCTCGACCAAGGTTGCGCCGTTGCGCGAGTGGCTGGGCCCGCGCATGACGGAGCACATCGAGCGCATCTTCCACAAGCCGGTGAAGATCATCGGTGCTTACGTGCAGGGCCTGCATAACAACTGGAAGCTCTACATCGAGAACGTGAAGGACGCCTACCATGCGAGCCTGCTGCACACGTTCTTCAGCACCTTCGGGCTCAACCGCCTGACGATGAACGGCGCGCTCGACCTCTCGGACTCAGGCGGCCATCACATCAGCTGGTCGGCGATGGCCTCCGATGACGCTGCCGGCTCCGAGTACCAGGGCAACTCCCTGCGTGCGATGAACAAGGATTTCGATCTCGCCGACCGGGGGCTGTTGAAAACTTGGCCCGAGTTCGAGGACGGCGTGACGCACGCGATCCAGGGCATCTTCCCGACTTTCATCGTGCAGCAGGTGCAGAACGCCTTGGCCGTGCGTCTTGCGGTTCCCAAGGGCACCGGGGAAACCGAGCTGCAATGGATCCTCTTCGGCTACGAGGACGACACGCCGGAGCAGCAGCGCATGCGCATCATGCAGAGCAACCTGGTCGGACCCGCCGGGCTGGTGTCGATGGAAGACGGCGCGGTCGGCGGCTTCATCCAGCGCAGCATCCAGCAGGATGGCGACCGCAATGCGGTGCTCGAAATGGGCGGCCGGGAAGTCGAGTCGCAGAAGAGCCG
>JANMDK010000152.1:0-7321 GCA_031376265.1 Pseudomonadota bacterium
GCGTAGGCGCGTGCCTCGCAGGTTTGCTGGTCGACGCCGTGGTTGGCGCTGGCCGACAGCGCGCTGCCCTGGCCGGTTTCGAAATACATCACGTTGTCGCCAACAGTGCCGCGCTTGAGGGAATGGGCGGCGGCCTGCGCCTCGTCGAGGATGGCGAGGGTCACGCCGAACGAGGTGTTGGTCTGCTCGGTACCGCCGATCGACTGGAACACCACGTCGAGCGGCGCGCCTTGCTCGATCGCCTTGATCTGGCTGGTGACGTGCGTGAGCACGCAGGACTGGGTCGGGATGGCGAAGCGGCTGATCGTTTCGTCGAGCGATTTCATCAGCTCGATCAAAACGGTCAAGCTGTCCGAGGCAGGATTGACGCCGATCACCGCATCGCCGGCGCCATACAGGAGCCCGTCGAGCAGCGAGGCGGCAATGCCGCGCGCGTCGTCGGTCGGATGGTTCGGCTGCAGGCGCACCGACATGCGTCCCGGCAAGCCGATGGTGTTGCGAAAGCGGGTGGTCACCTGGCACTTGCGCGCGGCTACGATCAGGTCCTGGTTGCGCATCAGCTTGCTGACCGCGGCGGCCATCTCGGGCGTGACGCCTGGCCGGATCGCCGCCAGCGCCGCCGGTGTGGCGGCCGCCGACAACAACCAGTCGCGAAAGTCGCCCACCGTCAGGTGCGCGATCGGCGCGAACGCGGCGCAGTCGTGGCTGTCGATGATCAGGCGCGTCACCGCGTCGTCTTCGTAGGGGATCAGCGCTTCGTTGAGAAAGGTCGAGAGTGGCGTGTCGGCCAGCACCATGCGTGCGGCCATGCGCTGTTGCGCCGAATCGGCCGCCACGCCGGCCAGGAGGTCGCCCGAGCGCTGCGGCGTGGCCTTGGCCATCAGCTCGCGCAGGCTGCCGAACAGGTGGCGGGTGGCGCCAATGGTCGCTTGGTAGGGCATGTCGGGGTTGGCTGGCGCAGGCGCGGTGAATTGAACCTCGCCAGTAGTGCTGGAGCCGGAATGATCGCACACACCGGCGGACGCGATGCCGATGCCTGCACCTGCTTCTACCCGGCACAACGCGCCAGCAAGATCAGATCAATTGTCGGCCTGGTGAGGTCATCGATTTGGACAAAATGCTCTACCATTCCCGCTGGTCTTCAACTTCAAAGGTCCGCCATGAGCACCGCCCGTCATCCGCGCCCGCCTGAAGTGGCGAACATGTCACTGAAGGAAATCATGGGCAAGTATGTGGCCCGTTTTTCCGACCGCAAGCCCGACTGGTACGCGTTTGAAGATGCGCGCATCGAGGGTTTCAAGCGCGCCCAGCACCGCTTCATCGGCGCAGGCGGCTCGGGCAAGCACGGCGATTCGGCGGCGATCCCGCCGCGCGCCTTTACGCTTTCCATCATGTTCGTCGAGCCGGGGCAGGGCAACGCCGCGCACACGCACGAGGTGGAAGAGATCTTTTTCGTGCTGCAGGGCTACCTCACCGCCTTCGTGCAGGATGAGTCGGGGCGGCGCATCGACATCAAGCTCGGGCCGTGGGAATGCATCGCCTGCCCGCCGGGCGTGATCCACGGCTACATCAACGAGAGCCTCGAGCCGGTCTATTTCCAGGTCATGCTGGGCAAGGGGCGGCCGGAGGCGATGGGGTATGCGGACGAGGACTTGTACAAGCGCAGGGACGCCCACTTGAAGGACTAAGTCCCCGCGTCAGCCCGGCGCCGGCAAGTCGAAAAAATCCACCAGGCCCGTCTCCAGCGAGTACTCGGCGCCGACGATCATGAGCCCGTTTTCCCGGACCGCCTCTTCGAGCATCGGCGAGCCGTGGCGAAGGTGGTCGACCGAGTAGTGGATGTTGGCGCGCACCGCCTGGTGGGTGAGCGCGTGCTCGTCGAGCGGCGGGCGGTGGTGGATGAGCTCCTTCACGGCCGGGCGGATTCGGTGCACGATCGAGCGCAGATTGCGCGATCGTGCCGCAGTGGGGCGCCGCAACTCCTCGAGCGTCGCTGCGATCGCGCCGCATTGCGTATGGCCCAGCACCAGGACGAGGCGCGTGTGGAAGCGCTCGATTGCAAATTCCACGCTGCCGATCTGGGAAGGCGCGACGATGTTGCCGGCGACGCGGATCACGAAGAGGTCGCCCAGGCCCTGATCGAAGACGATCTCCGCCGGCACGCGCGAATCCGAGCAACCGAGGATGATCGCAAAGGGCTCCTGCGCCGCGACGACCTCGCGCCGGCGCGCGCGCCCGGCGGACTCGTCCTCGCGCTGCTCGGCGACGAATCGGCGATTGCCATCGCGCAGTCGTTCGAGGGCTTCGGCGGCGGGGATCATTCCATCCTCAGTTCGCAGGTTGATCGTGGATGAGGCGCTTGCCGAGGCTCACCGCGTCATCGGCAACATAACCGAGGCGCCTGTAGAACTCGAGCACCGAAGCGTTGCTGGTCCTCACCTGGATGTTCAGCTTCGGGCAGCCCCTGGCGTGGAGGCAGGATTCGGCATGCGCCATGAGCCGGCGGCCGAGCCCCGCCTTGCGATGTTCCGGCGAGACCGCGAGGTAATTCACCCATCCCCGGTGGCCGTCGTAGCCGGCCATGACGGTGGCCACAAGCCTGCCGTCGATTTCTCCTACCGCAAACAGCTCCGGCTGCACCGTGAGCTTGCGCTGGATGTCCTTGCGCGGGTCGTTCCACGCGCGCGTGAGCTCGCAGCGCTGCCACAGCTCGATGACTGCGGCTTCGTCCGAGGGCGTGAACTCGCGGATCTTCATTGATCGGGCATCACGATGACCGAATCGTCGCGGTTGCCCCATTCGCCCCACGAGGAAACGTAGTTGCGCACCCTGGGGTAGCCGAGCGATTTGAGCGCGATGAAGGTGCTGGCGGAGCGATAACCGCCCTGGCAGACAGGAATGATCGTCTTGTCCGGCGTGACACCCTTCGATTCATAAAGCGCCCGGATCTCGTCCGCGGGCTTGAAAGCGCCGTCGGCGCCGATGTGTTCGCGCCAGAAGATGTGCGCCGCACCGGGGAAGGTTCCCACCCGGCGGGCGCGCTTCTCGGTACCGCGATATTCGGAATCGCGGCGCACGTCGACGATGATCGAGCCCTTGTTCCCGATTGCGTCATGCACGTCGAAGCGCGTGGCCAGCAGCTCGAGATTCGTAGTGCCGCGGAACGGCGGGGCGGTCGGCGGCGCCTTGGCCGGATCGACTGGCGGCGGGGCTTCGGTCAACCGTACGAGCTTTTGGCCCGCGGCCGTCCACGCGCGAACGCCGCCGTCGAGGATGCGAACATCTGGGTGCCCAAGGACCGCGAGCAGCCACACCGCGCGCGCTGCGCGCTCGCCGGACTCGTGGTCGTAAACGACGACCGGCTTTTCCGTGGTGACGCCGCGCGCACCGAAGAGCGTCTTAAAGATCGCCAGGAACGCGTTTAGCGGGGCCTCGGAAGAGTCGTTGAGGCTGACGCCGTAGATGTCCAGCGGCTTTGCGCCCTCGATGTGGCCGACGGCGAAATCCTCAGCCGGCCGCAGGTCGAGGAGGGTGACGTCCCCGAGGCGCGCGCGAAGGTCTTGCGCAGAGAGAAGGAATCTCTGGTCAGGAAAGGAGCTGACGGGCATTTAGGGGCGGCTCATTCTGCAATCAGGGGGCGAGTTTACAAGGAGCTTCGTTCGCGGGCGCATTCACGATCCCTCACGGCCGATGCGCTCGCGCAGGCCCTCGATGTCGTGCTTCTCGCCGCGCACGCTGAAAAACGCACCCTCCGTGTCGGCGCGTTCCTCCAGTACCTCGCAGTTCGCGAACAGCTCACCGCGCAACTGCTGGGCCGACCAGGGCAGGAACAGCTCGGCCTTGACCAGTCGACGGCCGAAAAATGCGCGGATCGCCTTCTGCAACTTTGCGACATGGCCCTCGTCGACGGCGCTCATCACGATGCACTTGGGGTAGTCCGCCCGCAAGGCTTCCTCGCGCTCCGCCTGCGCCCCGGCATCGCCGACGCGGTCGATCTTGTTGAACACCTTGAGGCGCGGCACCTTGCCCGCTTCGATTTCCTCGAGCACCTTCTCCGTCACCTCGATCTGGCGCTCGAATCCGGGATCGCTGGCGTCGATCACGTGCAGCAGCAGCGACGCCTCGGCGGCTTCCTCGAGCGTCGACTTGAAAGAGGCGACCAGGTCGTGCGGCAGGTTCTTGATGAAGCCCACGGTGTCGCTCACCAGCACGCGGGGCACGCCTTCGGGCACGAGTGCGCGCACGGTGGTATCGAGCGTCGCGAACAGTTTGTTGGCGACCAGCACTTCGCTCCCGGTCAGCGCTCGCATCAGGGTCGACTTGCCCGCATTCGTGTAGCCGATCAGCGCCACGCGCGCCACGCCCGGGCTTTCCTGCCGCCGCGCGCGCTGCGTCTTGCGCTCGAGGTCGAGCGCGACGATCTCCTGCTTCAGCTCGGCAATCCGATCCCGGATCTTGGCGCGGTCGGCTTCGCCGGCGGCTTCACCGGCGCCGCGGCCGCCGACGCCGCTGCGCTGCCGGCCCTGCGGCCCGGCGAGTTTGGCTGCCTCGCGCAGTCGCGGCGCGAGGTAGCGCAGGCGCGCGATCTCGACCTGCGCGCGGGCCGCGTTCGAGCGCGCATGACGGTGGAAGATCTCGAGGATCACCATCGTGCGGTCCATCACCTGGCAGCCGACCTCGTTTTCGAGGTTGCGCGCCTGCGAGGGCGAAATCTCGTGGTCCACCAGGACGAAAGCGGCCTGGCTCGTGTCGCTTCGGGCCGCGGCCTTGGCCGCTTCGCGCGCAGCGACTGCGCCGTGTCGGGCGATGCGCCGTTCAGGGTCCTTCTTTTCCGCCTCGCCCTGCACGAAGCGCCGGACCTCTTCGCGCTTGCCGGTGCCGAGGTAGGCGGTCGAATCGAAGCTGGTGCGCTTCTGCGTGAAGGTGGCCACCACCTCGAAGCCGAGGGTTTTGGCCAGCTCGCGCAACTCGTCGAGCGATGCTTCGAGGTCTGCGTCGCTGACTGAAGGCAGCTGCACGGCGGCGACGACGGCGCGCTGGGGCACGGCGCTGGCTTTCTTGGGCATTCGGGGTTTGAGTGGCGTTTACGGGAGCAGATAGTAAGTCGAATGCAGCGTTAGCGCGCTAGGGCACAGAAGCCTTGCCCGCGGAAGGCCATGATGCCGCATGGACATCACCCAATTGATTCTCGACGACCACCACGAGCAGCGGCGGCTCTTTTCCATCCTCGACCAGGTCGACCGCGGCCATACGCCCACGCTCGGCGCCATATGGTCGCGCCTCGCTGCGTTCCTCGAAATCCATGCGGAGGCCGAGGAGCAGATCTTCTATCCGGCCTTGCTGAAGGTAGGTGAGGGCGCCGGCGGAAAGGACGATGCGGCGGACGAAACCGAGCATGCGATCCGCGATCACAACAAGATCCGCAAGGCGGTGTCGGAGGTCGAAAACCATGAGGTTGGCAGCGAAGGCTGGTTCAAGGCCGTGGCTGCGGCGAACAAGGAAAACGGCGATCACATGGCCGAGGAGGAACGCGAGGGCCTCGCGGATTTTCGCCTCACCGCCGAGCTCGGCCTGCGCCACAGACTGGCGGTCGAATTCGCCACCTTCGAGGCAGTGCATTTCATCGGCGTAAAGGCCGTCGACAAGGACCCGAAAGCCTACGTCGAGGCGCACTCGCCTTAAGGGCCGGCCGACCCCATTCGCTGGAAATGACGCTGAACCGAGAGGACCAATTCTTTCGCCCAGAACAGGAGTGCCCAACCCAGGATTACTGTGAGCATGCCCACGTAGATCGGATTTCGTGTGTAAGCGTATAGACCCCGGACAACCAGCTTCTTCGGGGAGTCGATCGGCGCAGGGGTGCCTCGGCCGAAGGTCGCGAAATCCCACACGCACCAGGCGTAGATACTCATCCCCACTGCGAGAGCGAGGCACCCCGCGACGAAACCCACTCCCGACGAGGCAGATCGATCCTGCGCTATTCCCAGGGGGAAGTAGATCGCAAGCGTGCCGGGTACGACCAGGGTAAACAGGAGGTTCTTCAGGAAGAGGATCATTTCTGGTCACCGAGCGTTCACGCCCACCGGCGTGCGCGTCCGGGTGGTGCGTGCTGCTAGCGCGCTGTCTTTCGCGCCTGCGGCCAGACTTTGGGATCACGAGCTGTGTTCAGCACCGTGAGTACGACGACGCGCTTGCATTCGACACGGTGGAAAACCGCATACGGAAAGCGTGAGACGACGGCCCGCCGGACCTCGCCGTGGACCTGCGCAAACATCTCGGGATACCGCTCGATAGCGTCAAAGGCGGAATCGACCCCGGTTAAGAATCTCTCGCCAACCCCTCGGCTTGTCCTTCGTAGTACCCGAATCCTGCAGCGAGATCTCGCCCAACCTTCCGGTGGTAGGCAACCGGAAGAGACATCAGCGTCGCCGAGCTTCGGCGAGCACCTGGTCTCGGGAAACAACGTCGTCGGGATTGCGCTCGTGTTCGGCCAAGCGCTCGTCAATCGCTGCGCGGTGGGCATCGCCCAACGGCACCGACGCTGGGTCTGAGGCGAGACTTGCCCAGATGATCTCTGCCAAGCGGAATCGCTCTTCGGGCGGCAGCTTGAGAATATCGGCAACGTCGGCATCACTCATGTGTATAGCGTACCCCCTGTTTACCTGCACGCTAACGTAGAGCGCACCGGCGTGCGCGGGCTTCATCGTGCACGTTCGCGTGCGGCGCCAGGTTAGCGATCAACTTTGCGCCGCGAGCTCTTCGCGCACGATCTTGCGCACAAGATCCTGCGTTACGGGCGGCTCCGCAAGGCCCAGGTGAGCTTTCAAAGCCTCATTGATCAGCGTTTGATAGCCCTTGCCGGTTTTCTCCGATTGAGCCTTGAAGCGGCTGACAATCGCGTCGTCCATGTAGATGGTGATGCGCGTCTTTCCTGTTGCAGGGATCACCGCGCCGCGCTTTCCCTTGGAAAAGTCATACACCTTTTTCATAGTTTCTCCGCTCTTTGGGATCTGCCTTCCGCACCGAGATTGATCGCGACCCGCCGCCCCGAGGAGTGTGAACCACGACCATAAGTGATCCAAACGTGTTCATTCCAATGGTGACAAAGCGCTGTTCGCCCTCAGCTGAGGCATCCTCGACGGTGAGCGCAAGCGGATCATTCAGCACCCCGTCGCCCTCGGAAAGCGACACGCCGTGCTTCTTGAGGTTTGCAGCATCCTTTTTCGGATCGAATTCGGCGGACACGCTAAAATATATGCACGTTATGCATATCTGTCAATACGGCGGACAATTAGAGGGACGAGATTGTTGAGCGCTAACG
>JANMDK010000264.1:0-25857 GCA_031376265.1 Pseudomonadota bacterium
CAACGCAATGATCCTGTCGCTGCTCTACAAGGCCGAGCCGAAGCACGTTCGCCTGCTTCATGTCCACCACCACCGGCGCGAGCAGGTGCGGGATGTCCTGGTAGACCGAGAGCTCCAGCATCTTCGGGTCGATGAGGATCAGGCGAACGTGCTTCGGCTCGGCCTTGTAGAGCAGCGACAGGATCATTGCGTTGATGCCGACCGACTTGCCCGAGCCGGTCGTCCCGGCCACCAGCAGGTGCGGCATCTTGGCCAGGTCCGCCACAATGGGATGGCCGGCAATGTCCTTGCCCATCGCAAGCGTGAGGGACGACCCCTGGCTGTGATAAGCCTCGGAGCCGAGGATCTCTGAGAGGCGCACCGTCTGCCGGTGCGGGTTCGGGATCTCGAGGCCCATGCACGACTTGCCGGGAATCGTTTCCACCACGCGGATCGAAACCACCGACAGCGCGCGCGCGAGATCCCTCACCAGGTTGACCACCTGGCTGCCCTTGACGCCGACCGCGGGCTCGATTTCGTAGCGCGTGATCACCGGTCCGGGATAGGCGGCCAGCACCTTCACCGATACGCCAAAGTCCGAAAGCTTCTTCTCGATCAGGCGCGAGGTGAACTCGAGCGTTTCGGCGCTGACCTGCTCACCGTCGTTCTGCGCCTCGTCCAGCAGCTTGAGCGGCGGCAGCGGCGTGTCCGGCAGGTGGTCGAAGAGCGGCGCCTGCTTTTCCTTCTGCACGCGCTCGGATTTCCTGATCTCCGCGACCGGCGGCGCAATCAGGATCGGCTCGTGGTTTTCCTCGCGCTTCTTTTCGATCTCAACGACGTGCTCGCGTTCCTCGCGCGCGATCTCGCCGATCTTGCGGTCCTGCCGGCTCTCGCGCATGCGCTTCGCGAGGCCGTAGAGGCCCTCCAGCACGAGGCCGGTGAACTCGGCCGCCGCGATCCACGAGATGCCGGTGAACAGGCTGAAGCCCACCGCGGCGAGCGTCACCAGGACGAGCGTCGCGCCGGTAAACCCAACGAGTCCAGAGGTGAAATTTCCCACGACGTCGCCGATGACGCCCCCGGGACGCAGCGGCAACTCGGCCTGCAGCGAATGCAGCCTGAGCGCCTCGAGCGACGCGCTCGCCACGAGCAGCACGAAGAACCCGACGAGCGCGAAAACAAGCGGGCGAGGATCGATGAGCGGGCTGCCATCCAGCCGCCGGTAACCCCACACGACGACATAGAGGCAGAGCAGCACCCACCAGTAGGACGAAAGACCGGTGAGGTAAAGCATCAGGTCCGCGAGCCACGCGCCGAGCTTGCCGCCGGCGTTTTGCGTCAGGGCGCCCGTGGCGGTGTGCGACCAGCCGGGATCGCCCTTGTTAAAAGTGGCGAGGATCAGCAGCAGGTAGACCGCGACCGCGACCAGCGCAAGCCATTTCGCCTCGCGCAGCAGGTTGGCCAGCTTCGCGGGCAGCGGTGCGGTTCTGGGGACGGCGCCGTCGGCTTTTTCTGCTGCGCTCATGCTACGGACGACGCTCGGCGCACGCTACTCCGGCAGCAGGATCGAATCGCGCAGCACGATGGTCGACCCGCGCATCTCGATGAAGCCGCCGAGCGCGAGGTCCTTCATCACGCGGCTGACCATCTCGCGCGAGGCGCCGATCATCTTGGCGATGTCCTGCTTGGGCAGGCGCTTGGTGACGATCTTCTGGCCATCGACGTCCTCGGCCATGTCGATGAGCAGGCGCGCCACGCGGCCGTAGACGTCGAGCAGCGCCAGGCTGTTGATCTTGCGGTCGGCCTCGCGCAGGCGCTTGACCAGCCCGCGCATCACGGCCATCGCCATGTCGAAATTCTCCGCCAGGCACCGGTTGAAGTCGCGCTTGTTCACGCAGAGCAGCTCGCAGGTTTCGATCGCCACCACGCTCGCCGAGCGCGGGCTGTCGTCGATGAGCCCCATCTCGCCGAAGAATTCGCCCGAGCCGAGGATGCTCAGGATCACTTCCTTGCCCTCGGCGTCGCTCATCATGACCTTGAGGCGCCCGGAGATCACGATGTAGAGCGAGTCGATCGGGTCGCCCGCCGCCATGACCGTCGTGCCGCGAGGCGCGCTGCGGCGCGTGACCACCGTCGACAGCACGCGCAGCGGCTCCTCAGGGAAGCTCGCGAACATCGGCACGTTCTTCAGCACCGCTGTGGATACCGTTGTCGACATTGCCGCCATGACTCTCGCACTCCCTGTAAATACGGCCTTCGGCTTACCGCCAGCCTTCGATTCCAATGTTAGCAGAACCCCTCTTCCCGCCGCCGTCCCGAATCGCCCCGTTTATAATCCCGGGCCGCGCCAGACACCTCTTCAAGCCATGCAAACACAACATTCACGCCTCCTGATCCTCGGCTCCGGCCCCGCCGGCTACACGGCCGCGGTGTACGCCGCCCGCGCCAACCTCAAGCCGCTGCTCGTCACCGGCCTCGCGCTCGGCGGGCAGCTCATGACCACGACCGACGTCGACAACTGGCCCGCCGACGCCATGGGCGTGCAGGGCCCGGAGCTCATGGAGCGCTTCCAGAAGCACGCCGAGCGCTTCGAGACGACGATCGTTTCGGACCACATCCACACGGTGAAGCTCGGCCAGCGCCCGTTCGTTCTCGAAGGCGATTCGGCCATCTACACCTGCGATGCGCTGATCATCGCCACCGGCGCTTCGGCGAAATACCTCGGCCTCCCGTCGGAAGAAAAATTCATGGGGCGCGGCGTGTCCGCCTGCGCCACCTGCGATGGCTTCTTTTACAAGAACCAGGACGTGGCTGTCATCGGCGGCGGCAATACCGCGGTCGAGGAAGCGCTTTATTTGTCGAACATTGCCAGGAAAGTCACGGTCGTCCACCGGCGCGACAAGTTCCGCGCCGAAAAAATCATGATCGACAAGCTCATGAAGAAATCCACCGAGGGCAACGTCACGATCGAGTGGGACCACACGCTCGACGAGGTGCTCGGCGATAACTCGGGGGTCACCAAGCTTCGCATCAAGAATGCGAAGTCGGGCGCGGCCAAGGAGCTGGACGTCAAGGGCATCTTCGTGGCGATCGGCCACACGCCGAACACGCAGATCTTCGAAGGGCAGCTCGAGATGAAAGGCGGCTACATCGTCACGCGCGGCGGCGCCGAGGGCAATGCCACAGCTACCAGTATCCCGGGCGTCTTCGCCGCCGGCGACGTGCAGGACCATGTCTACCGCCAGGCGGTGACCAGCGCGGCGACCGGCTGCATGGCGGCCCTCGACGCCGAAAAGTACCTCGACGAGCCCGCCTGAACAGGCCATGGACGATGACGAATTCCGCAAAGCGGTCGCCGATGTCCGCCCGCTGAAGGCCCTCCGCCGCGCGGTGCAGGCCAGGCCGCCGGTCCCGCCGGTGCCGGTGCAGCACTTGCGCGACGAACGCGCGGCCCTAGTGGAAAGCATCGAGCGCCCGGTCACGCCGGAAGAGGCGCTCGAATCCGGCGAAGAGCTTGCCTACCTGCGCGAAGGCCTTTCGCGCCTGGTGCTACGTCGCTTACGCCGCGGCCATTGGGTCGTCCAGGCCGAGCTCGACCTGCATGGCATGAACAGGGACGAGGCTCACGCCAGCGTCGCCGAATTCCTGCGCACGGCCGTGCTGCGCGGCCGACGCTGCGTGCGCATCATCCACGGCAAGGGGCACGGCTCGAAGAACCGCGAGCCGGTGCTGAAGGCAAAACTGAGGAACTGGCTGACGCCGCGCGACGAAGTGCTGGCTTTCTGCCAGGCGCCGCCCCACGAGGGCGGCGGCGGCGCGCTGCTGGTGCTGTTGAAAACTAAGTGATCGGCCCCTGCTTCAGGCCGGATTTCAGACAGCAGCGTCGTTGATCTCGCCGGTGCGGATGCGCACCACGTGCTCGACCGAGGTCACGAAGATTTTCCCGTCGCCGATCTTGCCGGTGCGGGCCGCCTTGACGATCGCCTCGATCGCGGGCTCGACGTGGTTGTCCGGCACGACCACCTCGATCTTCACCTTGGGCAGGAAATCGACGACGTATTCCGCGCCCCGGTAGAGCTCGGTATGGCCTTTCTGGCGGCCGAATCCCTTCACCTCGGTGACCGTGAGCCCGGTGACACCGACTTCCGAAAGCGCTTCACGCACCTCGTCGAGCTTGAAGGGCTTTACGATGGCTTCGATCTTCTTCATGCCGGTTCCTCCAGGTCCCTTCGGGCGGCTGTGCAGTGGGATGACGTTCATTGTAGCAATTTCGCGCCCCGCTACTCCCGGTACTTCGAAGTGATGGGATAGCGCCAGTCCTTGCCGAAGCCGCGCAGCGTGATGCGGACCCCCGGCGGCGCCTGCCGGCGCTTGTACTCGCTGCGCTTGATGAGGCCGACCACGCGGCTGACGTCGGCCGGCGAGTGGCCCTGCGCCACGATCTCGGCCGGGCTGCGGTTGAGCTCCATGTAGGCCTCCATGATGCCGTCCAGCGTTTCGTACGGCGGCAGGCTGTCCTGGTCGGTCTGGTTGTCGCGCAGCTCCGCCGACGGGGGGCGCGTGATGATGTTCTCCGGGATGATGTCAGAGACGGTATTCCGGTAGCGAGTCACCCTGAAGACCATCGTCTTGGCGAGGTCCTTGATGACCGCGTAGCCGCCCGCCATGTCGCCGTAAAGGGTCGAATAGCCGACCGCCATTTCCGACTTGTTGCCGGTCGTCAGCACGATCGAGCCGAACTTGTTCGACAGCGCCATGAGGATCGTGCCGCGGATGCGGGCCTGCAGGTTTTCTTCCGCGAGGTCGGGCGCGCGGCCTTCGAACTCCCGGGACAGCGTGGCCAGGAAGCTGTCGAACACCGGCCTGATCGGGATCACGTCGTAGCGCACGCCCAGGCGCCGCGCCATTTCCCTGGCGTCGTCCAGGCTCATCTGCGCGGTGTACTGCGTCGGCATCATTACGGCCCGGACGCGGTCGGCGCCGAGCGCATCGCACGCAATGGCAAGCGTCAGCGCGGAATCGATGCCGCCGGACAACCCGAGCAGCGCGCCGGGGAAACCGTTCTTGCCGAGGTAATCTTTCGTGCCGAGCACCAGCGCCGCATAGATCTCGGCTTCCAGCGGCATTTCCTTCGAAATCCGGCCGGGCACCGGGCGCGCGCCCTCGAAGACCGCAAGCTCGAGCGCCTCCTCGAAAAATGGCAACTGCTGCACGACGTTGCCCCGGTCGTCCATGACCGTCGAGGCGCCGTCGAACACCAGCTCGTCCTGCCCGCCGACGAGGTTGAGGTAGACCATCGGTAGGCGTGCCGCCTTGATCCATTCGCGGAACACGTCGTGGCGCGTGGCCTGCTTCCTTTTGTGATACGGCGAAGCATTGATCGAGAGGATCACCTCGGCCCCAGCCGCCTTGGCCATCGCCGGCGCCTCGGGCCACCAGATGTCCTCGCAGATCGTTACGCCGAAGCGCACGCCCTTGACCTCGACGATGCAGGGCTCGTTCCAGGCGGTGAAGTAGCGCTTCTCGTCGAAGACTTCGTAGTTCGGCAAATCGTGCTTGCGGGCTACGGCTTCGACACGGCCGTTGCGAATGAACGCTGCTGCGTTGTAGCGTTTGCCATCCTTTGCAAGCTCGGGAAAGCCGACGATCGCGACGATCCCTTCGATCCTGGGCGCCAGCTCATCCAGCGCCCTGCGGCAATCGCGATAGAAGCCCTCGCGAAGCAGCAGGTCCTCCGGCGGATAGCCGCACCGCGAAAGCTCGGGCGTGAGGACCAGGTCGGCCCCCTTTTCGCGGGCACGGGCGGCGAAATCGAGGATGCGGGCCGAATTGCCCTTCAGGTCGCCGACGGTGCAGTTGATCTGCGCCAATGCGACCACCACGCGGGCGCCGCTCATCTTCTACGCCGCGCGTGTGCAGGAATTCATGTGTTCAAATATACCGCAAACCATTCACGCAGGATTTCCACTTCCTTGATCAAACTGCGCATCGTCGAGTCGCTCGGCGGCGTCGACGCTTCGGCGTGGAACCGCCTCGCCAATGGCAATCCCTTCCTGCGGCACGAGTTCCTCGACGCGCTGATCGACACGGGCTGCGCTTCTGAACGCACGGGATGGCAGCCGCAAATCGTCGTTCTCGAGCGAGACGGAGAGCTTGGCGGGGCGATGCCGCTCTTCCTCAAGGCACATTCGTACGGCGAATACGTATTCGACTGGGCGTGGGCCGACGCTTATTCGCGCCATGGCATCGAGTACTACCCCAAATTGCTTTGCGCGGTGCCTTTCACCCCGGTCACCGGTCCGCGCGTGCTGGCCGAGAACGATGCGGACCGCGCCTTGCTTCTCGGCAAAGCGCTCGACCTTGCGCGCGGGGTTTCGTCGCTGCATGTGCTCTTCCCGCCGGACGCCGAAGCGGAGCTCATGCGCGCGCGCGGGATGCTCATGCGGCGGACGGTGCAGTTCCACTGGCAGAACGACGGGTACGCCGACTTCGACGACTTCCTCTCGCGGCTCTCGCACCAGAAGCGAAAAAACCTCAAGCAGGAGCGCAGAAAGGTGCGCGAGGCCGGCGTCACTTTCCGCTGGCTGCGCGGCGAGGAGATCCGCAAGGAGCATTGGGAATTCTTCAACCGCTGCTACCGCAACACCTACCGCGCCCACCATTCGACGCCCTACCTCAACCTCGATTTCTTCAAGCGGGTTGGCGCCGCGCTGCCGGAGCACACGCTGATGATCGTCGGCGAGCGCAACGGCGCGCCGATCGGCGCCGCATTCAACCTCTATACGCCGACCACGCTCTACGGGCGCTACTGGGGCGCGCTCGAATACGTGCCGCTGATGCATTTCGAGGCGTGCTACTACCAGGCGATCGACTTCGCGATCGCGCAGAAGCTGCAGGTGTTCGAGGGCGGCGCGCAGGGCCAGCACAAGCTGTTCCGCGGCCTGCTGCCGGTGGAGACGCTATCGGCGCACTGGCTGGCGCATCCCCAGTTCTCGCGCGCCATCGAGGATTTCCTCGAGCGCGAATCCGAGGGCATCGCGAAATACGTGAACGAGCTGAACGACCACTCGCCGTTCAAGAAAGACTAAAACTGCGGTTTTTTCTTTGCTTTCGCGTACCGCTTTACGCCATCGAGGATTTCCTGCTTGGCCTCCTCCGGACCCGTCCAACCCTCGACCTTGACCCACTTGCCGGCTTCGAGGTCCTTGTAGTGCTGGAAGAAATGCGCGATCTGCGCGAGGACCGACTCCGGCAGGTCGCCCGGCGATTTCACTGCGCGATACAGGTTGGTGAGCTTGTCGACCGGCACCGCCAGCAGCTTGGTGTCCTCCCCCGCCTCGTCCTCCATCTTTAGCATGCCCACCGGCCTGCAGCGCAGCACGACCCCGGTGTTGAGGGCGAAGGGCGAGAGGACGAGCACGTCGACCGGGTCGCCATCGCCTGACACGGTGTGCGGGATATAGCCGTAGTTGCACGGGTAATGCATCGCGGTGGACATGAAGCGGTCGACGAACATGGCGCCGGTCTCCTTGTCGACCTCGTACTTGATCGGCTCGGCGTTCATCGGGATCTCGATGATCACGTTGATGTCGTTCGGCACGTCGCGGCCGGTGGTGACTCGGTCGAGGTTCATGCGGGCTTTCCCTTGGGGCGGTGCGCGATTCTATAATGCAGTAATCCCCCAAGAGGAAAACAGGAGACAGCATGCGGCTCAAGGACAAGGTGGCGCTGGTCACCGGCGCGGGTTCCGGATTCGGCGAGGGCATCGCCAAGCGCTTTGCGCTCGAGGGCGCCAGGGTCGTGGTGAACGACATCAATGCGCAGGGCGGCGAGCGCGTGACTGGCGAAATCAATGCCGCAGGCGGAAAGGCCGTCTTCGCCAAAGGCGACGTCACGAAGGCGTCCGACTGGGCGGCCATGGTCGGCAAGGCGACCTCGACTTACGGGCGCCTCGACATCGTCATCAACAACGCCGGCTGGACGCACCGCAAGAAGCCCTTCCTCGAGGTCACCGAGGCCGAGTACGACCAGGTCTACGCGGTCAACGTAAAGAGCATCTTCCACTCGGTGATGCACGCGCTGCCGGTCTTCCGCAAGCAGGGCGGCGGCTGTTTCGTCAACGTCGCTTCCACCGCAGGGCTTCGGCCGCGCCCCGGGCTCTCGGTCTACAACAGCTCGAAGGCGGCGGTCATCCTCATGAGCAAGTCGATGGCGGGCGAGTTCGGCCCGGACAACGTGCGCATCAACTGCGTGAACCCGGTGTTCAGCCCCGAGACCGGCTTGTCGGCGGAATTCGCCGGCGGCGCGGTGACGCCGGAAGCGCGCAAGGCTTACCTGGCGACGATCCCGCTGGGGCGCTTTTCGACACCGGCGGACGTGGCGAACGCCTGCCTGTACCTGGCCTCGGACGAGGCATCGATGATCAGCGGCAGCTGCATCGAGGTGGACGGCGCTCGCTGCGTCTGATTTGTCTTTTCCGGAAAATCAACTGGCCGGAGAGCCGCGCGGAAGTTGAATCCGCAGGAATGAAAGTCTAGCTTTTCCGGAATCCGCCGAGCAGCGCGCCGATGGGGCGCGCGCGGCGTTGCGGCGCAGTGCGCTCGGCAATCTCGGTGCCGGAAGCGGACGCGGAGCCCGGCTCGTAAGGCTTGCTGAAGATCGGGTCCGCCGGTGCGGCAGCCGCGCGCGGTGCGGATGCCGGACGCGACGAATGGGACGAACCGGATCTCCCGGGACGTTCCTGGCGCTCCGTGCGTTCCGACTGCTCCCGACGCGAGCGCCCGGAGGTGATCGGCGCGATCGGCGTGGCGACGTGCTTCACCTTGTCGGCTTCTTCCTTGCCGAGCAGCGCGGTCAGCGTGGCCGGATCCGGCTCGTAGCCCGGCACCAGCACGCGATCGATCTTCTTCTTGATGAGCTTTTCGATTGCGGCGAGGTCTTCGAGGTCGTCCGGCGACACCAGCGAGATCGCCTCGCCGGTTGCGCCCGCGCGACCGGTGCGGCCGATGCGGTGAACGTAGTCCTCTGGCGAATGCGGGATGTCGAAGTTGATGACCTGCGGCAGGCCTTCGATGTCGAGGCCGCGCGAGGCGACGTCGGTTGCGACCAGCACCGCGGTCTTGCCGGCCTTGAACGCCTCCAGCGCGATGAGGCGCTCGGCCTGCGTCTTGTCGCCGTGGATTGCGTCGGCATGGATATGGGCCGCGCGCAGCTGGTGCGCAAGGCGGTTCGCGCCGATGCGCGTGCCGCAGAACACCAGGACTTGCTTGAGGTCCCGGCTGCGGATGACGTGCGTGAGCAGATCTCGCTTCTTCTCCCGCGCCACCGGGTGGACGATGTGGGTCACGAGTTCGGAAGGCGCGTTCCTGGCGGCGATCTGGATTTCGGCCGGGTTCCTGAGGATCGAGCCCGCGAGCTTCTTGATCTCGTCGGGGAAAGTCGCCGAGAAGAGCAGGTTCTGCCTTTCGACCGGCAAGAGCGCAATGATCCGGCGGATGTCGGGCATGAAGCCCATGTCCATCATGCGGTCGGCCTCGTCCAGGATCAGGACACTGACCTGATTGAACATCACGGTCTTGTTCTGCACGTGGTCGAGCAGCCGGCCCGGCGTGGCCACCAGCACTTCGACGCCGGCCTTGAGCTCGGCGATCTGGGCTCGCATGTCCGAGCCGCCGTAGACGCAGGTCGAGCGGATCGGCAGGTGCTTGGCGTAGGCCTTGAAGCTCTCCTCGACCTGGATCGCAAGCTCGCGCGTCGGCGCAAGCACCAGCACGCGCACCGGGTGCTTCGCGGGCGAGGTGCTGGTCGTCGCCAGCGGCGCCAGGCGCTGCAGGGTCGGCAGCGCGAACGCCCCCGTCTTGCCGGTCCCGGTCTGCGCGCCAGCCATGAGGTCGCGACCGGCGAGGACGATGGGGATCGCCTTCTCCTGGATCGGGGAAGGCTGCGTGTAGCCGAGGTCTGTAACCGCCTGGAGGAGCGGAGGGATGAGGCCGAGTTGTTCGAAACCGGAACTGATGGGGATATGCCTGTGGATTTGGCAGGAGAAACGCCGAGGGCGCGCATTATACTCCGTTCCCCTCTGATTCCCCGCGGGTCCCGCCCCACCCCCGCAATGATCCTGTTTCGCAATCTCGCCATCGCGCGCGGGCCCCGCGTGCTGTTCGAGCGGGCCTCCTTGACGCTCGAGCGCGGCTGGAAGATCGGCCTGGTCGGCGCCAACGGCTCGGGCAAGTCGAGCCTGCTCACGCTGCTGGCCGGCGATCTGTCGCCGGACCAGGGCGAATGCGAAATCCAGCCCGGCCTGCGCCTGGCCTGGATCGAGCAGGTCGCCCCGGCCCTGGAACAGCCGGTGCTCGAGTACCTGCTGGACGCCGACACCGAGCTTCGCGCAGCCGAGGCCGAGATCCGCGAGGCCGAGGCGGCCCACGACGAGCACGACGACGGCCATGCGCTGGCGCACGCCCACGAGCGCTTTGCGCATGCCGACGGCTATACCGCACGGGCCCGCGCCGCGGCCCTGCTCGCCGGGCTGGGGTTCCCGCCCGATGCGGCCGGGCGGGCCGTGAAGGAGTTCTCGGGCGGCTACCGCATGCGCCTGAACCTCGGCCGCGCGCTGATGAGCCCCTCCGACCTGCTGCTGCTCGACGAGCCGACCAACCACCTCGACATCGACACCGTGCTCTGGCTCGAAAACTGGCTGCGCGCCTATCCCGGCACGCTGGTGATCGTCTCGCACGACCGGGATTTCCTCGACCGCGTGACGGATCGCACGCTCGCGATCCTGCCCGGCGCAGACGCCGGGTCGATGCGTCTCTACACCGGCAACTATTCGTCGTACGAGCAGCAGCGCGCCTCGGAGCTGATCCAGCAGGCCGCCTTCGCTGCGCGGCAGGAGCGCGAGATCAAGCGGATCGAGGGCTTCGTCTCGCGCTTCAAGGCCAAGGCCAGCAAGGCGCGGCAGGCGCAAAGCCGCATGAAGCAGCTGGAAAAGATGGAGCGCGTCGCGCCGGTCTATGCGGCCGACTCCTTCCACTTCGAGTTCGAGGAGCCGGAGCGGTCACCCGAGCGCATCGTCTCGCTCGAGGAAGCCTCGGTGGGCTACGGGGAGCGCGTGGTGCTCTCGGACATCTCGATGACGCTGTCGAAGAGCGACCGCATCGCGGTGATCGGGGCCAACGGCGCGGGCAAGACCACGCTGGTGCGGCTCCTGGCGGGTGAGCTCGAGCCGACCGGCGGGCGACGGACGACTGCGCGCGACATCGTGATCGGCTACTTTGCGCAGCACCAGATCGAAACATTGCGCGCCGACGAGACGCCCCTGGCGATGATGACGCGCCTCTTTCGCGCCGACCGCGAGCAGCACCTGCGAGACTTCCTCGGGGGCTTCGGCTTTGCGGGCGAGGCGGCGCAACGCCCGATCGGCCCGCTCTCGGGCGGCGAGAAATCGCGGCTGGCGCTGGCGGCGC
The DNA here is from genome assembly GCA_031376265.1 of Pseudomonadota bacterium. Taxonomy (GTDB): domain Bacteria; phylum Pseudomonadota; class Gammaproteobacteria; order Burkholderiales; family SG8-39; genus SZAS-79. The sequence continues at coordinate 11,445 of JANMDK010000264.1, forward strand.
TGGTGCGGCGGCGCCCCAACCTGCTGCTGCTCGACGAGCCCACGAACCACCTGGACCTCGAGATGCGGCGGTCCCTCTCCATGGCGCTGCAGAGCTACGAGGGCGCGCTGATCATCGTCTCGCACGACCGCCACCTGCTTTCGACCTGCGCCGACCGCATCATCGTGGTGTCCGACGGCGAGGTCACCGATTTCGACGGCGACCTCGAGGACTATCGCAAGGCGCGCCTCAAGACCGAGCGCGACAAGAAGCCGGAGGCGGCGAAATCGAACCGCAAGGAAGAGCGCCGCGCGGACGCCGCCGCAAGGAAGGCCGCGCAGGATACGGTCCGCTCGCAGGTCAAGCGGCTGGAGAAAAAGCTCGCCGGGATCGAATCCACTGTCGCCAGGCTCACGCGGGAGGCCGAAACCGCGCGGGCGGCGCTGGCCGACCAGTCGGTCTACGAGGATTCACAGCGCGAGCGCCTGAAGAAGCTCGTCGAGACCGAAGCGCGGGTGAAGTCGGAGCTGGCGGTTGCCGAGGACGACTGGCTCCACACCTCGGCGCAGATCGAATCGCTGCGCGCGGAAGCGCGCGAGGCGGCGGACGAAACCATTGGATGACCGTGGGAATAACTGCGCGGCTGACCGCTGGGTTTAGCCGATCGGTTCTCCGAACGCCCTAGTTGATCGTCCGCGGCTCGGCCTGCTCCACCGGCTCGGCCTCGGCGCCCGGGAGCTTGAGCTCCATGTCCCAGTCGCTCTTGCTGACCGCGGCCTGCAGCAGGCGGCAGACCGAATGCAGCAGCACCTCGTCCAGCGTCAGCGTGAGGCCCTGCCCGTTCGACGGGTGAAGCGACACCACCGGCAATCCCTTGGCGTCATTGCCTGTCTGGATGCGCGCGAGCAGCAACGGCTCGGAGCCCAGCGGCGTGGAGCGCGGCGTCTGCTGGAAAGGCTTGGAGAAGTCGGCCTTCTGCACCGCCTTCTGGTGCTCGAGGCCCAGCAGCGCCTTGCGAGCCTCTGCGCTGGCCTGCACCTTGATGCGCGGGCTTGCTTCTTCCGCGAGCTTCACGAGCAGCGGCCACAGGAGCTTCACGAACCGGCGCGTCATCCACATGCGCACTTCCGCGCCGTCGTCCGTCGAGACGAGCATCAGCAAGCGGTCCTGCTCCGCATTGAAATCGATCTTGAGCTGGTGGAGTTTCATGTGCGCCAGTCTACCTCGACAGCCGGCGCGGCAAACGCGCAGAATTGCACATGGACGCGACTATCGTCCCCGCGGAAATTCCCGGCGACCTCCCCGCAGTGCGCGAGCTTTTCCTCGAGTACGCCGACTGGCTCGGCGAGGATTTGTGCTTTCAGGGATTCGAGGCCGAACTGGCCGGCCTGCCGGGTGATTACGCCGGCGAGCGCGGCGCGCTCTTCATCGCGAAATCGAACGGGGCAGCTGCCGGATGCGTCGCGTTGCGGCCATTCGACGCCGCGACCGGGGAGGTCAAGCGCCTTTACGTCCGCCCCGCATTTCGCGGCACCGGCCTGGGCGTGAAGCTTGCCGGGCAGGTGTTGGACGCCGCCAATGCGGCCGGGTACCAGCGGCTGGTGCTCGACACCCTGCAAAAGATGGATTCGGCGCAACGGCTCTACCGGCGGCTCGGGTTCGAGCCGATCCCGGCGTACTACCACAACCCGATTCCCGGGGCGCTCTACTTCGCCTTGCGGCTGGATTCGCGGATACGCTGAAGCAGGGCGGTCGTCGAGCGCTCGTGCTCGAACGGGATCGAAAACACCCTTCCGCCGCGCGCGAGCACCCCTTCGCCGCCGACGATCTTGTCCACCGGCCAGTCGCCGCCCTTGACCAGCACCTCGGGCTTCACGGCCTCGATCAGCGCCAGCGGCGTGTCTTGCTCGAACCAGGTCACGTAGTCGACCGCCTCGAGCGCCGCGATCACGGCAAGACGGTCTTCCAGGGGATTGAGCGGCCGGTCGTCACCCTTGCCGAGCCGCTTTACGGAATCGTCGCTGTTGACTGCAACAATTAGCGCCGCGCCGAGCGCCCTGGCCTGCGCGAGGTAGGCGGCATGGCCGCGATGCAGGATGTCGAAGACGCCGTTGGTGAAAACCAGCGGGCGCGTGATGCCCGCCGAGGGCTGCGCAAAGGATTCCGGCGGCCGGACCTTGCGCGCGAAAGCTGGAGCGGGGAGGTTCGAGCCGCCGTCCACCCGGTTACTTGGCCGAGGGGCTCGGCGTCGGCGCCCGGCAGACTTCGTCGCCGAGCCTGCAATACTCGAACAGGCGCACGACCTTGCGCACGCCGCCGGTGGTGCGCGCGATGTCGGTGGCCGATTTGGCCTCGGCCTCGGTGACGATGCCGATCAGGTAGACCGTGCTGTTCTCGGTCACGACCTTGACGTGGAAGGGATTGAAGTGGTTCGTGTCGACGAAGCGGGCCTTGACCTTCGAGGTCAGGTAGGAATCGTTCGCGCGCGAAGTCAGCGCCGAGCTGCCGGCCACGACGAGCTCGTTGGTGACGCCGCGCACGTTCGGCATCCCGCTCACCAGCTTCTCGATTTCGGCCTTGGCCTGGTCGTTGGGCACTTCACCCGTCAGCAGGATGCTCCGGTTGAACGAGATCACGTTCACGTGGACGCGATCGCCATACCGCTCCGAAATCCGGTTCGAGGCGCGCAACTCCATGCCCTCGTCGTCGATCTGCGTGCCCGAGGTGCGCCGGTCGTTGATCGAGCCCACGGTGGCCCCGCCAACCACGGCCGCCACCGGCACGCATCCCTGCATTGCGGGCAACACGATCATCGCACCAAGGAGTAACCAGCCAGCTTTCTTCATCACTTCGCTCCAAATAGGACTGCGTCTATCCCGTCGCACAAGCAGTGCAGGACGAGGAGGTGGACTTCCTGGATGCGCGCCGTCACCGTATGCGGCACGCAGATATGCACATCATTTGGCGACAGCATCGCCCCCATCCTGCCGCCACCCCGGCCTGTAAGCGCGACGATGCCCATGCCTGCCGAGGAAGCCGCGCGCATCGCAGTGATCACGTTGCCCGAATTGCCGGAAGTCGAGATCGCGAACAGCACGTCGCCCTTGCGCCCCAGCGCCCGGACCTGCTTTTCGAACACCTGGTCGTAGCCGTAATCGTTGCCGATCGAGGTCAGGGTCGAGGTGTCGGTCGTCAGCGCAATGGCCGCCAGCGGTGGCCTTTCGACTTCGAAGCGATTGAGGAGTTCCGCGGAAAAGTGCTGCGCGTCCGCGGCCGAGCCGCCGTTGCCGCAAGCGAGGATTTTTCCGCCGGCGCGAAGCGTGTCGGTCATGCGGCCGATGGCCTGCGTGATCGGGCCGGCGAGGTCTTTTGCGCAGGCGGTCTTGAGGCTCGCGCTCGCGGCGAAATGGCCGGCCACGCGTGCCGCCAAATCAGGATGTGACGCGGCGGCCTGCGACGCGGCGCCTTTCACCGAATCCTGTGCCTTGTCGTCTATGTGGCCCATGCGCCGATTTTACACCCGCGGGTCATTCGACGAAGACCTCGAAGGCGATGCGCCGGGCGGGATTCGGATGCCATTCGGCGCGGCTGACCCTCGCGTGCAGCGTCTCGCCGCGATCCATGGCCCATGCAAGAGCCGCGTTGTCGCGGCGTGGGACATAACCGAGCTTGTGCCCGCGCCATTCGACTCGAACGGCATTCGCATCGAACGCGTTGCCGGCTTCCCGCACGAGCAAGAGCGTATCGCCGGTGCGCAGGTCTTCCCAGACTTCGGCCGCCGCGCCGTGGCGGAAGCCCGCGAGCGGCGAGCTCTGCACCAGCATGCGCACGTGAGGCGTCTTCTCCCGCGCAGGCTGGGCGGCTGCGGACACCGCAAGGGCCAGGCTCGCCGCCAGCAGGAGCGCGCTGCTAGACCGTAAACGCATTCCTGATCCAGCGGATGCGCGCCGCATCCAGCGTTTGCAGCAGGAGGACGTCGAACCGGCACGGCGCCTCGGGCCGGGAGGTGAGGAAATAGCGCGCCGCCGCGGCAATGCGGGCCTGCTTGTGGCCGGTGATGCTCTCGGCCGCGCCGCCGTGGGATTCGCTGCTGCGCAGTCGCACCTCGCAGAAGACGATGGTGTCGTCCTCGCGCGCGATGAGGTCGATCTCGCCGTGGCGGCAGCGGAAATTGCGCGCGATGATCGCCAGGCCCGCCCCGGTGAGCAATCGCTCGGCGAGCGCTTCGGCTGCGCGGCCTGCAGTGGCCCTGTCCATGGCCTTGTCCATCCCTTTCCCCTTCGCTTCTTTTCCCCGTCGTGGTCGGCTTACTCTCCTGGCTTGCTCCCTGTCTAACGAAGCCGGACAATCGGCGTTGACCCGGCATTCCCCGGCATTGACAAAAATCATGTCGCAAGACCCTCCTTCCGCCGGAATCCTCTACCTGGTCGCCACGCCCATAGGCAATTTGTCGGATCTTTCGCCGCGCGCCCGGGAAATCCTCGGGTCGGTCGACCTCGTGGCCTGCGAGGACACCCGCACCACCCGGACACTCCTCGCCGCGCACGGCATCAGCGCCAAGACCGTAGCGCTCCACGAGCACAACGAGCGCACCGCCCGGGACAAGCTGGTCGAGAACCTGGCGGGCGGAAAAAGCATTGCGCTGGTGAGCGACGCCGGCACCCCGGCGGTGTCCGATCCCGGCGCGCTCGTGGTCGAAGCCGCACACCGGGCGGGGATCCGCGTGGTGCCGATCCCGGGGCCGAGCGCCGCCATCGCGGCTTATTCCGCGAGCGGCTTCCTCGCTGACCGGTTCCTGTTCGTCGGCTTCCTGCCGGCCTCCACCGGCAGCCGCCGCAAGGCAATCGAAGCGCTGGACGCAGCGTGCCCGGTGGTGATCTACGAAGCCCCGCATCGCGTGCTCGAGACCGTGGAAGACCTGGCCGCCGCGTTCGGCCCGGCGCGGGAACTGGTGATCGCGCGCGAACTCACGAAGAAATTCGAGGAAGTCGCGCGCCTTCCGCTGGGAGACGCCAAGGCATGGGTCGAGGCCAATTCGCACCGCCAGCAGGGCGAATTCGTGCTCGTGCTCGGGCCGGCGCACCAGGCGGAAGACGACGGCAACACCGAAGCCGAGCGAATCCTCGCGCTGCTCCTCGAGGAAAAATTGTCGGTCAGCGACGCGGCGCGAATCGCGGCGCGGCTGACCGGCGGCTCGAAGAATGTGCTCTACCAGCGCGCGCTCGCGCTTGCGCGCGAGCCGTCCACTAAGGACGAGAAGCAGGACGGCAAGCCACGGTAAAATCGCGGCTCCCTCGCGATCCCCCACGGCCCTTATCCCCGCATGGATTCCCTGACCCTCACCCGGCCGGACGACTGGCACCTTCACCTGCGCGCAGGCGACGACATGGCCTCGGTGCTGCCGCACACGGCGCGCTGCTTCGGCCGTGCGATCGTGATGCCGAACCTGAAGCCGCCGATCACCACGACCAAGCGCGCGCTCGACTATCGCGAGCTGATCCTCGACGCGCTGCCGGAGAACTCGCGCTTCGAGCCGCTGATGACGCTCTACCTGACCGACGACACCCCGCCCGAGGAAATCGCGCGCGCGAAATTGTCCGGCCGAGTGCAGGGCGTCAAGCTCTACCCCGCCGGCGCAACGACGCATTCGGACGCCGGCGTGACGCGCATCTCGCGCTGCTTCCACACGCTGGAGAAGATGGAAGAGGTCGGCATGCCGCTCCTGATCCACGGCGAATCGACCGAGCCCGGCATCGACGTGTTCGACCGCGAGAAAGCGTTTCTCGAATCCACCATGGGCTCGCTGGTCGACCGCTTCCCCGGCCTCAAGATCGTAATCGAGCACATCACCACGCGCGACGCAGTCCAGTACGTCGAAGTTACCGGACCGAACATCGGCGCGACGATTACGGCGCATCACCTGCTCATGAACCGCAACGCGCTCTTCATGGGCGGCATCCGCCCGCACAACTACTGCCTGCCGATCCTCAAGCGCGAGGAGCACCGCGAGGCCCTCGTCGAGGCTGCGACCTCGGGCAACTCGAAGTTCTTCCTCGGCACCGACAGCGCGCCGCACGCGAAGGACACCAAGGAAGCGGCCTGCGGCTGCGCGGGCCTCTACACCGCCCATGCGGCGATCGAGCTCTATGCCACGGCCTTCGAGGAGGCCAATGCGCTGGACAAGCTCGAAGGGTTCGCGAGTTTTTACGGCGCCGACTTCTACGGCCTGCCGCGCAACAAGGACCGCATCGAGCTGGTGCGCAAGGAGTGGCGGGTGCCGGACACCTACAAGTTCGGCTCGGCCGAGGTCGTGCCGATGCGCGCCGGCGAGTCGCTTTCGTGGCAGCTGCGCTAAAGCTGCTTCCGCCCGGGCGAATAGCCCATCCCGCGTTCGACCCGTTGCGCCCATTGCTCCAAAAGTTGGGCGAGCGGCCGGGACTCGATGAGCTGAATGCCCTCGCGGCGGAAAGGGGCCACCGGATCCGGTTCTGCACGCCCGTTGCCGCGGGCGCCAAGGCTTACGAGCAGCGCGTGTTCGACTCGGGCGAAGTCGATACCCGCGTGGATAACCTCCACGACCTTTTCAACGCGCTCGCCTGGATGACTTTTCCACGCACCAAGGCTGCGTTGAACGCGCGCCATGTCGCGAGCCTGGCCTCCGAAGGTGTCGTCCGCGGCCCGCTGCGCGACCTGCTCACGCTGGTCGACGAAGGCGGCGTGATCGTCGCCTGTGCTACGGAAAGCCTCGCCACCTTCGAGTCGCTGGTGCGCGAATTCCGATGGCAGGCCCTGTATTGGGAGCGTCGCGCCCAGCTGCTTGCCGATGCGCGCTTCGTGCTGGTCGGGCACTCGTCGTACGAGAAATCGCTGGCGCCCTACCCCGGCATCACGTGCAAGGCCCTTTTCCTGCCCGTCAGCCGCCAAGCGCTGGCCGGGCCGCCCGAAACCCTGGTTGGCGGGCTGGATGCGGCGGCCGCGGACTGGATCGAGGCCCTCCCGGCGGACGCCAAACCCCGCCAAATGCCGCCTTTGCCGGTCTTCGGCTACCCCGGCTGGCTGCCGGACAGCGTAACCCCCGGTTTTTACGCCGATCGCCGCTGGTTCAGGCCGGCGCCGGCCGGAAGACGCACCGCGGCAAAGCTTGAGCGCGCGGCCTAATTCCGTGTAAAATCTCGCCTTTTTCCGCGGAGCCCCCCCATGTCCAGAGTCTGCCAGGTCACCGGCAAGAAGCCGATGAAAGGTAACCTGGTGTCGCACGCGAATAACAAGACCAAGCGCACCTTCCTTCCCAACCTGCACTATCGCCGGTTCTGGGTCGAGAGCGAGAACCGCTGGATCCGTCTTCGCGTGTCCACCAACGCACTTCGCACCATCGACAAGAACGGCATCGACGCCGTCCTGGTCGACCTGCGCGCCAGAGGCGAAATCAAAGGAATCTAAAGATGCGCGAGAAGATCAAGCTCGAGTCCAGCGCCGGCACCGGCCACTTCTACACCACGACCAAGAACAAGCGCACCACGCCCGACAAGATCGAGATCAAGAAGTACGATCCGAAGGCGAGGAAGCACGTGATGTACAAGGAAACCAAGCTGAAGTAACCGGCAGGAGCCCGGTGGCTGTTTGTGGCACCGGAAAAGAAAAAGGCCCCCGAGGGTAAATTCGGCGGGCCTTTTTTATTGGCGCGGACCGGGTTCAGGCGTAGCAGCGAAGCCTCTGGCTGAACTCGGCCAGCGGCACGATGCCGCTCGTCTCTGCGCGGTGGCACCAGTCCTTGAACTCCTGCAGCAGCTGCTCCTTGGAGGCGTTGGAACGCTCCCAGAGGGCGACCAGGTCGTCGCGCATCGCCACCACCGTCTCGAGCGCCTTGCTGTGCTTGAGCGCGTCGATGAGTCGCTCCTTGTCCGTGGCCGGCAGCGCGCTGGAGCGCAGCAGGTTGGGCTTGAGCGACTTCAGCGACTTGGCATGCACCGGCGACCCCTGCTTGAGGCGCACCAGCTCCTGCGCGTAAGTCTTCTTGAGCGACTTGGCGAAGCGCTGCAGCACGTCGTAGCGGTTGTTGATCACGGCGTGCAGCGTGGCCGAATCCAGGTCCGACACGGGCTTCGCGCTGGCGAAGCGCGGCTTCGGCGCAACTTTCTTGACCGTCGCCAGGCCAAGGCTCTCGAGGATGCAGATGTACATCCAGCCGATGTCGAACTCGTACCACTTGGACGACAGCTTGGCCGAGGTGGCATGCGAGTGGTGGTTGTTGTGCAGCTCCTCGCCGCCGATGAGGATGCCCCACGGGACGATGTTGGTGCTGGCATCGGCCGCGTCGAAGTTGCGGTAGCCGAACCAGTGGCCGACGCCGTTGATCACGCCGGCGGCCCAGAACGGGATCCAGACGATCTGCGTGGCGAGGATCAGCAGCCCGGGAATGAGGCCGAACAGGAAGACGTTAATCGCGCCCATGAGCACCAGGCCGAGGATCGCGTGGGCCGAATACAGGTTGCGCTCCATGTAGTCGTCCGGCGTGCCGTGGCCGTAGCGCTCGATGGTGTCCTTGTTATACGACTCTTTCACGTACAGGAAGACGCCGCCCCAGAGGACCTTGTTGATGCCGAGCACCTGCGGGCTGTGCGGGTCTTCGGCCGTCTCGCACTTGGCGTGGTGCTTGCGGTGGATGGCCGCCCACTCCTTGGTCACCATGCCGGTCGTCAGCCACAGCCAGAACCGGAAGAAATGCGACGCGATCGGGTGCAGGTCGAGCGCCCGGTGCGCCTGGTGGCGGTGCAGGAAGATCGTTACCGCGGCGATCGTGACGTGGGTCATCGCCAGCGCAACGGCGACTAGGCCCCAAAAGGACAGGTCGAGCAATCCGGAGAAGAGCATCGAGGAGGGGATTTATGTGGTTATGGAGGGAGGGTGCGCGCGATTTTACGCGAACCGACTTCCCGCGCAACAGCTAAATGGTGACCCTTTGCAACAGATCAAGAGGGCTTTGCACGAACCAGCCTAACCTCCCGCTGCGGAAAGGGAATTTCGATCCCGCGACGGTTAAATTCGGCCAGGATTTCGAGGATGATTTCGGAAGCCAGGTTGGTGCGCCCTTTTTCCGGATCGTCGATCCAGAAACCGGCCTCGAGCTCTATCCCGTTGTCCCCCAGCGCAAGGATGAGGGCGTTTGGCGGAGGGTCTTTGAGGACGCGCGGGTGGCGGCCCGCGATCTGCGCCAGGAGGTCGAGGACCGGCTGGATTTCGGTCCCATAGGCCACCGACACCTTGACCGCCATCCGGAGCTGCTTGTCGGCATAGGTGTTGTTCAGCACGGTCGAGGTGATCAGCGTGTCGTTCGGGATGATCGCTTCCACCCCCGAAAGCGAGCGCACGACGGTGTAGCGCGTGGTGATCTGCCTGACCTCGCCGTAGTGGTTGTCGGCGGTGATCCAGTCGCCGAGCCGAATGGAGCGGTCGAGCAGGATGATGAACCCCGAGACATAATTGCTCGCGATCTTCTGCAGCCCCAGGCCGAGCCCGACGCCGACCGCGCCGCCGAACACCGAGAGCACCGTGAGGTCGATGCCCATCACCGGCAGCACGATCAGGATCGCGGCGACGAGCAGCGTCGCCTTGGCAAGCCGCGAGAGCACCACGCGCATGCTCATGTGCAGGCCTTCCGCGCGCATCAGGCGCGACTCGAGCGCGGCACCGACCCAAAGCGCGAGCAGCAGCGTGAGGAGCAGCCAGAACACCGATTCGAGCGCCAGCATCAGCGTGAATTTCTGCTTGCCGATCGAGAGCTGCACGCTTTCGAGCACGGCGTGGATCTCGGGCAGCAAGCCGGTGAGGTAGAGCGCAACCCCGGCCCAGATCACCGCGGCGACGCCCCGCTCCCACGCAGCGAGCGCGTCACCGGGCGCAAAGGCCAGGCGCAGCAGGTAGACGACGAAGCGGATGCCCGCAAGCGATGCGAACAGCGGGATCGCGACCGAAAGCAGGTTGGCATTGCCCCAGCGCATGAGTACCGGGCGGGCGATGAAAAGCAGCGCTACCACGACCAGGGGAAAAACGATCCGGTTGAATCCGCCGGCACCCACGCGCACCGCGGTCGATTGCGCATCCGAGGTCGACACGCGAAACGCCCGCGAGAGCGCCCATGCGACCAGGAGGCACGCAAGCAGGGCAACCACCTGCCAAAGCATGTCGGGCTGGCTGAGGTCGCGCCACAGGTCGACCAGCACGCTTTGGATCGAGTTTCCGCTCATCAAAAGGCCGGCCACGGCGATTCCGCGGCTGCGTCACGTGTCTGTAATATGGCCAGTGTAAGGATGCTTTCCCTCTTTTCGCAAACTGCACGCCCGATCCACCGATGCCCAAATCGCTGCCGCTCATGCTTCTGCTGGTCTGCCTGCCGGGGATAGCCCACGCGGCGCGGCCTTTCGTCACAGACGACGCCCGGATCGTCGACGAGAACGGCTGCCAGATCGAAACGTTCGTAAAGAAGCAGCGGAAACTCGACGAGCGTGAATTCTGGTTCCTGCCGGCATGCAATCCGTGGGGCCGCGCCGAACTCACGCTGGGCGCGACCTGGGTCGACGGCTCGGCGCCGGGGGACAGCCGGGTGACGGTGATGCAGGCGAAAACGCTCCTCAAGCCACTGCAGACGAACGGCACCGGTTATGCCCTCACGCTCGGCGCCGGCCAGGTCACGCCGTTCGCGGGACGTCGCACCCTCAACCCCTACCTGAACGCGATCGGCAGCTTCTCTTTCGCCGATGACTTCGTAGTCATTCACGCGAACGCAGGCGTGAACCACGATCGCCAGCTCGGGATGACACGCGGGACCTGGGGCCTCGGCGCCGAAATCGCATTTACGCCTCGGCTGTACGGGATCGTCGAGGCTTACGGCCAGCGCGCGGAAAAGCCGACCCGCCACGCGGGATTACGGATATGGATAGTGCCCAACAGAGTTCAGGTCGATGGCACACTGGGCGCGCAGAATTCCGGGCCGCCGGAAAGGTCGTTCCGCTCTCTCGGATTGCGAATCCTCTTCTAGACCCCGGAGTCCCCGATGGTGATGGAACTGCTGGCCGACCCGCAGGCCTGGATCGCCTTGCTGACGCTTACCGCGCTCGAGCTCGTGCTCGGGATCGACAACATCATTTTCATCTCAATCCTGGTCGACAGACTGCCGCCAGAACGGCGCGAACTGGCCCGCAAGATCGGCCTGGCCATGGCGATGGCCATGCGGATCGGGCTGCTGATGGTGCTCTCCTGGATCATCGGCCTGGATAAGACATTGTTCACCGTCATTCAAAAGGAGTTCACTGGACGCGACCTGATCCTCATCGCGGGGGGCCTGTTCCTCCTTTGGAAGAGCGCAGGCGAAATCCACCAGTTGCTCGAAGGCGACGAGGAATCACAGTCAAGCTCGGTGAAGGCGACGTTTTCGGCAGTCATCGTGCAGATCATGATCGTCGACCTGGTGTTCTCGCTCGACTCGATCATCACCGCGGTGGGCATGGTCGACGAACTCGCCGTGATGATCGCTGCGGTCATCGCGTCGGTCGGCCTGATGATGACCTTCGCCGGCGCCATTGGCCGGTTCGTATCCGCCCACCCCACCATCAAGATGCTGGCGCTCTCTTTCCTTCTCGTGGTCGGGGTGGTCCTGATTGCCGAGGGATTCGATCATCATGTGCCGAAGGGCTACGTCTACTTCGCGATGGCCTTTTCGGTCTGCGTGGAGATGCTCAACATCCGGACCCGGAAGAAGTCCAAGGAGGCGGTAAAACTGCGCGAGCGGTATCGCAAGCAGTAGCCGGGCGACCGGCTAGGCGCGGCGTTCGAAGGCGGCTGCAAAGAACCCGTCAGTCTGGTGCAAATGCGGGAAGAGCCGCAGGCTCGTCCCGGTGTCCAACGCGATGCCCTGTGCCCGCAGGATCTCGGCGCAGGAGGCCTGCGCATAGTCCGGGTGCGCCGCGAGGAATTTTGCGGCAACCTCCTCGCCCTCTTCCTTCAGCACGCTGCAAGTCGCATAGACCAGCCGTCCGCCCTTGCGTGGCAGCCGCGCCGCGGCCGCCAGGATGCGCGACTGCTTCTCGACCAGCTCGGCAACGTCCTTCTCGACGAAACGCCACTTGAGGTCGGGGTTGCGGCGCAGGGTGCCGAAGCCGGTGCAAGGCGCGTCGACCAGCACGCGGTCGATCTTGCCGGCCAGGCGCTTCACGCGCAGGTCGTTCTCGTTGGCGATCGCGACCGGGTGCACGTTGGACAGGCCCGAGCGTGCCAGGCGCGGATCGAGGCCCGCCAGCCTTTTCGCGGAGACGTCGAAGGCATAGAGACGCCCGGTATTGCGCATCGTGGCGCCAAGCGCGAGCGTCTTGCCGCCGCCGCCCGCGCAGAAATCGACCACCATCTCGCCGCGCTTGGGCGCGACGATGGCGGCCAGCAGCTGGCTGCCTTCGTCCTGCACTTCGACCCGTCCATCGAGGAAGAGCGCATGCCGGTTGATCGAAGGCTTGCCTGCGATGCGGATGCCGGTCGGCGAATACGGCGTTGGTTCGCCGACAAGGCCGGTCGAGCGCAATTCGCCGAGCGCGGCGTCGCGCGAAGTCTTTACTGCGTTTACGCGCAGGTCCATCGGCGCTGTGGCAAGTAATCCCTCCGCGATTACGCGGGCTTCCTCTGCGCCATATTCGGTCACCAGTCTTTCCCAAAGCCAGTCCGGCAGGTCGAGCTGGACCGCCGGCGGCTGGTCCTCGATGCGCGCGGCGCGCGCGCGCTCCAGCAGCGGAAGGTCTTTCTCCCGCACCGCGTCGGCCACCGCACGAACCGAGAGCCCTTGCAGGCGGACCAGCGACGCGAGTACCAGCGAATACGGCGATTCCGACTGCGCAGCAGCCGCAAGCGAGCGCCGGCGGCGCAGCGCGCCGTAGACGGTCTCGGCGACGAACGCGCGATCGGACTGGCCCAGGTCTCGGTTGTTGCGGAAATGCCGGGACACCGCCTGGTCGGCGGGGCCGGAGAATTTCATCGTGTCGGAAAGCGCTTCGGAGGCGCTGGCGATCAATGCCTTGGTGGGCTTCAACGCGCGTGCCGGGAAAGCATCACGGCGCCGTGACGCGCGTGGCGACCTGGTCGATGCGCGTGCCGTCCTTCTCGATCACGAGGATGCGGACCGGCACGTAGCCGTGCCTGGCCGAAAGCCAGATCTCAGAGGTGCGGTCGTCCGGCTCCTTCTTCTGGCGCTCGATCTTGAGGGCGTCGAACTCCCCCGCCGGGGTGGTGATTTTTTCGCGGCCCGCGGCTTTGTAGGACGAAGTGGAAACGCCCTTGCCGTCGGTGATGCTCACCTGCATGACCGCAGTCCCCGGCACGCGAAATGCGAAGTTGTAGGCGAACGACAGCCGGTCCTGGATATCGGCCGGCAGCGGCTTGGTCTCCGAAGCCCCCTCCTTGGCCTGCAGCGTGAGCGTCTTGGCGGCCCAATCGAATTTGGCGCGCGTGGCGTCGCGGCCGGTGCGCTTGTCCTCGAATTCGAGCGGGTGCAGGCCGTCGGCGGCGATCTGCCCGCGGCTGACGCGCGTGGCGTCGCCGCGCAGCGCGAACAATCCCTTGCCCTTGAGGTTCGCCTCGAGCCGGTAAGTCTTGCCGTCGTGCTCGAGCTTTTCGACCAGCTCGGCGATCGGCGTGCCGTTGCGGCTGACGTCGTAGGCGATCTCGACCTTCTTCGCCGGCGCAGCCCAGGCCGCCGTGGCAAGAACCCCGGCGAAGAGTGCACCGAAAGTCGCTGCGCTAAGGCCGGTCGGAATAGAAAGTCTGTTGCGCATCGTTTTCCTTGACTGTAACCGCCCCGTCTTTGATCGAAAGCTTGCCTTCGACCAGCCAGCGCAGGGCCTGCGGGTAGATCTTGTGTTCCTGCCGCAGCACGCGCGCGGCAAGCTCGTCGGCCGTATCGCCCGCCAGCACCGGGACCGCCGCCTGGGCGACGATCGGGCCGGCGTCCAGCTCCGGCGTGACGAAGTGGACCGTGCAACCGTGCACTTTGACACCCGCGGCCAGCGCCCGTTCATGCGTCTTCAACCCGGTAAACGCAGGAAGCAGCGAAGGGTGCACATTGAGGAGGCGGTCGGCATATCGCGAAACGAACCGCGGCGTGAGGATGCGCATGAAGCCCGCCAGCGCCACCGCAGCCGGCGAATACTTTGCAATCTCTGCCGCCAGCGCGGCATCGAACCCTTCGCGCGTGCCGTAGTCGTTGCCCTGGATCACGGCGGTCTTGATGCCGCGCGCCGAGGCGATCGAGAGGCCGCCGGCGTCGCGCTTGTTGCTGATCACGGCGGACACCGGCAGGCCAGCATCGAGGATCGCCTGCAGGTTGCTGCCGCGGCCGGAAATGAGGACGACGACGGAACTCAATCCATGTCCTCCGGCCGCACCCAGCGGTCGAAGT